>DASSPF010000110.1:0-27618 GCA_035699805.1 Candidatus Limnocylindria bacterium | reverse complement strand
TCCTCGAACGGCCCGCGCCGGAAGCCATGTGCCAGCTTGAACCCCGACAGCTCGCCCACGCCGTCGCCGTCCGTATGCAGCGACACGAACGCGTCCGCGAGGTAGCCCACCGGCACGGTCGTCGGCAGGATGTCCACCGCGATGCCCTGCGCCTCGAGGAGCACCTTGATGCGCTCGGCGATCTCGGCCACGACCTCGACCTCCGTGATCCCCTCCCAGCTCGTCCCCGTCTGGAAGGTGATCCGCGTCCCGTACTCCGCCGGCACCGTGTCGGTCTGCCAGTGACCGACCTGAAGACCGACACGCCGCGGTCCAGCGAGGTCGACCTTCGGCTTCGGCAGTCGCACCACACCCTGTTGGATGATCGCGCCACCCGGCGGAGCCAGGGCCATGGGCGGAGCGTTCGGATCGGCGAGCAGCTCCTCGGGATCGAGCTCGACCGGCAGCGGCAACGGACCGCCGGCCGCGACCGGGACGCCGCTGACGCGCGGATCGGTCGACGCGAGCAGGCCCAGCGAGATGCCGGCCGCAGCGGCCACCGCGATGACCGCGACGACGAGGACGAGCACTCGGGTCATGAGGACAAGCGTACGGGCCTGCGGTGACGCGCGGGTGTCAGGCCGTGCGCGCGGCGGGGGCCGCGAGGCGGATCACGTCATCGAGCAGCGCCTGGGCCGCGACGATGTTCGACTCCGCGCCGGAGTGCGGATTCAACACGCCGTCGTCCACGCCGTCGTGCACGCGCCCCTGCTGCCGGTCGTACACCGGTCGGCCGCTGGGGTTGCGCCCGTCGAACCAGGCCCGCGCTTGCGCCGCAAGATCCGCGAAGAGAGGCTCGCCGGTCGCGGCCGCAAGACGATCCACGCAGTGGATCGCCGAGGCGACGCCGTACGGCTGGACGGTCGGCGCATCGAAGCCGCTCGCGATGAGCGGCGCGAGGTACGCGAGCGCGCTCGCTCGCGCGATCGCGACGAGATCCGGACGGCCGAGGAAGGCCCCCGCGTCGGCGAGCACGCCCTCCTGCACATGGCCCCACAGATGCGGCTCGCTCTCGTCCGGGTTGTCCAGCAGGACGGCACCGCGGCGCAGCGCGGCGATCTCGTCGCACCAGCGCTCCAGATCCGCGCGGAGCTCGGGCATGCGCCCGGCACGCAGGAGGTCCATCGCGGTCATGGCGTGGATCGAGCGGATGTCGGGTGGGACGTCGCGCTCGCCGCGGACGAACGCGAGACCGCGCAGGAGCCCGCGGCGCGCGCGCTCGTCATCGAAGACGAGCCATGCCTTGGCCAGCGCGCGCATGCCGCGCGCCTGCCAGAAGCCACCGCCCGGGAACGACGTGGGTCCGGTCATGTTGCGCGCGCCGTCCCAGCCGGTGATGAAGTTCACGAAGCGTCCGTCGTCGAGCTGCATGTAGTGGACGAAGTCGAGAAGACCGGTCGCCCAGCCGCGCAGCGACGCGGACCCGGTCGCCTCCCAGACATCGCCGAGCAGGATGGCGGCCCGCGCCGCGTCGTCCACACAGGCGACGCCCTCGTAGCCGAGATCGGCCGCCGGGAACGTGCGCGCCGTCGCATCGGCGTAGACGGCGATCGCGCAGGCCTGCGGTCCGGCCGCCTCGACCGGACCGGTGAGACGGCGGAGGTGCCGCAGCATCAGACGGTGACGAGGCGCTCCGCGGCGCCCTGCCATGGCTCGAGGCTGGCCACGATGTCCGCGACGCGGAAGTCCGCGGCGGCCATCACCGAGTCCGCGGCGCCGTAGTACATGCGGATGTCGCCATTCCCCAGGTCCACGTGCCCGCACGAGAACACGGTGTCGTTGAACAGACCCATCCGCTCGTACGATTCGACCGGCTCGAGGATCGGCTTGGGCGAGCGGGCGATGACCTTGCGCGGATCCTTCAGGTCCAGGAGCAGTGCCCCCATGGCGTAGGTCGTGTTGCGGTCGACGCCGTGGTAGAGCTCGAGCCAGCCGTGCTCGGTCCGGAACGGCACGGCCGAGGCGCCGGTCCGCAGCTCGTCCCAGTAGCCCCAGCGCGGCAGGGCGAGCGTCGCGTGGCCGCCAAACTCGCGCAGATCGTCACTGAAGGCGATCCAGATCCCGAAGATCCGGCTGAACGACTGCGGCATCGGACGAGTGAGCGCGACGTACTTCCCGTCGATCGCCTCGGGAAAGAGCACGACATCCTTGTGATCGGGAAGGAAGATCACGCCCTTCCGCTCGAAGGAGCGGAAGTCACGCGTCGTCGCGAGGCTCGTGGTGATCCCCCAGCGCGACACGGAGACGTAGGTCACGTGCCAGATGCCCTCGATGAGCGTGGCCCGCGCATCCTCGACTCCGTACTCCTCCATCTCCGTCAGCGGCGCGATCGCCGGCTCGTCGTCGACGGTGAAGTGCACGCCGTCCCGGCTGCGCGCGACGCGCAGGTGGCTCATCTGCGCGAGGAAGTCGATGTGCCCCTCGTTGGCCATGCGCAGATACCCGGTGTTGTTCCGATAGCGGATCGAGCGCGGGTCGCGCAGATCCAGGCCAGGGAGGTCGGCGGGGATGTACGCCACCACCACCTGCGGGGGCGTGTGCCGAGCATCGAGAAAGCACATGCCGACGAGCTCCTGGTCGCGGTACCGCGCGGGCAGCGGATGGAGGATCGGATGCGGCTGATCGAAGTCGAGCGTCATCGCGTCGGGGCCGGGCCGCACATCGGTGCGCGGCCGCTCCGCGATGCGGAGCAGCAGGACGATCTCGTCGCCGACGCGCGCGGCCGCGGCGTTGAACACCGACACGACCTCCAGCGACGGCAGTGACGGGCGGACGTCCCGCGCGATCAGGATCGGATTCTCGGCAAGTCTGCGTCCCATGCTCATGCTGTCTCCAGGCTGGTCGGCTCGGGGGCCGCGTCGCGCGCATCCACCACGTCTCGCATGAGCGCGACGACCCGGCGGCCGATGGCCGGCCACGCCATCTCCTTCCCGTATTCGTAGGAGCGCTGCTCCAGCGATCGCTTGAGCTCCGGGTCCTTGAGGATCCGCGTGACCGCGGCGGCGATGGCCGCTGCATCCCGGAATGGGACGAGCACGCCGCGCCCCTCGTCGAGGACCTCACTGGCGTGAAGGTATGGCGTGGACACGATGGCCTTCCCCGCGCCCAGCGCGTAGGCCAGCGTGCCGCTGGTGATCTGATTCGGATCGAGGTACGGGGTCACGTACACGTCGGTCGCGAGCAGGTAGTCGACGATCTGGCGCTGCGTCAGGTACTCGTTCACGAACTTCACGTGCTCGGACACCCCGGCTCGCTTCGCCGTCTCCAGCAGCAGGTTGCGGTAGGCCTCGCCCTCCTTCTTCAGGAGCTCGGGATGGGTCTGGCCGACGATGAGGTACAGCGCGCTCGGGTGCGCGGCGACGATCGCCGGCATGGCCTCGATGACGTATTCGAGGCCCTTGCGCGGGTCCACCAGGCCGAACGTCGAGACGATCTGGCGGTCCTCCACACCCAGCTGTTTCTTCAGACGGTGGCGGCCGCGCGGCTCGATGGCGGGCATGCCGTGCTCGATGACCGCGGGCTGCTTGGCGACCCCGTAGACGTCGGCGAGCAGCCGCGCCGCGGTGTGCGCCATGACGACGAGGACATCGCTGCGCTCCGACGCGACGCGTACGGCATCGCGCATCCACGGCTCCGGCTTCGGCGGAACGGTGTGGAGCGTCGTGACCACGGGCTTCTCGAGGTGCTCGAGGAACACTCGCAGGTGGTCGTCGTACGTCCCGTCGTGCCACTGACCGTACAGCCCGAACTCATGCTGCACGTTCACCACGTCAACGTTCGACGCGTTGATCGCGAGCGCGGCGTCGCGGTACGTGCGCCAGTCGTCCTGGCGGATCCGCCAGCGGACCTCCGGACCGTAGGCGCGCGCGGTGCCCGGCTCGTCGATGGCCGCCTGGGACGCGCGCACCCCCGGATGCGCGGCCTTGACCGCGGCGACGAGATCGGCCGTGAACGTCGCGATCCCGCATCGTCGCGGGACGGCGGACGCGACGAACGCGACGCGCAGCCCGCGGTCGTCCTGATCGACCGGTCGGTCGCTCGGACGCAGCACGACACGGTAATCATGTGATGCGAACATCGGTACCTCCATGGACCGCAAGGCGCGTGCCTGAGGGGAGCTACGCCTCGGTCGGCAGGTCGGCGCTCACCCAGGCACCAAGACCGCCACGAAGGTTGATGACGGAACGGCCATGCCGTTCGAGGACGCTTGCGGCCAGACTCGATCGTACACCGCTCGCGCAGTACACGACGACGTCCCGGCCGGGTGGGAGCTCGCCGAGCCGGCGCTCGACCTCCTGATACGGGATGTGCATCGCTCCGGGTGCGTGGGCGGCCTCGAACTCCGAGCGCTCGCGCACGTCGAGGAGCCGCGCGCCTTGGTGCGCGAGCCGCTGCGCCTCGTGCGCATCGACGACGCGCGTGCGCTCGATCTGATCACCGGCCTCCGGGAGTGGGTCGGCGATGCCGCGCACGTCGTCGAACCCGATGGTCGCGAGCTGGCGCGCCAGCGTGGCGGCCTGCTCGGTGTCGCTGGTGAGCAGGACGAGCGGCGACCCGAACGGGATGACCGCGCCCGCGCGGACGGCGAACCCATCGTTCCCCACGATGTTCAGCGCGCCGCGGCGGTGCCCGGCGGCGAACACGTGCGGCGGCCGCGGATCGACGAGCGCCGCCTCCGCGGGCAGCGGATCGCGCAGCCGGGCGAGGGCGCGCTCGGCCACGGGCGGCGCGCCCTCCATGTTCAGCGCGCGGACGCCGGGGTAGTAGGCCGGCGCGACGGGCAGGCCGTGCGCGATGGCCGCGCGAAATCCCTCGTAGTCCGACATCGCCGCCCGGGCGACCTCGTTGTGTCGGCGCTCGAAGCCCAGCGTCGTCCACCGTGATCCCGCGACCGATGACGACGTGCACGCGCTGCCACCGCCGTGGGTCGGGAAGACCGCGACGTAATCGGCGAGCGAGAGCACCCGTTCGCGAAGCGTGTCGTACGCGTCCCGTGCGAGCCGGTCCTCGAGCTCGGGGCCGAGCAGGTCGACGCGGGCGATATGACCGACGAGCAGCGCTCCGCCGCTGAACAGGAACTGCGGATCGTCGGCCCGCCGGAGGTCGGCGACGAGATACGCCACGTGCTCGGGGGTGTGGCCGGGTGTCGCAAGGCACCGCACCCGGAGCGCGCCGACGTCGATGCTCTGCCCATCGGCGAGCGCGATGCGCGGATAGGTCACCTCGGCCGCCGCACCCGTCACCACGCTGATCGGCCGCGCCGCGGCGAGCGCGGTGGAGCCGGCGACGTAGTCGTTGTGCACGTGGGTCTCGAACGAATGCGTGATGAGCACGCCCAGGCGTGCGGCGGCCTCCAGGTAGATCTCGATGTGGCGATCGGGATCGACAAGGAACGCGACCCCGTCGTCGGGGTCGGCGACGAGGTACGACGCGTGCCCGAGACCCGGGTCGAAGAACTGCTCGATGAGCATCAGACGGCCCCGAGGCCGGCCACCCCCAACAGACCGGGCAGGACCGAGCCGAAGAGGTAGCCGGCCACGCCCGCGAACGCCGCGAGCGCGACCACCTCGAGCCCGGACGTGTAGCGGTTCCGCTTCGTCCAGCGCGTCTTCACCACGCCGATGACGAACAGCACGAGCGCAGAGAAGACCATCGATCCCCACACCGCCACGCCGACCGGGAGGAGCAGGTACGGCAGGAGCGGTACGAGCGCGGCCAGGCCGAAGGAGCCGCCCATGACGAATGCGCCCTGGAGCGCGCTGCGGCCCTCGTCGATCACCAGGCCGAGCTCTTTCTCGACCATCGTCTTCAGGAGCACCGCCGGCTCGCGCGCGAGCTCGGCCGCGACGCGCCGGGCGGCGGCCTCCCCCAGACCCTCCTCCTCGAGCATGTACGCGACCTCGGCCTCGGCCTCGTCGGGGCGGTCGCGGACCTCCTCGCGCTCGTTCTCGATCTGCGCGACGTAGATCTCACGCTGGCTCTTGGACGAGAGGTATTCCCCGGCGGCCATCGAGAACACCCCCGCCAGGGCCGAGGCGATCCCCGCGACGAGGATCGCGTAGCGGTCGCCGGTGGCCCCGCCGACGGTGCTCGCGACGGCCAGGGTGCTCACGATGCCGTCCTGCATGCCGAAGAGCGCCTCGCGGATCTCGCCCAGCAGCTCGGACTCGTGGCGCTCCTCCGCGAGGTGCTGGGCGAGCCACTCCTTGTCGAGATGCCGCGGATCGGCCATCGGTCGGGCCACGCTCCTAGCCTAGGGCGCGCCGGGCTGGGACGGCGCCGCCGGGCCAGCGGGCCGCGTCTCCTCCGGCGGCTTCAGCGCGCGGAACGAGCGGAAGACGAGCAGGTCGTACAGGATCTTCAGGCCACCCGCCACGAAGAACGGCACGCCCAGGGCCGCGACCGAGAACGCGTAGCCCGCAAGCGCTGGTGCGGCAACGGTGCCCATGTTCCGCGCGACGTTCGTGATCCCGGCGGCCGCGACGCGCTCGTCGGGGTCGACCACCGCCATCGTGTACGACTGCCGCGTCGGCACGTCCATCTGCGAGATGCTCATGCGCGCCAGGAACAGCGCCGCCGCGAGCGCGCCGGTCGGCATGAGCGGAACGAGGATGAGCAACACGTTCGACGGGATGTGCGTGAACACCATCGTGTTGATGAGGCCGATCCGCATCGCGAGGCGGCCGGCGGCCAGGAGCGAGAGCCCCGACAGCACGTTCACGCCGAAGAACAGGAGACCGAGCTCCGCCGGCGTGAACCCCCAGCGCAGGTCGAACCAATACGCGACGAGCGACTGCACCACCAGACCGCCGGCGAACGCGTCCAGCGCGAAGAGCGCGGAGAGGCGGGCGACGACGCCGCGCGAGCGGTGGATCCCCAGCAGCTTTCGCTCGCCCTCCACGCGCGCGAGCTCGACCCGGTCCGAGAGCGTCAGGAAGATCGCCAGGTTCGCGAGGCCGATGAGCGCGTAGAGGACGAAGAGCGGGCGCAGCGCGTCCGGGCCGGCAAGGCCGGATGCCGCGGCGAGGCCCGCGGCGAGGCCGGCGAAGAGCGCGCCGGCCGCCTGGGCGATGTTCGCGACGAAGGCGTAGATGGAGAAGAGCCAGGTGCGCCGCTCCGGCGGTGCGGTCTCGGGGAGGATCGCCTGCTCGACGGTGATGAACGCGCCGACCTCCGAGCTCGTCGCGGAGATCGTGCCGGTGAACGCGGCGATGAGCAGCACCTCGAAGCTCGACCCCACAGCGAACAGCGCGCCGCCGACGGCCATGAGGGCGGAGAGGATGACCACCGTACGCCGCCGTCCGACGCGGTCGGCGAGGAGCGTCCAGAGCACGGTCATCGCCGCGGACCCGGCGATGGCCGCCGAGAGGACCAGCCCGATGTGCAGGTCGTCGTAGCCGAGGCGGGCAAGGTAGACGGCGAGGACCACGGCGAGGTACCCGTAGGCGAACGTCCGCAGGATGCGCGTCAGCAGAAGCTTGCGGCCGTCGCTCGACAGCCAGCCGAGAGCGATGGGCTAGATGACCTTCCCGGGACGCCCCTGCTCGTCGACCAGCGGAAGGCCGGCGCGGGCCCACGCGGTCACGCCGCCGTCCAGGTTCTCCGCGGCGCGGCCCAGCTGCTGGAGGCCGCGCACGGCGGAAGCGCTCCGCGCGCCGCTGCGGCACACCGCCACGACGGGTCGGTCGCTCGGGATCTCACCGACGCGGCGAGCGATCTCGCGAAGCGGGATGTGCTGCGCGCCCTCGATGCGGCCAGCGCGCCACTCGTCGTCCTCGCGCACGTCGAGCAGGTGGTACGCGTCGCGCTGCTTGCTGAGATCCTCGACCTTCACACCAGACATTCTGCCGCCTTCTGAGCCTGACGCAGAATGGGCCGATCAGACCGCCGTACCCGACCGACCTCGTCCCGCTGATCCCGGAGTTCCTCCAGCGCCGGCGCGCGGGCTTCACGTATCCGCTGCGGGTGCTCGAGGAGCACGGCATCGACCGCCCCGCCTTCGCGTTCCTCGTCTCCGGCGTGGCCCTGCAGCCGGACGAAGGGTCGCGTATCGAGGACGTCCTGAACCCGTATCCCACCGTCTTCGATGGCTGGCTCGCGGCCGGCGCGACCGCGCGCGGTGCGGGGCTCGTCGAAGAGGTGGGCGGACGTTGGCGCGCCACACCCAAGGGGCGTGTGCTCGCGGCCCGTGTGCGGGCCGAGGCCGACGCCTACCTCGCCAGCCTGCGACCGCTCCCCGCGGACGAGCTTGCCCGCCTCGCCGGACTCCTGGGAGACGCCCGCACCGCGCTCGAGGATTCGGACCTGCCGCGCGACCACATGACCCGGACGGCGCGCTTCGTCGCGGGGAGCGATGCGAGCATCCCGATGGTCGCCCTCGAGAACGCCTTGTTCGGCCTCTGGATGGCGCGCGATGACGCGCATATGTCCACCTGGCGCGAGGCTGGGTTCACCGGCCCGGTGCTCGACGTGCTCACCCGGCTCTGGCGCCGCGAGGCCACCGATCTGGATCAGCTCGCCGCGAAGCTCACGCAGCAGCGCCCGGCGGATGTCCGCGCCGCCATCGCCCGCCTGCGCGATGACGGGCTCGTGGCCGCGGAGGGCCTCGGCCTCACCGCCCAGGGCGAGGCGGCCCGCCGCCAGATCGAGGACGAGACCGACGATCGCTTCTTCGCACCCTGGCCCGACCATGTCGGCGCACAGGCAGCTTGGATCGGCGAGCGACTCCGCCGTGTGAACGCGGCCCTCCTCGCCACCGCCTAGCACGCACGCGCGCGGGTCCCGGACGCCGATGCGTCGCCGTTACACGTGGCACGGGTCGTGCGAGGGCTGCCGGGATGATCGACCAGCAGCGGGCGCCACAGACCGCACCCTCGCGCGAGGGCGCACGGGTCATGATCGTCGAGGACGACCCGGACATCGCCACGCTCGTCTCCAGCGTGCTGTCCGAGGAGGGCTACGAGACGAGCGTCGTGACCGACTCACGGCAGGCCCTTGAGACCTTCGAGCGCGTCAAGCCGGACGTCGTGACGCTCGACGTCATGATGCCGAGCCTCGATGGCATCAGCCTCTGTCTGGAGCTCCGCCGGAGCAGCGAGGTCCCCATCCTCTTCGTCTCGGCCAAGAAGGATCCGCCGGACCGGGTGGTCGGGCTGCGCATCGGGGCGGACGACTACATGTCCAAGCCGTTCGATACCGAAGAGCTCGTGGCCCGGGTCGACGCGCTGCTGCGGCGCTCCGGCATGTCGCACGGTGCGAGCACCGAGCGCCAGATCCGCTTCGGCCGGTTCGTGATCGACCTCGGCAGCGTCCAGGCGGTCGCCGGCGAGGAGCAGGTGCCGCTCACGCCGACGGAGTTCAAGCTGCTGCGGACGCTCGCGGCGGAGCCGGGCCGCGTGTTCACGCGTGATGATCTCCTCACCGGCGTGTGGGGTTATGAGCCGGGCTCGGACACGCGCCTGGTGGACGTGCACGTCGGCCGGCTGCGCAAGAAGCTCGAGGACGCGAAGGTCACCGAGGTCCTCATCGAGACGGCCCGCGGCTTCGGCTACCGGCTGGTGGACGCCACCCGCTCGCCGCGCTCCTGACCCGACGCGCGGCGCGCGCGGACCGCGGCCGCGAGCTCACGCAGGATCGCCACCGTCTCATCCCATCCGATGCACGCATCGGTCACGCTCTGGCCGTACGTGAGTGCGGCCGGGTCGGTCAACTCCTGCCGGCCCTCCACCAGGAAGCTCTCGAGCATGACGCCGACGAGGCCGCGCTCGCCTGAGGCGATCTGCGCCGCGAGGTCGCGCGCCACCTGACGCTGGCGCGCGTGATCGCGCTCGCTGTTGCCATGGCTCGCGTCGACGAAGAGCCGCTCGGCCACGCCCGATCCGCGGAGCTGCTCGAGCGCACGGCGCACACTGTCGCGGTCGTAGTTCGGTCCGCGCGCCCCGCCGCGCAGGATGACATGGCCATCGGGGTTGCCTCTGGTGATGACGATGGCCGCGAGACCCTGCTCGGTGACGCCGAGGAAGCGGTGCGGGTGCGCCGCCGCCCGGACCGCGTCGATCGCGATCTGCACCGTCCCCCCGGTGCCGTTCTTGAAGCCCACCGGCATCGAGAGACCCGATGCGAGCTCCCGATGCACCTGGCTCTCGGTCGTCCGCGCCCCGATCGCGCCCCAGGACACCAGGTCCGAGATGTACTGAGGCGAGATCGGATCGAGGAACTCGCACCCCGCGGGCAGACCGAGCGCGACGACATCCAGGAGCAGCCGGCGCGCCAGACGGATGCCCTCGTTGATGCGAAAGGACCCGTCGAGGCGCGGGTCGTTGATAAGGCCCTTCCACCCGACGGTCGTCCGCGGCTTCTCGAAGTACACGCGCATGACGATGCGCAGGTCCGCTCCCAGGTCGCGGCTCTGTTCCTGCAGCCGGCCGGCGTACTCCAGCGCGGCCCGCGGGTCGTGGACGGAGCAGGGTCCGGCCACCACCACGAGTCGGTCGTCCTGGCGACCGAGGATGGCAGCGACCTCGCGGCGCCACCCGGCGATGGCCCGGGAGCCCTCCTCACCCAGCGGCAGCTCGTCGAGCAGGACCGCCGGCGGCATGAGCGGGCGGTAGCCGGTGACACGCAGATCGCGGGTGTTCACGCCTGACTCCGGCATCGGCTGGTCATCGCAAATACTCTACGAGCGATGCCCCTCTACGCCTACCGCGGGAAGCGGCCCCAGGTCGCCGCCGACGCGTTCATCGCCCCGACCGCCGTGCTCATCGGCGACGTCACGATCCGCTCCGGCGCGTCGGTGTGGTTCGGGACGGTGCTGCGCGCCGACATGGACCGCATCGAGATCGGCGAGCGCTCGAACGTGCAGGACAACTCCACGATCCACACCGACGAGAACGAGCCGACGGTCATCGGTCCGGACGTGACCATCGGCCACGCCGCGCTGGTGCATTCGTCGATCGTCGAGCGGAACGTGCTCATCGGCCAGGCGGCCGTGCTCGTCGGACGCAACCGCGTGGGGACCGGCACGATCGTCGGCGCCGGCGCCGTGCTCCCGGAGGGCTTCGAAGCGCCGGAGCGCTCGCTCGTCCTGGGTGTCCCGGCGCGCGTCGTCCGCGAGGTGCGCGACGAGGACGCGCGCTGGACCGTCGGGGCTGCCGCGCATTACACCGACCTCGCGGCGTGGTACCGGATGAACCTCGAGGAGGTCACATGACCACGCTCCGTCTCACGGGGCACGACCTCACCATCGCCGACGTCGTCGCCGTCGCGCGAGCCCATGCGCCCGTCGCGCTGGACCGTCAGGCGGAGCGGCGCATGCAGGATGCGGCGAAGCTCGTCTCCGAGCTCGCCGGGGGCGAGGCTCCGGTCTACGGCGTGAACACCGGTTTCGGCGACCTCGCGACCGTGCGCATCCCGCAGGGCGATCTGCGCGCGCTCCAGCGGAACCTGGTACGCAGCCACTCCGTGGGCGTGGGCGAGCCGCTCGGAGTGGACGTGGTGCGGGCGGTGCTGCTGCTGCGCGCGAACACGCTCGCGGCCGGCCGCTCGGGCGTGCGCCCCGAGATCGTCGAGCTGCTGCTTGGGATGCTCGACAGCGGCGTGCATCCGGTCGTCCCGATGCACGGCAGCGTCGGCGCCTCGGGCGATCTCGCGCCGCTGGCGCACTGCGCGCTCGTGCTCATCGGCGAGGGTGAGGCGTTCATCGGCGACAAGCGGATGCCGGGGGCGGACGCGCTCAAGCGCGCCGGTCTTCGGCCGATCGAGCTCGCGCCGAAGGAAGGCCTCGCGCTGCTGAACGGCACGCAGGTCATGACCGCCATCGGCTGCCTCGCGCTGCACGACGCCGAGGTCCTCGCGACCACGGCCGACATCGTCGGCGCGCTCTCGAGCGAGGCCCTTCGCGCGACCGACGCGGCGTGGGACGAGGCGCTGAACGCCGCCCGGCCGCATCCCGGCCAGCGCATCGTCGCGGCGAACCTGCGCGAGCTGATGAGCGGCAGCCCGAACGTGCAGTCGCACAAGATCGGGGACACACGGGTCCAGGATCCGTACTCCATCCGCTGCATGCCGCAGGTCCACGGCGCGTCGCGCGATGCGCTCGCCTACGTCCGCCGCGTCCTGGAGATCGAGATCAACGCCGTCACCGACAACCCGCTCGTCTTCGCGGAGGACCGGCGGATCGTGAGCGGTGGCAACTTCCACGGCCAGCCGGTCGCCATCGCGCTCGACCTCGCCACGATCGCCGTGGCCGAGCTCGCCGACATCAGCGAAGCGCGCATCGACCGCATGACCAACGGCCACACCAGCGGGCTGCCGCCGTTCCTCGCCGCGAATCCCGGGACCGACTCGGGCTTCATGGTGGCCCAGTACACCGCCGCCGCTCTGGTCACCGAGAACCGCCTGCGCGCCTTCCCCGCTTCGGTCGAGTCGGTACCGACCTCAGCCGGCATGGAGGATCACGTGAGCATGGGTGTCCACGCGGCGCACAAGCTGGCCGCAGTGGTGCGCAGCACCCGCGACGTGCTCGCGATCGAGGCGCTCTGCGCCGCGCAAGGCCTCGACCTCCTCTCGGCGGCCATCGCGCCGGGCGCGGAGGAGGCGCGCCGCGTCATCCGCGAGCACGTTCCCGCGCTGCTGCACGACCGCGTGCTCGCGCCGGACATCGCGCTCGTCTCCGAGATCATCGGACGCGAGCTCCTGACCAGCGCCGTGCGCGTCCGCGTCCCCGACCTTCAGTGACCGCGCCGCGCGCGGTCGTCTTCGACCTCGGCGGCACGCTCGTGCACTGGCCGGATTGGGAGGATGGTGCGGCGGCGAAGTGGTCGTTCGCGTACGACGCCCTGCGGGTCGCGGGCGGGGACCGCGACTGGCCGGAGCGCGAGGCCTTCATCGCGGCGATGCGCGCAGCGGAGAAGGCCCACTGGGAGCGCGTCGACCGCGAGCACTGGAGCGGTCCGCCGACGGCGCTCGTGAGCGACGGCCTGCGGCGGCTCGGCGAGTCGGTGCGCGACGACGTGCTCATCGCCACGCTGGACGGCTACGCGAGAGCGGTCGCCGGCTGGTCGGCCGTGTTCCCCGACGCGCGCGAGACTCTGGTCACGCTCCGCGAGCGCGGCTACCGGCTCGGTCTCCTCTCGAACACCTGGTGGGCCGCGGAGTGGCACAACGCCGACCTCGCGGCACATGGACTTGGTGACCTCCTCGACGAGCTCGTGTACACGTCCGACCTGCCGCATTCGAAGCCGCACCCCAGCGTCTTCCGCGAGATCGCCTGGCGTCTGGGGGTCGAGCCGCGCGAGGCGGTGATGATCGGCGATCGCCAGATCGACGACGTCTCGGGGGCGAAGGCGCTGGGGATGCGCGGCGTGTGGCGCCGCAACGACTCCGGCTTCCCGCCCTCGCCGGTCACTCCGGACGCGGTGGTGGACCGCCTCGCGGAGCTGCCCCCGCTGCTCCAGGCGTGGGGCGGCCGGTGAGGCGCTGCCGGTGGGCAGCACGCGAGCCGTTCCTCTCGTATCACGACCGGGAGTGGGGCACGCCGCTGCACGACGATCGCCGGCTCTTCGAGTTCCTCGCGCTCGAGGGCGCGCAGGCCGGGCTCTCGTGGGAGACGATCCTGCGCAAGCGCGCCGCGTACCGGCGCGCGTTCGCCCGCTTCGCACCGCGGACGGTCGCAGGCTACGGCGCGCGCGACGTGCGGCGGCTGATGAACGACGCGGGCATCGTCAGGAACCGGGCAAAGATCCTCGCGACGATCGCCAACGCGAAGGCGTTCCTTGCCGTGAAGCGCGAGCACGGGTCCTTCGACCGATACGTGTGGTCCTTCCGCGATCCGGTCCTGCTCTCCAAGGATCTCCGCCGGCGCGGCTTCCGCTTCGTCGGCCCGACCATCGTCGAGTCGTTCATGGAAGCGATCGGCATCCTCGACCATCACGAGAGGGGCTGCGCGCGCCGCGGCCGCGCTCCTCGTGGTGAGAAGCACGGCCAGCGGCACGTGAGGAGGGATGGGAGGGGGCGTTCTTAGCGGCCTCCGCGATGCCCAAAGCCGAAGCGCGGCCCCATCGGGCGGGTCGAGTCGACCATCTCGGCGATCTTCGCCGCGAGCTTCGCCTTCGCCGCCGTCGCCTGCTCGGCGGTGATCCGCCCGGCGGACTGCGCCGCGTCGATGTCGGCGGTCGCGTCGGCGACGAGCGCGTTCACGAGCCCATCGCGGCTCTTCCCCGCGGTCGCGTTCGCGATGGCAGCGAGCGTCTGGCCAGCCTGGAGCTTCGTACGCAGGTCCGCCTCGGTCACGCCGAGGTAGGTCGCGGCGGCGTCGAGGTCGGCGCCGAAGTGCGGTCGGCCCATGACGGGGCCGCCGGCGTGCGGCGCGGGAAAGACGCCCTTGGTGTCGACCAGCGTGGCGATCTCGGCCGTCGCGGTCTGCACGAGGGCGGCGACGAGCCCGTCACGCGTCTTGCCGTTCGCGACGGCCACGTCGGCGAGGCTCTTGCCCGCTGAGAGCTCGGCGCGAAGCGCGTCTTCGCTGATCCCGAGGTAGGTCGCCGCGGCGGTGAGGAGACCATTCCCACCGAAGGCGATCCTGTGGTCGTTGACCGCGAGCGCGACATCGCCGGGGAGCGAGCTCATGACCGCGGTGCCGATGTTGCTCGGGCCGAGCGCCGCCGCGGCGATGCCACCGGAGAGGAGGAGGGTCGCGCCCGCCGCGACGAGGGCCTTGTCGAGATGCTTCATTGTCCGGTCCGTCCTTTCGAGTTCGGTGCTGTCCACAGGACACCACCGCGCGGCCGCGGACGCATGAGACTCCCCTAAGAAGACGCGTGATCGTCTCTTATCCGGCTCTTAGCCGTCCTACCTAGACTCGATCCGTGCATGTCCTCCTGGTGGAGGACGATCCATCGGTGCGGGGCGCGGTGGAGCGCGCGCTGCGCGGGGCCGGGCACGAGGTGGAGCTCGCGACCGCCGGTGACCGGGCGCTCGCGCGGGCCACGGCCGACCCCTTCGACGCGATCGTCCTGGATCGCGGCCTGCCCGGCCTCGACGGGCTCGAGGTCTGCCGGCGGCTGCGCGCGGCCGGCAACACCGTTCCGATCCTCATGCTCACCGCGCGCGCGGCGGTGAGCGAGCGGGTCGAGGGGCTGGATGCCGGCGCGGACGACTACCTGGTGAAGCCGTTCGCCCTCGATGAGCTCCTCGCGCGGCTGCGAGCGTTCGAGCGGCGCGCCCCCGACCTGGCGCAGGCGCGCGGCATCCTGCGCTTCGACGATCTCGAGCTCGACCGCGACGCCATGAGCGCGCGCCGCGCGGGACGCGACCTCGCGCTGTCGCGCACCGAGTACCAGCTGCTCGAGCTGCTGCTCGCGAACGCGCGGCGCGTGCTGTCGCGGGACGTGATCTTCGAGAAGGTGTGGGGGTATGACTTCGGACCCGACTCGAACTCCCTCGATGTGTACATCGGCTACCTGCGCCGCAAGCTCGAGGCCGGCGGCGGCGCGCGGCTCATCCACACCGTCCGCGGGGTCGGCTACGTGCTGCGCGAGGCCGCATGACCTTCAGCCTCCGCGTCGCCCTCATCACCGCGCTGGCCGTGGCGGTCGCGGCGATCGGCGCCGCGATGCTCATGTACTTCGTCGTGCAGGCGCAGCTGCTCTCGCAATTCGACAACACCCTCGTCGAAGCCGCGAACGGTGTGCGGAACCCGCGCCCCGGACCCGGCGGCGGCGTCTTTCCGGGCGGGCCACGCGGCAGCCTTTCCGGCCGCGCCGACGTCGCTGCGCAGCTCATCAACAGCACCACGGGGACGGTCGGTGGGGCCGATCGCGAGCCGGTCGTGGCCCTGGTCACACCGGACGCCGTCGCGGTGGCCAATGGCACGAAGCCCGCGTACTTCTTCGAGACGACCTTGGAGGGCTCGCATCTGCGCGTGTTCGTCGCGCCGTCCACGCAGCGCGGGAGCGCGATCCAGGTGTGGGCCCCGCTCAACGCGATCGATCGCGCCCTCGCGGAGACGCGGGTGCGCCTGGCGGTCGTCGCGCTCGCCGGGGTGCTCCTGGCCGGTGCCCTCGGCGCGCTCGTGGCGCGCGCCGCACTCACGCCGGTGCGCCGGCTCACCGGCATCGTCGAGGAGATCGCGCGCACGCGCGATCTCTCGCGGCGCGTCACCATGGGCCGGGCCGACGAGCTCGGGCGGCTCGCCGCGAGCTTCGACGTGATGCTCCGCGAGCTCGAGCGCTCGCTCGCGTCGCAGCGGCAGCTCGTGGCCGACGCGTCACACGAGCTGCGGACCCCGCTCACCAGCCTGCGCACGAACCTCGAGCTGTTGGAGCGAGGGCAGCCGACGGATCCGCTCGAGCGGCAGCACGTCCTCGCGGATCTGGTGGGACAGACGGAGCGTCTCTCGACGCTCGTCTCGGATCTCATCGACCTGGCGCGCGATGAGCGGACGCAGCTCGTGGTGGAAGTGGTGGATCTCGCGGAGGTCGCGAGCGAAGCCATCGCCGAGATGCGCCTGCGCTACCCGGCCGTGACGTTCCAGCTCGAGGGCGGTGCGTCACGGGTATCCGGCGTGCGCTCGCGCATCCTTCGCGCGGTCACCAATCTGCTGGACAACGCCGGCAAGTGGAGTCCCGCGGGTGCCACGGTGGAGGTCTCCCTCGGCGCGGCGGAGATCGCCGTGCGCGACCACGGCCCCGGGGTCGCTCCCGGGGACGAGCACCGGGTGTTCGACCGGTTCTGGCGCGCGCCGGCCGCGCGAATGCTCCCCGGGTCGGGCCTCGGCCTCGCGATCGTGAAGGACGTCGCCGAGACGCACGGCGGCGCGGTGACGCTCGAGCGTCCGAGCGATGGCGGTGCGCTCTTCCGGCTGCGCCTCGCCGCGCGGTAGCCCGTCCGGCCGGGCCCGCTCGACCGCCGTGGCTGCGGGGGGAGAATGGGCGCATGACCGTCGCCGCGCGCGTCGTCCGGGCACCACGCGGCTCCGCGCTCTCCTGCCGCGCGTGGCCGCAGGAGGCTGCGTTCCGCATGATCCAGAACAACCTCGACCCGGCCGTCGCCGAGAAGCCCGACGAGCTCATCGTGTACGGCGGCACCGGCCGCGCGGCCCGCTCGTGGGCCGCGTTCGAGCGCATCCTCGAGACGCTCCGGCGCCTGAAGGACGACGAGACGCTCCTGGTCCAGTCGGGCAAGCCGGTCGGGGTGTTCCGCACCCACGAATGGGCGCCGCGCGTCCTCATCGCGAACTCGCTCCTTGTCCCGCGCTGGGCGACGTGGGAGACGTTCCGTGAGCTCGAGGCGCTGGGGCTGACGATGTACGGGCAGATGACCGCAGGCTCCTGGATCTACATCGGGACGCAGGGCATCCTTCAGGGGACCTACGAGACGTTCGCCGCCGTCGCGACGCGCCACTTCGGCGGGACGCTCGCGGGACGGCTCGTCGTCAGCGCGGGCCTCGGCGGCATGGGTGGCGCGCAGCCGCTCGCCATCACGATGAACGAGGGGGTCGGTCTCGTGATCGAGGTCGACCCGGCCCGCGCCGAGCGGCGGCGAGCGCAGGGCTTCCTCGACGAGATCGCGCCGACGCTCGATGACGCGCTCCGCGCGGTGGAGCGCCACCGCACCGCGCGGACGGCGCGCAGCATCGGTCTGGTGGCCAACGCCGCGGACGTGCTTCCCGAGATCGTGCGCCGCGGCGTCCGTGTGGACGTCGTCACCGATCAGACGAGCGCGCACGACCCGCTCGACGGCTACGTCCCCGCCGGGGTGGACGTAGCGGCGCTGCGCGCGCGCGATCCCCAGGGCTACGTGCGCGCGTCGCGGGAATCGATCGCACGGCATTGCGAGGCCATCGTCGCGCTCCAGGCACAGGGCGCGGTGGCGTTCGACTACGGCAACAACCTGCGCGGCGAGGCGAAGGAGGCCGGCTACGCCGAGGCCTTCGCCTATCCGGGCTTCGTCCCGGCCTACATCCGTCCGCTCTTCGCCGAGGGACGCGGGCCATTCCGCTGGGTCGCCCTCTCCGGCGAGGAGAAGGACATCCGGCGCACCGATGCGCTCGTGCTCGAGCTGTTCCCCGAAGACCGCACCCTGTCGCGCTGGATCCGCCTCGCCGGTGAGCGCGTTCCGTTCCAGGGCCTGCCGGCGCGGGTGTGCTGGCTCGGCTACGGCGAGCGCGCGGCGTTCGGCGAGCGGATCGACGAGCTGGTCGCGCGCGGCGAGATCGCCGCACCCATCGTCATCGGGCGCGACCATCTCGACTCCGGGTCGGTGGCCTCACCGTTCCGCGAGACCGAAGGCATGCGCGACGGCAGCGACGCGATCGCCGACTGGCCGATCCTCAACGCCCTGGTGAACACCGCGGCTGGCGCGACCTGGGTCTCCGTGCACCACGGCGGTGGCGTCGGCATCGGCAACTCGATCCACGCGGGCATGGTGGCCGTGGCGGACGGGACGCCGCTCGGCCGTGAGAAGCTGCGGCGTGTCCTCACGACCGATCCCGGCACGGGTGTCATGCGCCACGCCGACGCCGGCTATGCCGAGGCGGTGGAGGTGGCGCGCGAGCGGGGTGTGGACCTGCCGAGCGTCTGAGCGGTCTCCAGCCGCATGAGCAGGAGCGCGATGACGACGAGACCGACCACACCGGCCATGTGAGCGACGAGCGGCCAGAGGACGTGCACCTGCACCGCCTGCATCGCGAGCCAGCAGAACGCCAGACCCGCGACGGCGACCGCGCGCGTGCGCGCGTCGGCCAGGCGCAGCGCCCTACCGAGCGTCAGGACGAACAGCGGGAGCGACGTGATGAGGAACGTCGTCCAGGTGAAGCCGAATGGGACGAGGTACGGGGAGAGCGCCAGGGCGAGGTGGTGCCACTCGGTCTCGCGCACGCGGTCGTGCCGCGCCTTCCAGCCGAACACCGCGGCCAGACCGGCCGACCCCACCGCGAGCACCAGCGGGAGCGCGTCGGACCAGACGATGCGCGCCAGCCACTCGGGGTCCTCTCGCTCGACATGCAGCCGCACCCAGGTGGTGTCGAGGAAGCGCGGGATGAGGGCGAAGAACATCGGCCTCCAGACCAGCGGCGAGGTGATGAGGAGGACCGCCAGACCGAACGCGAACGCCCGCAGGACGGTGCGCCAGTATCCCGCCGCGAGATAGAAGGGCAGCAGGACCAGCGGGAGGAACTTCATCCCGATCGCGGCGGCGTACGGGATCACCGGCGCGTAGGCACGCTCGCGCCAGTGCCATGCCAGCAGTGCGAGCGCGAGCGAGAGCAGGTCCACGTTCCCGAGCACGATCTCCAGCACCAGCGGGAGGAAGAGGACGTACGCCGCGGCGGCCCACGGCCGGGCGGCATGCGGGAGCGGCCGGATGAGCTGGTACCCCACGGCCGCGGCCAGGACGAGCTCGAGGACGAGCCAGACGCGCGCGGCCGCGTCGATGCCGAGCGGTAGGAATACGACGAAGGGGATCGCCACCTGCGGCAGGTAGTGGAACTCGTCCGGTTGCCCGAGCGGCGCATCGAGCCCCGGATACATGGAGGTCCCCTGCATCAGGTGGTCGGCGGCCAGCCAGTACGCGCGGAAGTCGTATCCCAGCGGCAGGATCCGCGCGATGGACACCGCCACGGGTATGGCGAGCGCGAGAGCGACGACGCCGAGCGACCAGCGGATCCGCGCAGCGCTCACGCGCGCTGGACCGGCTCCGGTTCGAACGACGGTCGGGACACGAAGTCCACGCGGCGGTGGGTGCCGTCGCAGTACGGCTTCACCGCCGAGTGCCCGCAGCGGCAGAGCTTCACCGTCCGACCCTCCTCGATCAAGACGGTGTGGCCGTCAACGTCCTCGATGGTGACGGGTCCGGTCACGATGTACGGACCATTCGGCTGGGTGCGGATGGTGGTCATGTCGCGGTGTTCTCTCCCTGATACCTACCCTTGTATCCCTCGACCGTCGGTGTGGACAGACGGAAGAAGACGAGCTGCAGGACGCGCGCGCCACGCTGCAGGCGGTAGCCGCGCGCATTCAGCACCGACAGGAGACCCTCGCCGCGGCCGGAGTACCCGGCGTCCCACACCGCGGCGTGGATCGCGACACCCGAACGGAGCAGCGTGGAGCGCGGCCGCGCGAGCGCCATGAGACCGTGCGGAAGATTCACCTTCTCGCGGTAGGTCACGATGTAGGCCCCGCGGTGCAGGTCCCACCAGCCGTCCTTGTCCGACGGGACGTCCTCGCGCGCGGCCGGCTCGCGCACCGCGTCGGTGGCACCGAGCAGTCCGGGCGAGGCCAGGCGCTGGACGCGGTCGACGCGCAGATCGATGCCGTTGGCCTGGAGCTGCACGTCGATGTCGATGCCCTCGACGAGCGGCGGCTCCGCTGCGAGGGCGGCGCGCAGCTCCTCACGGGACAGCACCGACATGCGCGCAGTATGCGTTCGGCAGGCCCGAGTGTGCGAGCATTCGCCGCATGGCCAGCGGCAAGCCCGTCTCCGCGTCGCGGACGATCATGGCGCGGACCATGCTGCCGTCGGACGCGAATCCGTATGGGAACGTCCACGGCGGCGAGGTCATGAAGCTCATCGACGCGTGCGCGGGCGCCGCCGCCACCCGTCACGCACGCAGCCGCGTCGTCACCGCCTTCGTGGACGAGCTCTCGTTCCTCGCTCCGGTCTATGTCGGCGATCTCGTGACCGCCAAGGCCTCCGTGAACCACGTCGCCCGGTCGAGCATGGAGGTCGGGGTCCGCGTCGAGTCGGAGAACCTGCTCACCGGGAACGTCGTCCACGTGTCCTCCGCGCACCTGGTCTTCGTCTCGATCGACGACGCGGGGAAGCCCACGCCGCTCCCGCCCCTGGCCGTCGAGACGGAGGAGGAGCGCAGGCGCTGGCAGGCGGCCGAGGTGCGCCGCGCGCAACGGCTCGCCCGGCGCACCTAGACTCGTCTCGCTCAGGAGGTCGAAAGATGAAACGCAGCACCGCGCTCCTCGCCAGCATCCTCGCTGTACTGCTCGTGTCCGCCTGCGCCGCACCACGGCAGGCCGCCTCGACCGGCTCGCCCGCCGGGACGGCCGCGGCTTCAGCGACGCCGAGCTTCACCGGGAAGTCGCTGAACATCGTGACCGGCGGCACCGGCGGCGTGTACATCGTGTACGGCGCCGGCCTCGCCGATCTGTTGAACAAGAAGCTCGGCACGGCTGCCAGCGCGCAGTCGACCCCGGCATCCGTGGACAACATGAAGCTCATCCGCGACGGCAAGGCCGACCTCGCCTTCACGCTCTCGGACACCGCGTACGACGCCGTCCAGGGGAAGGGCAAGTTCGCCCCACCCGAAGCGAAGGCCGACGCGAAGGCGCTCGCCATCCTCTACAGCAACTTCACGCATTTCGTCGTGAGGAACGACAGCGCGATAAAGACGATCGCGGACCTCAAGGGGAAGCGCGTGAACACCGGCGCCGCGGGCTCGGGCACGGAGATCATCGCCAACCGCACCCTCGAGGCATATGGGCTCGACCCGGCGACGGACATCCAGCGCGAGCGCACCGGCGTCGCCGATGCCGCGGCACAGCTCAAGGACGGCCGCATCGACGCGTTCGTCTGGAGCGGCGGTCTCCCCACCGGCGCGGTGGCGGACCTCGCCAAGAGCGTGCCGATCCGCATCCTCGACCAGACCGACGGCATCAAGAAGCTGGCCGACAAGTACGGTCCGTTCTACTTCGGCGCCACGATCCCGAAGGGCACCTACGGGCTCGCGGCAGACACGACGGTGTCCGGCGTCGCGAACATCCTCGTCGCTCCGAGCAGCATGGACGCCGCCCTCGCCAAGGCGATCCTGCGGACAATGTTCGACAACGTCGCGGACCTTGGGACGATCCACCCGGAGGGCAAGAATCTCAAGCTCGAGACGGCCATCGTCGGATCGCCCATCGACTTCCACCCGGGAGCGATCGACTTCTATAAGGAGAAGGGCGTCTGGAAGAAGTGAGGTAGATGCGGCGAGCGCGCGTCGCGGTCCTCGCGCTCGTGCTCCTTGGTACGGGGATGGCCGCGGCCATCCCCGTACCCGCACTGACGGTCAGTGACGGCCAGCGGCAGTACCATCTCGTGCTCCAGGATGGAGCCACGCTCGCCTACTCCTACCGGCAGTCGATCTACGGCGTGATCGTCGTCGAGGAATTCGTGCGGTCCGGCGACCTCCTTGAGCTCCGGCGTGTCGTGTCGGACGACATCAGATCGATCGAGTACTTCCGCTGGCCGACCCCCATCTCCAGCGACGGCCGCGGCTACGCGACCAAGCCGCCGACGACGGTCGTGCCGGAGCTGCTCATCCGCATCACGCGGAGCGGTGAGCAGCGTCTGCGATCAGGCGATCGGGAGGTCGAGCTTCTCGAGCGCTTCGGCGAGACGATCGTGCGCGTGACGCTCGGACGACCGGCGCTGCTGCCGTCGCTCATCCAGGGTCTGACGTGGTGAGCGAAGACCGCGTCGCCCGCCCCGATCTCGAGCGCGTCCTCTCGGACGTGAAGACCAAGGAGATCATCGAACAGTTCGAGCAGGAGGCGCGGACCCGCGAGTTCACCGGCCTGCAGCGCTGGGTCGTCAACGCCATGGCGCTCGCGACCAGCGTCTTCGCCCTCTACTACGCCATCGCGGGAACGCCTCTCCCGGGGACCTCCTTCGTGCCGGTGCCGAACATCCGGCTCTTCGGCGAGACCATCACCACGCCGCAGATCTTCGTGATGATCTTCCTGGCCTGCATCCTCACGCTCACCTTCCTCGTCTACCCGCCGGCGGCGCGCTACCGGTCGCGGGTGACGCCGTTCGACCTTCTGCTCTGCGCCGCCGCGCTCGCGGTCACCGGCTATGTGCTGCGCAACTTCGAGGACGTCATCTACCGTGTCAGCACGCCGAACCAGACGGACTTCGTCTTCGGCATCGCGGCGATCCTCATCGTGTTGGAGGCGGGTCGACGGACGATCGGCTGGCATCTGCCGGTGCTCGGAGTGGTGGCGATCCTCTATGCGTACCTCGCCGACTTCATGCCCGGCCCCTTTCGCGGCCCGCCGAAGGACCTCGACCAGATCGTGGCCAACCAGTACCTCGGCCTGGACGGCATGCTCGGCACACCACTGCAGGTGGCGGCGACGTTCATCATCCTGTTCACCATCTACGGCGCCGTGCTCGACCGCACCGGCGCCGGGAGGTTCTACGTCGACCTCGCCTTCGCCCTCGCCGGCAAGCGCCCCACCGGCGCCGCCCGCACGGTGACCTTCGCGTCCTTCCTCCTCGGCACGGTCTCGGGCTCGGGCGTCGCGACCACGGTCACGCTCGGTGCGATCACCTACCCGATGCTGCGCAAGGCCGGACACGACCGCGAGTCGTCCGGCGCGATCCTGTCGGCGGGCGGCATCGGTGCGGTGATCTCGCCGCCGGTGCTCGGCGCGGCGGCGTTCCTCATGTCGGAGATGCTGCGGATCCCCTACCTCGAGATCCTCGTCATGGCGATGATGCCGACGGTCCTGTACTACCTGGGCATCCTGCTGATGATCGAGGTCGACGCGCGACGCCTGGGCGCCTCGGAGATCCAGCTCGACGCGCCGGGCTTCTGGGAGCTCACCCGCCGCTACTGGTACCAGTACAGCTCGCTCTTCGCGATCATCGTGTTCCTCGTCATCGGCTTCTCCACCGCGACCGCGGTGTTCTGGTCGATCGTGCTCGCGATCGCGGTCTCCTACGTACGCCGGGAGACCGCGCTCTCGCCGCGGCGGATCCTGGACGCGCTCGCGGACGGCACCAAGCAGGTGCTCTCCGTCGCGGCGACGACGGCGGTCGCGGGCATCGCGGTCGGCATCCTCCTCCAGACCGGGCTGGGCCTGAAGATCTCGAGCCTCATCCTGCAGCTCGGTCTGGGAAACCTCGTGCTCACGCTCGTCGTCGCGGCCCTGGTGCTCTGGGTGCTCGGGCTCTCGCTGCCCATCACCGCGACGTACCTTGTGGCGGTGCCGACGGTCATCCCCGCCCTCGTGCAGCTCGGGGTGCCGCCGCCGGCGGCGCACATGTTCGTCTTCTACTACGCGGTGCTGAGTGAGGTCTCCCCGCCGGTCGCGCTCTCGCCGTTCGCCGCGGCCGCCATCACCGGCGGCAACCCGTACAAGACGATGATCCTCACCTGGAAGTACGCGCTTCCCTGCTTCCTGGTCCCGTTCATGTTCACGCAGCCCGACGGCATCGCGATCCTCTGGCGTGACGTCACCGTCGTCGAGGCCGTCGTCGCCTCGATCTCCGCGGTGGCGGGCATCGTGGCCCTGGTCGGTGGCGTGGGCGGCTACCTCCTGCGGCCGACCACGCGGGTCGAGCGCGTCCTCCTGGTCGCCGCGGGGCTGCTCCTGCTCGCGCCCGGCAGCTGGCAGGACATCGCCGGTCTCGGGCTCTTCGCGCTCGCCGCCGGCCTCCAGCTCATCGCGCGCCGCCGTTCGCCGGCAGCCCGGTGATGGACCGCCTCCAGCGCGCCGAGCTCATCGCCGATGTGGCCCGGGAGGCCGCATCATCGAACGACCTCCAGGCCATCCTCGACCGCGTGATGGCACGCCTCGCTGAGGCGATCCGCTTCCGCGGCGGGTCGATCGCGTTCCCCGCCGGCGACGGCATGCTCGGCATCGCCGTGGCGGCCGGCAGCATCGACGACGCGGCGCGCGCGGTGCGCATCGAGCCGGGTCAGGGCATCGTCGGCACTGTCTTCGCGACCGGTCGCGCGTTCCGCACCGGGGACCTCGACCGCGAGACGCGCGTGCGGCCACTGGCGCGCACGGTCGGCACGAATCGTCTGATGCGCTCGTACCTCTGCGTCCCGCTGTCCTCCGGCGGCGAGGTCTTCGGGGTGCTCCAGATCGACAGTGTCGAAGCGGACGCGTTCGATGAGGACGATCAGGAGCTGCTCGAGACGGTCGGTGGCGTGCTCGGCGGACTGGTGCGTCTGGCGCGACTGGTCGACCGCGAGCGCGCTGCGCTCGCATCCCGGGACGACTTCTTCGCGACGGTCACGCACGACCTGCGGAGCCCGCTCACGGTCATCCGCGGGCAGGCGCAGCGGCTGTTGCGCCGTCATCCGGCCGACGGCGACACACCGATCCTGTCGGCGATCCTGACGCAGGAGCGACGGCTCGAGCGGCTCATCGCGAGCCTCCTCGACGTGGCGCACGCACAGAGCGGCGACCCGCTTCCGGCCATGCGCTCCCCGGCGGAGCTGGCATCGGTGGTGGAGCGTGCGGCGCGCGAGACGCTGGGCCCCGACCGCGCGACGCGTCTGGTCTTCGATCTGCGGCCGGTGGAGGGCGAGTTCGACATCCGGCGTGTCGAGCAGATCGTCACGAACCTGGTGGAGAACGCGTACAAGTACGCGCGGGCCGGCGCGATCGAGATCCGCACGCGTGAGGAAGGCGACGAGGCGGTGATAGCGGTGTCGGACCACGGTCCGGGTGTCGCGGACGACCAGCGCGAGCGCATCTTCCGCCGCTGGGATCGCGGCGGCCGGACCGATGGGCGCGGGAGCGGGCTCGGCCTGTACATCGTCTGGCTCGCCGCACAGGCGCACGACGGGAGCGTCACCGCGACCAGCCGCGACGACGGCGAGGATGGCGCGGCCTTCGTGGTCCGTCTGCGCCGAGCGGCCCGCGCGAGCCTCGCGGCGACCCCGACCGAGGTGTCGGGCTAGGCCAGCACCCGATCCAGATAGTCGGCGAGGATCGTGAACGTGCGGATCTTCTGCTGGATGTCCGCGCTGCCGTGACCCTCCTCGCCGAGCTCGACGTACTCGAAGTCCGTGCCCTCGACCCGCCCGAGCTCGCGCAGCTTGTCGCGGAACATCCGCGACTGCGAGACCGGGCAGCGCGGGTCGTTCACGCCGTGGACCATGAGGAGCTTCGCCTTCAGCCGGTCGGCGAACTCGATCGCGCTGCGGTCGCGCCAGAGCGCGCGGTCCTGTTCGGGGTCGCCCATCTGCTGGCGCAGGTAGTAGCGGAAGTGCTCCTTGCTCTCGGTCCACATCGCGTGCAGGTCGCTGATCCCGACCCAGGCGATGGCCGCCCGCCAGAGGTCGGGCTTCTTCGTGGCGGCGATGAAGGTCATGAACCCCCCGTAGCTCCCGCCGAACACCACGAGCCGTTCTGGGTCCACGTACGGGAGCGTCTTCAGGTATGCCGCGGCGGCAGCCACGTCCTCGAGGTCGGCCCCGCCCCAGTCCTTGATCGCGGCGTCGCGGTAGGCGACGCCGTACCCGGTGCTGCCGCGGATGTTCGGCTCGATGACCACGAAGCCGCGGTCGGCCAGGAACTGCGCGAACGGATCGAATCCACGGAACCACTGCGCCGTCGGACCGCCGTGCACATGGACGATCGCCGGCAGCCGCTCACCCGCCGCGATGTCGCGTGGCGTGTACAGGATCGCCGGCACCTGAGTGCCGTCGAAGCTCGGGTAGTACACGTGCGTCGATGGCACGAAGGCCGCCGGGTCGATCGAGCCGTACTCCGGCGCGAGGAGCGTCTCGTAGGTGTCGGTCGCCAGGTCGTAGGCCACCAGGCTCGCGCGCGTGACGTCGGTGCTGTACGTGACGAGGAGCTTGCGATCGCCATCGAAGAACTGGGCGCCCACCGCGAAGCCGGCCGGGAGCTTGAGCGTCCGCGCGGCGCCCGTGGCGATGTCGTAGACGACGGGCGTCACCGAGGACTCGTGGTTGCGGATGCAGGCGAGGAGGCGGCCGTCCTTCGAGAACCGCAGCGCGTGCTCCTCGACGCCCTCGGGTGAGAGCCATTGGACCTCCCCCGTCTCGATGTCGAGGATGCCGGCGCGATTCTGACCCGACGCATCCGAGGTCACGGCGATGCGGCGGCTATCGGGGTGCCATCCGCCGAAGGTGTCCTGCGATCCCTTGCGGACGCTCCACACCTTGCGCGCGCGTCCCCCATCCGGGTCCATGACGTACCCGTCGCGGTTCTTCAGATCGGTCGTGTCCTCGTTCGTGACGTACGCGATCTTCGTTCCGTCCTTCGACCATCCGGCGGCGAACGCTGGGAAGGCGTGGCGTGTGAGCGGCACGTACGCCGCGCCATCGCGTGACACCTTCCACAGGTTCAGCTGCCCGGGACGGTCGGCAGCGTCGGGATGACGCCTGTTCGTGTTCACCAGGAGCCACCGGTCGTCGGGGCTCCACTCGGCCGCGTGCTCCTCGGCACCGGGGTCGCTGGTGAGCTGACGGACGGCGCCCGTGGCGACGTCGATGACGTAGAGGTCGTGCTGCTCGTTGCCGCCGGTGTCCTTGCCGAACGCGATCTCGCGGTCGTCGCGCGTCCAGACGAACCCGGTACGCAGCGCTCGCGGCGTCTCGCCGTGGCTCACCTGCCGCACCGCGCGCGTGGCGAGATCCATGACGTACAGCTCCATGCGGCCGCTCTTGTCCCAGTAGAAGGCGACCTGGTCGCCCTTCCAGGACACGACCGGATTGAAGAAGGTGGGGAGCTTGCAGAGCTCTTCGAGCGGGATGCGCGGCTCGCGACGGGTCACGACGGCCATGGTGGTCCTCCCCTGCGTGCTCGCCTGAGCCTA
>DASSPF010000109.1:0-11067 GCA_035699805.1 Candidatus Limnocylindria bacterium | reverse complement strand
TGAAGCGCTACATGGGCCAGTTCGATCCCGAGGGCTACGAGCTGCGCGTGACGGAGATCGCCATCGCCGACGAGGTCGCCGCCGCGGCCGAGCTGGTCATGGGCAAGCTCGATCGCTGTCCGGTCGCCATCGTCCGCGGCTTCGTGGCCACGGATCCGAGCGAGACCGCGCGCGACTACGTTCGGCCTGCGGAGAAGGACCTCTTCCGCTGATGGCGATCACCGATGCGCAGCGCCGGTTCCTTGAAGAGAAGCACTTCGCGGTGCTCGGCACCGTGAACCGCTCCGGGACGCCGCACCTGTCGATCATGTGGTACCTGCTCGATGGCGACGAGATCGTCTTCAACACCAGAGCGGGGCGGGTGAAGCACGGGAACCTGGCGCGTGACCCGCGTTGCTCGCTCCTCGTCTACGAGGACGGCGGGTACCGCTACCTGCGGATCGACGGACGCGTTCGGACGATCACCGATCGCGCCACGGCGCAGGCCGACATCCGCCGGCTCGCCCTTCGCTATTACGAGGACGAGGCGCGGGTGGAGCAGGCGATGCGCGACAGCTTCGGCACGCAGGAGCGCGTGTCGTACCGGCTGCCGGTCACGCGCATCCACGACTTCCGTGACTGAGCCGCAGGCCGGGGCGCTCGCGCCGGAGGGTCAGACGTGGGAGCCGACGACTCCGCAGGAAGCCGCGGCCATCCTCGGCGGACTCGCCGTGCCCTGGCTCATCGCGGGGGGCTGGGCGCTCGACCTCTTCATCGGCCGGCAGACCCGTGCGCACGCCGACCTCGATCTCGCGGTCTTCCGCGGCGACGAGGGGGCTCTTCGCGACCACCTCCGCGGGTGGGAGCTCTTCATCGCCGACGTCGGGTCGCTGCGGCGATGGGAGCCCGGCGCCGCGTTCCCGTCAGATAGACACGCGATGTGGGCGCGCGAGGCGGGGCGCGATCGCTGGCAGCTCGAGATCGCCGTCGAGCGGCGGGAAGGGACGCGCTGGTCGTACCGTCGCGATCCCTCGGTCGGCGCGCATGCGGCGGACATCGGGCGCCGCACGAGCGATGGCATCCCGTATCTCCGGCCGGACATCGTGCTCCTGTACAAGTCGAAGACGCCCCGTGGCCTCGACGAGACGGACTTCATCACTGCGCTCCCGCATCTGGATGCCGGGCAGCGGGGCTTCCTCGCGGCGGCGCTCTGGACGGTCGCGCCGGGGCACCGCTGGCTCGAACGGCTGAAATGAGAAGAGCCGGTCCCTTTCGGGACCGGCTCTTTGCGTCTTCCTGTTGCTACGCGTTATGCGTATCGACGAGAAGCGGACGGACGGACCTGCTCGAAGCAGGAGCTGCAGTAGACGGGCTTGTCGCCGCGCGGCTGGAACGGGACTCGCGCCTCGTTCCCGCAGTTGCTGCACGTCGCCGTGAAGAACTCGCGCGGACCACCCATGCCGCCGCCGTACGAACCGGCACCGGCACCGGCACCGCCACCGGACGAGCGGCGGACCGCCCGACACGACTGGCAACGCCCCGGCTGGTTGGTGAGACCTCGCGACTGGTAGAACTCCTGTTCCCCAGAGGTCCAGATGAATTCCTGACCGCAGTCCTTGCAGGTCAGGGTCTTGTCAGAGAAGCTCATTTGAAGCTTCCTCCCTTATGTGTGCTGACGCCTTGAGCATTCGCCAGACTCGGGAGGAAGGTGCCTCACTCGACGCCCGCGTGGATGACTCTCGCCGCCGCGTTGTCCTTTCGGACTCCTTAAGGGTACCAGTTCGCGGCGCGCATCACCGGACTTTCTTCGATAGGTCGTTCCAAGGCGGGGGCAGCTTGTCCGCCGGGAAGGTGTGGGGAAACGCCTCGCCGAGCCACTCGTCGACCCACTCGCCCGAGCGGAACCAGGATCTGGGATACGTCCCCACCTGCACGTAGCCCGACTTCTGGTTCGCGCGCCAGCTGCCGCGGTTCGGTAGTGCGATCCAGTTGTGGGTGCGGTGCAGCCCGAGCTCGTTCCAGATGTAGGCCATGCGCAGGCGGACCGCCTCGCTCGCGATCCCCTTGCCGTACAGGTCATGACGGCCGATGAAGATGCCGGTCTCGCCGTCGCGGCGGACCCAGTCGATCCCGAAGATGCCGGTGAAGCCCACCGCCTCGTCCGCATACGTGATCGTCCACAGCATCGACGTGGTGCTCTCGCCGTCCTTCTTCATCCGCTCCTCGATCTCGGTCGTGGTCTGGTCGAGGAGCCGCGGGCCCCAGAACCGGGTGACGGCCGGCTCGGTCATCCACTTCGGGAAGAGGTCGTAGTCCTCTCGTACGGGTGGTCGCAGGACCGTGCCCTGGCCGCCGTCCAGGCGCGGACCGAACATCAGGCTGACCCGAGCGGCGCGTACTCGCGCTCGGCCGCCCAGCGTTCGTCCCAGGTCGCGCGCTCCATGAGCAGCTCGAGCTCGTCCACATATGCGCCGTCCCGGTAGTGCACCTCGTGCTTGTGCGCGAACACGACATAGCCGAGCTGGTCCGCGATGCGGCGTGCGCCGGTGTTCTCGATCGTGAGGCTGACGCTCACGCGGCGGAGGTCGAGGTAATCGAAGAGGTAGCGGTGCAGCGCGAGTGCCGCGTCGGCGCCGTAGCCCTTGCGCCAATGCTCGGGACCGATGAGAAAGTCGTGCAGATGCGCGCTCGCGCGGTGCGGCTCCCAGCCGAAGCCGACGCGTGCCATGCCGACGATCGCGCCGTCGGTCTCGATGGCCCACAGCGCGCCGTTCTTCTCCTTGGTCTGCTCGGTCAGACGCTCCTTCCAGGTGGCCGGCATGGCCGGCTGGTGCCAGACGCGCGTGAGGTGGCGAACGCGGATGTCCGCCATCCAGCCGTTCAGCGCGCTGAGATCGGCCTCGGTCGGAGGCCGGAGCGTGGTCCGCTTTCCCTTGATGATCCCGCCGAGCGCCATGAGCGACCGAGGATACGGGAGCGGTCAGCGCTCCGCGCCGGGGATGCGCACGGTGAACTCGGCACCGGTCCCGCCTTCGACGTTCCGGCCGCTGACGCCGCCGCCGTGCGCCTCGGCGATCGCCTGCGCGATGGCGAGCCCCAGGCCGGTACCGTCGCGCTCGGCGTTCTCGCCGCGGAAGAAGCGCCGGAAGAGGCGCGCGTTCGCGCCCTGCGGGAGCCCGGAGCCCTCGTCGCGCACGCGCACCACCGCGTGTCCGCCGTCTCGCGCCGCCTCGATCGTCACGACGCCGCCCCTGGGGGAGTGCTTCACGGCGTTGTCGAGCAGGTTGAGGAAGAGCTGCGCCAGGCGATCGGGGTCGCCGCGCACAGGCGGGACGTCCGCGGCCTCTGCGAGCGAGAAGCGGACGCCGGCCTCGTGGGCCTGCGGCTCCAGCGCCGCGCGCGCGGTCGCGAGCATGGCGTTCAGATCCACGCGCTCGCGAGCGAGCTCCTGCGCGCCCGACTGGAGGCGCGCGACCTGGAGCAGGCCCTCCACCATGCGCATCAGCCGGCGGGACTCGCGCTGGATGATGTTCGCGGCCGGCGTGATCGCCGCCCCCGTCGCCTCGCCCTCGGCGATGGCCTGCGCGAAGCCCTGGATCGAGGTGAGCGGTGTGCGCAGCTCGTGCGAGATGTCCGCGAGGAACGCCTGCTCCGCCCCACGGGCGCGCTCGATCTCCCCGGCCATCTCATTGAACGCGCCGCCCATGTCCGCGACCTCGCTCGGTCCGGCGATGGGGACGCGCGCGCGGTAGTCGCCGGCGGCGAAGCGCCGCGCGACGGCCGCGAGCTCGCGCAGCGGCCGCGTGATCGTGCGGGAGAGCAGACCGGCGACGACGAGCGCGAACCCCGCGGCGACGATGCCGGCGACGATCAGTGCGGGGAAGAGGATGCGCAGGGCGTCGGCGAAGGCCGCGCGCGGCCGTGCGACCACGATGATCGCCGGGTTGAGGCCGGACGCCGCCGGTCGGAAGACCGACTGCACGAATAGCCACTGGTCTCCTCGGTCGTCGAAGGAGCCGAAGGATCCGGAGGTCGTGCGTTCCAGCGTCTGGCCCACCAGGCTGTTCTCGCTATCCACGAGCACGCGTCGGTTGCTCGCGAGCACCAGGAGTCGTGCGTCGGCGGCGGCGGCGTGGTCCTTGAGGGTGTCGATCACCTCACGAGCCGTCTGTCCGTTCCGGAGTCCCGTGGTCATCGCCGTGAGCAGCGGCGCCGAGAGCTCCGCGAGCCGCACGTGCAGCGCTTCGTTCTCATATCGCACGAGCAGGCCGGAGATGATGATCGACGCGGCGAGGAGCCCCACACCGACGACGGCGAGGTAGGAGAGGAAGAGGCGACCCCCGACGCTCCGCATCAGGATCCCGGTGCGACGAGCCGGTAGCCGACGCCGAAGACCGTCTCGATCCTCGCGTCGGCGCCCCGGAGCTTGTCGCGCAGCTGCTTCACGTGCACGTCCACCGTCCGCGTCTCGCCGGGATAGGCGAAGCCCCAGACGTCCTCGAGCAGCCGGTCGCGCGTCAGGACGATGCCCGGCTGCCGGCAGAACGCTTCGAGGAGCTCGAACTCCTTCGCGCGGAGCGTCACGGCGTCACCACCCACACGGACCTCGTGCCGAGCCGGGTCGAGGGTGAGGTTGCCCACCGCCAGGACGCGGCCGCCACCGGGCATGCCTGAGGCCCGCCGGAGGATGGCCTTGACCCGCGACACCAGCTCGCGGGGGTTGAACGGCTTGGCGATGTAGTCGTCCATCCCCGCGTCGAGCCCGGCGATGCGCTGCGCGTCGTCGGCCCGCGCGGTCAGCGCGACCACCGGGGTGTCGCTCTTGGCACGCAGCTCGCGCAGCAGATCGAGCCCGTCGGCGTCGGGCAGGCCCAGGTCGAGCACGACCAGCGCGGGCCGCACCTCCTCGAAGAGGCTGCGTGCGCGTGCGCCGGTGGCCGCGTGTTCCACGATGAAGCCGGCGTTGCGCAGGTAGAGCGTCACGAGCTCGGCCACGGACGCATCGTCCTCGACGATCACGATGCGGGCGGTGCCGCTCACGGCGCGAGCATACGGCCGCTATCGTGCGACGCGATGCCACGCACGCTCGCCACGATCCTCGCCCACCCGGACGACGAGACGTTCGGGACGGGTGGCACGCTCATCAGGTACGCGAGCGAAGGCGTGGCCGTGCACAGCCTCTGCCTCACCCAGGGTGAGATGGGGCACCCCGGCGGGGACGGCGCGCCGATCATCCCGCGCGAGCACGTCGGGGCGGCCCGAGCGCTCGAGCTCGAGGAGGCCGGCCGGCGGATGGGGCTGGCGAGCGTCACCTGCCTGCGGTACCCAGACGGAGCGCTCGCTGGTGTCAACCCCGACCACGTGATCCGTGACATCGTGCGGTGGCTGCGAAAGGTCCGCCCGGACGTCGTCATCGCGTGGGGTCCGGACGGTGGCTACGGCCACCCCGACCACATCGCCGCGGGCGAGCGCGCCCTTCGCGCGGTCGAGCTCGCCGGCATCGCGCGCCACGAGCCCGAGCTCGGCGATCACGTCCACGTGAAGCGGCTCTACCGCTTCGTGCTGGCGGCGTCCCTCATCGACGATCTGCGGCGCCTCGTCCCGGAGTTCGCCGCCTACGTGGAGTCGCTCACGGTGAAGCCGCAGCGCTGGACGCGCGAGCGTCTGGGGGCGGTGATCGACGTGAGCAGCGTGGTCGACAAGAAGATCCATGCGATGGAGGCGCACCGCACCCAGATGCCCGACATCAAGATGTGGCTGCGCGCGCGAGCGATGGAGTCGTCGATCCTGGCGGAGGAGCATTTCATCCGGGAGTTCCCCGACCCGCACGGCGGCGTCGAGACAGACCTGTTCAGCGCCGTCCCCGTCACACCGCCGAAAGCCTGATGTTCCGCGCGAGCGCGTCCGCGAGCGCTCGTGTGCGATCGGGGGCCGCCTCCGGCGCGATGCCGTGGAGCACGTGCGCGATGAGGGCGTCGACACCGGCGACGACCGGCACACACGAGCTGCGGACGTCGGCGGCGGCCCCGCGGGTCAGCAGGACGACCGCTTCGATGGGGACGTGCAGGTAGCCGCCCGTGCCGAGGTCCGAGCGGATCCGTGCGGCGTTGCGCCGCGCCCGCAGCGACGGCGGGTCGGACAGCGCGTGCGCGATGCCCGGGCCGACGCGGCGATACCAGTGATCCTGATAGCAGACGAGATCGCCCTCCTCGTCACGCGGTTCGACCACGAAGACGCGCTCGCGGCCGATGATCACGACGGGGATGCGCTCGCCCCGGTCGCGGGGTGCGTAGCGCGGGAGCACGAGATGGTCGCTCGGGAGCGCGGCGCGCAGCTGCAGAGCGACGTTCTCCGCAAGGCGCCCCTGCGCGTCGCCTCGCGTGACCGTCCCGAGCACCCAGTGGATCGGATCGCCCAACCTGCTCCCCTTGCTGGGCGATGTTCAGGCAGGCTGGCGGGATCGCAAGGCCCATATTGGTCCTGGTACCACTCCGGCATCATCCGCCGGTGACCCTCCAGAGCGAGATCGCCGAACAGCCGGCCGTGCTGGCCCGGCTCCTGGACGAGGGCTGGCCCGAGGCGCGCTCCCTCGCGGGTGGCCTCGCCCGGGCGGCGCATCTGACGCTGGTGGCCCGCGGCTCCTCCGACAACGCTGCGACCTACGGCAAGTACCTGTTCGAAGGGCTCGCCGGGATCGTGACCGCGTCGGCCGCGCCGTCGCTCGTCACGCGCTACGGCGCCGCACCCTCCTTCGCGGGCGGCGCGGTCATCGGTGTGTCGCAGTCCGGCAGCGCGCCGGACGTCGCCGCTGTGGTGACCGCGGCGCGCGCTGACGGCGCGTTCACGCTTGCCATCACGAACGCGCCGCGGTCGAAGCTCGCGCGCGCGTCGGGCGCGACGTTCCTGCTGCGCTGCGGCCCGGAGCGCGCCGTCGCGGCGACCAAGACGTACACGGCCTCGTGCCTCGCGCTCGCGCTCCTCGCCTCGGCCACGGCGCAGGCCCGCGATCGCGCCGGGCTCTCGCTCGCCGGCGTGGTCGACGCGGTGCGCGAGGCCGTCGCTCGGGTGGACGACGCGGCGCGCATCGCGCGCCGTATCGGCGCGCGCAGCGCGCTCGTGGTGCTCGGCCGTGGGTACGACTACGCCGCGGCGCTCGAGGGCGCGCTGAAGATCAAGGAGCTCGCGCGGGTCTGGGCCGAGCCGTACTCCAGCGCGGACTTCGCGCATGGGCCGCGCACGCTCCTCGAGAAGGGGACGCCGGTCCTGCTCTTCGCCTCACGTGGCGCCACCATCCGCGACGCTCGCTCGGTCGTGACCTCGCTCGGTGCGCGGGGTGCACGCGTCTATGCGATCACCAACGATGAGGCGCTGGCTTCGCGCTGCGCGGACGCGGTGCTGCTGCGGAGCCCGGTGGGCGAGGCGGTCGCGCCTATCGCCCTTTCCGTCGTGGCGCAGCACGTCGCGGCGCACGTCGCACGGCGGCACGGCCGCGACCCGGAGCGGCCTTTCGGGCTTTCGAAGGTGACGCGGACGCTCTAGCCGCCTTCGGTCCGGGCTTCGGCGCCGGCTTCGTCTTCGTCTGCGTGGCCTTCGGCGGTGCCGGCCGCTCCTTGGGCTCCTCGTCGTGCGCCTGGAAGCTGACGACCAGACGTGCGCCGTACGCCGTGGCGACCCGTTGCAGCGACCGCAGCGACGGCAGGTAGCGCGGATCCTCCATGCGCCGCAGCTGTGTCTGTGAAGTGCCGAGCCTCTTCGCCGCCGCGCGCTCGGAGAGGCCGGCCTCGCGGCGCAGCTTCGTCACGGCCGCCGCGACCGAGGCCGCGAGCGGGTCCGGGGTGGGCTCCGCCGCGACGACCGGGGGTGCGACCGGTGTTGGTGTCGGCTGTTCGGGCACGGGCGGTGATTCTAGGTCGGCGGCTACGGCGCCGCGAACGCGTCGAGCAGGTCGCGCTGCGCGGGGTCGTACGCAAAGAGGATCGCGCCCTCGCACCCGCTCTCGCGCGCCGCGCGCACCTGCTCCCGCAGGCGCTCCGGCTCGCCCGCGTACCCCATGAGCCCACCCCACATCGGGGTCCGCGGGGCGGCGCGGCGCGCCAGAGCGAGCAGCCGACCGACCTCGCGGGTGTCCTTCCGGTGGGCCATCGGACAGAGAAGGTCCACGAGGCCCATCTCCGCCCACTCCGGCCAGCGCTGGAGCACGCGGTCGTGCGCGACGTCCGGATCGGGGAACACGTTCGCGGAGATGACCACGTGCTCGCGCGCGCGGCGCAGCCGTGCCGCCACCTCGCGCACCAGCGCCGTGACGTGACGGCGGTCATCGGGCCCACCTGCGTCGGTCAACGGCGGGTGGTGCACGTCGTCGTAGTTGATGCCCTCCACACGGTAGCGGGCGACGATGTCCTCCAGGTCCGCATCGCCCGCGCGGTCGAGCGTGCTCGCGCCGTCCGGTCGCAGGAGCCAGTCCCGGTGGGCGTGGATGCGCACGCCCACCGCCGCGCCGTAGCGGACCAGATGGTCGAGCGACGAGTCGTCGTCGCCGCGACCGCCCACCTGGACGACGAGATCGAAGATGCCGCGCGTGGCGGCGTCGGCGAGCAGGTCGTCGATCGCGCGCGCGGTGGTGATCCGGTCGCGCACCACCCAGAGCGCGAGCCTCATAGGTCCGCGAACGTCGTGAGCTCGATCCCCAGCCGCGCGACGGCCTCACGCACCGCCGGATCGGTGAGGGTCTCCAGCTCGATGCCGCGCTCGCGGGCGTAGCTCGAGCCCGTCATGAGCGCCTCGTCGGGCTCGCCAGGGTGGCACATGAGCTCGGTCACGCCGCCGTCCCGGCTGACGCGCTCGAGGAGGTCGAGGAGCGCCTCGAGGTGGATCGCGCCGGTGTGCTGGTACTCGCGCACGAAGTGATCGGGTGTGCGGACGTCCGCGTCGCGAAAGCGCGCTCGCTGACGGCCGTCGTGGGTCCGCGCGGCGGCCCGCGTCTCGCGCGCCAGCTCCAGCACCGCGTCCTCGATCGCGGGGAGGTCGTGCACCCAGTGATGCGTGTCGAGGTGGCTCGGCGGACGGCCGAGCAGATCGCGCGCCCGCGCGTACTGCGCGCGGTACTCGACGAGCGCCTCCTCGGTCTTGGGCCGGCCCGTGCGCAGGAGGTCGGAGACACGCGGGAACCGCCCGTCGGGTCCGACGAGCGATGGGACGCGCTCGGCCGGCGTCAGCGGCCGGCCGTACGTGAGCACGAGGTGCACCCCCACGTCCAGGCGGGGCGCGCCACGCGCGGCGCGCGCAGCGCGCTCGGTGTCGGGTGCGTTGGTCATGAGCGTCGTCGCCGTGACGATGCCCTCGCGATGCGCGCGGAGGATGCCGTCCGTGACCCCGGGGGTGTACCCGAGGTCATCCGCGTTCACGATGAGCCTCACGCGCCGGACGCTCGGGGCGGGTCGGTCTTCTCCTCGAGCGCGGCGCGCACGCTCCAGCCGTGTGCCTCGAGCCGCGCGGTCGCCGCCGTGTCGTCGAGACCCGTGACCTCGCGCACCATGCGCACGGCGCGCGCGCGCAGCTTGGTGTTCGTCGCGCGCAGATCCACCATGAGGTCGCCCCGCGTCCGTCCGCTCCGGATCATCGCCGCGGTCGAGATCATGTTGAGCACGAGCTTGGTGGCGGTCCCGGCCTTCAGACGGCTCGACCCCGCGAGGATCTCGGGCCCCACGTCGACCGCGATGACGATGTCGGCGCCCCCGGCCAGCGGCGACGCTCGGTCGCAGGTGAGCGCGGCCGTGCGCGCGCCGATCTCGCGCGCCATCGCCAGCGCGGCGATGACGTACCGCGCCCGACCGCTCGCCGAGATGCCGACCACCACGTCCCCGGCGCGCACGGCCTCGCGCGCGTCGCGCGCGCCGGCGCCGGCATCGTCCTCGGCGCCCTCGATCGCGCTGCGCAGCGCGTCGTCACCGCCGGCGATGAGGCCTCGCACCAGCTCCGGTGGCACGCCGAACGTGGGTGGCGCCTCGCTCGCATCGAGCACGCCGAGCCGCCCGCTGGTGCCCGCGCCGACGTATCGCAGGCGCCCGCCGCGCGCGAACGCCTCGACCACCGCCTCAGTGGCGAGCTCGATGTCGGCCAACGCGGCGCGCACCGCAGCGGGCACCCCGGCGTCCTCGTCGTTCATCAGCATGAGGATCTGGCGCGTGCTGAAGGAGGCGAGCGACGCGCTCCGCGGATTGCGGGCCTCGGTGCCGCTCACCGCGTGGCGTTCCAGGCGAGCTGCATCGCCATGCGGGCCGCGCCCATCGCGGGCTCCTCGTGGACCGGCTCGACCGTGGCCTGCGGCAGCACACCGAGCAGCTCGAGGCGCACCAGGCGCTGGAGCAGCGGGAGGCTCTCGAACGCGCCGCCCGCGAGGTACACCGGTCCACCGGGCAGACCGAGCGTGACCGCGACCACGCTCGCGGCGCGCGCGAGCGCCACCGCGCCGCGCTGCAGGATCCCGTTCGCGAGCGCATCGCCCTCCGCCGCGGCCACCGCGAGCGCGCGCGTGGCCGCGCCGATGGCGGGTGCGGGATGCGGCCGGCCGTAGATCTGGGGAAGGACGTCGGCGAACTCCCCGACACCGAGCTCGCGGAACAGCAGATCCGTGAGCAGGGTGGCCGCGCCGCGGCCATCGACGGCGTGCGCGACCGCCCGCAGCGCCTCGAGTCCGCACCACACCGCCGAGCCCTCGTCACCGATGAGATGGCCCCAGCCGCCGGCGCGGTCCTCGTCGCCCTCTTCATTGCGTCCGTAGGCGATCGACCCCGTCCCCGCGATGAGGACGATCCCGCATCCCGCGGGGTTGCCCGCGTAGAGCGCGGCCAGGGCGTCGTGCGTGACGAGCAGCCGGGCCCCCGCGGGCGCGACACGCGCGAGCAGCTCGCGGCCGCGCTCGCGGTCGGCCTTGCGATCTCCGCCGGCGCAGGCAAGGACGATCGCCTCGGCCTCGCGCCCACCCAGCGCCATGGCGAGCGCGGCGCCGATGGATCCCTGCGGATCCGGGGACGAGAGCAGGTTGCCGCCGCCGCCGGCGCCGCGGCCGACGACCTGGCCGTCCTGATC
>DASSPF010000108.1:0-4047 GCA_035699805.1 Candidatus Limnocylindria bacterium | reverse complement strand
GCGCGGATCGCCGTGGGATACAGCTCGGGGCTGAACGAGTACACCACGCCCCACGCGCCGAGATTGAAGAACGAGAGGAGCGCGGCGTAGACGAAGGCATCGGTCCCCGTCCCCGCGTTGCCGAAGAGGTACGCGGCGGCCGCGGTCCCCAGCAGGTACGCGACGAGGGTGGGCTTGCGCCCCCAGCGCTCCACCAGCCACGCGGCGCTGAAGTACCCGGGGATCTGCGCGACCGTCGAGAGGAAGAAGAACTCGTTGCTGCGCACCTCGGAGAGCCCACGCGCGACGAGCAGCGTCGGCACGTAGAGGAAGATCCCGTAGTACGTGAGCGTGATGCCGAACCAGAGCACCCAGAGCATCGCGGTACGCCGGCGATACGCGGGCGTGAAGAGGTCGGCCACGCGTGAGCGCCCCGCCCGGAGCGGAGCGACGGCCTTGCCCAGCGTGAGCAGCGCTGCCCCACCCGCGCGCTCGACGCGGCGCACCACCGCGTCAGCCTCCGCGGTGCGGCCCTTCTCCGCCAGATAGCGCGGCGACTCCGGGAGCGCGCGGCGCAGGTACACGGCGTACAGCGCCGGCACCGCCGCGACCACGAACGCGCCGCGCCAGCCGTACGACGGGAGGACGAAGATGGCCACCAGGCCCGCGGCGAGCGTCCCGTACGCCCAGAACGACTCGAGCCACACGATCATCCGGCCGCGCGCCGCGCGCGGCGAGAACTCCGAGACGAGCGTCGCGGCCACCGGCAGCTCGCCGCCCAGCCCGAGACCCGCGACGACGCGCGCGAGGAGGAGCGTCTCGTACGTCGGCGCGACCGCCGAGAGCAGCGCGCCGATCGAGAACACGATGAGCGTGAGTGAGAACACCGTCCGGCGGCCGTAGCGGTCGGCGAGGCGTCCGGAGATCGCGGCGCCGAGGAACATGCCCACGAAGCCGGCCGAGGCGACGAAGCCGATGCGCGCCGGGTCGAGCGCGAACTCGCGCCCGATGGGCGGGAGCAGGAACGAGATGAGGATCACATCCATGGCGTCGAAGAGCCAGCCGATGCCGCTCACCACGAGGAGGCGGTAGTGGAAGCGGTTGAGCGGGACGCGGTCCAGGCGCGCGGTGAACGTCTCCACGCTCGGCGGGGTGCCCTCCGCACCGAGGGTCAGCGTCACACGCGCCCTTCCGCCACGCACAGCTCGGCGTTCAGGACCGACGCGCCGGCCGCGCCGCGAATGGTGTTGTGGCCGAGCACGACGTACTTGTAGCCCAAGACCGGGTCCTCGCGCACACGGCCCACGACGACCGACATCCCCCGCCCCGCGTCGCGGTCGCGGACCGGCTGCGGGCGGTCGCGCTCGCCGCGCACCACGATCGGCCGCTCGGGTGCCGTCGGGAGCCCGAGCTCCTGCGGTCGTCCGCGGAAGGTGCGCATGACCTCCATGATCTGGGCCGTCGAGGCCTTCTCGCGAAGCTCCAGCGAGACGGTCTCGGTGTGTCCGTCGCGCACCGAGACGCGGTTGCAATGCGCGGAGAAGGCGATCTCGGCGTCGTGGAAGGAGGCGCCGTCCCAGGCGCCCAGGAACTTCTTGGTCTCCTTCTCCATCTTCTCTTCCTCCTCGCCGATGAAGGGGACGACGTTGTCGAGGGCGTCGAGCGACGCCACGCCCGGGTAGCCCGCCCCGGAGAGCGCCTGCATCGTGGTGACGACGGCCTTCTTGATGCCGAAGGCGCGGTGGACGGGTGCCGCGGCGAGGGCGAAGGTGATGGCCGAGCAGTTGCCGTTCGTCACCAGCGACCCCGACCAGCCGCGCGTCTTGCGCTGGTGCTCGAGCGCGGCGAGGTGGTCGGGGTTCACCTCAGCGATGACGAGGGGCACGTCGGGGTCCTCGCGGTGCGTCTTCACGTTGGAGAACACGTGATGGCCGGCCTTCGCGAGCGCGGCCTCCCACTCGGCGGCGGCGTCGCCGGGGAGCGCGGAGAAGCAGATCTCGGCGTCGAGGTCGGCGCGGGTCGCCACGAGCTTCATGTCGGCGATCCGGTCGGGCATATCCGCGCCGAAGTGCCAGGGCGTCACGTCGCCGTAGCGCTTCCCGGCCTTCGCGTCGGACGTCGTGAGCGCGCTGATCTCGAACCACGGGTGCTCGGCGAGCAGGCCGATGAACCGCTGCCCCACCGTGCCCGAGGCGCCCAAAACGGCGACCTTCCTCTTCCGCACGCTACTAGTTTCGCTTATGGAACTCGTCGTGTATCGCGCGGACCGCCTTCTCCCGCTCGGCTTCGGCGACGACGAGCGAGATGTTGAGCTCGCTCGAGCCCTGCGCGATGGCGACCACGTTCACCCCGCTGCGTCCCAGTGCGCCGAACAGGCGCGCGGCCACGCCGGGGGTGCCGCGCATGCCCTCCCCCACCGCGGCGACGATGGCCACCGGGGCGTCCACCTCGACCCGCTCCACGTCGTGGCGGCGCAGCTCGGCGCTGAACATGCGCTCGAGCGCCTGACGCAGCCGATCCGACGCCTCCGCGGGCACCACCAGGCAGATGGAGTTCTCCGACGACGACTGGCTGATCATGAGGACCGAGATCTGCTCGGCGGCAGTGGTGTCGAAGACGCGCGCGGCGAAGCCGGGGACACCGCTCATGCCGGCGCCCTGCACGGTGATGAGCCCGAGCCCGCCGAGCGAGGTCGTGGCCTTCACCACGCTGCCGTCCACCACCGGGTCGGCGGTGATCGTGGTGCCCGCATCGTCCGGCGCGAACGTGTTCAGGATGCGCACCGGGATGCGCGCCTCGATCGCCGGCAACACGGTCCGCGGGTGGATCACCTTGGCGCCGAAGTACGAGAGCTCGGCGGCCTCGGCGTACGAGATCTTGGCCAGCGGGCGCGCCTCCTTCACGATGCGCGGGTCGGCGCTCATCACGCCGCTCACGTCGGTGTAGATACGCAGCTCGTCGGCGTTCAGCGCGGCGGCGAGGACCGCCGCGGAGTAATCGGAGCCGCCGCGTCCGAGCGTCGTCGTCACGCCGTCGATGGTGGAGGCGATGTAGCCGGTGACCACCGGGACGACCCCGTTCTTCAACCGGGCGACGAGCTCGCGCTGCGCGCGCGTGCGCGTCTCCTCCGCGAGGGGGTTGGCGTGGCCGAACGCGTCGTCGGTGATGATGACGCCCTCGGCCGAGAGCGCCTCGGCCTTCACCTGCCGCGCCGCGAGCAGCCCGGCGACGATCGGCGCGGAGACGCGCTCGCCGTACGAGACGACCGCATCGAGGGTGCGCGCCGTGCACTCGCGCAGGATCGCCACGCTCCGCAGCAGGCTGATCGTCCGCTCGGTGAGGTCGGTGATCTCCCGCAGCGTCTCGGCGCCGCCCACGCCGAGCAGATCGGCCACGAGGTTCGCGTGGGCCTTGGCGAGGTCCTGGAGGATCCGCTCGGCGTTCGCCGCGTTACCGGCCTCGGCCTCACGCGCCGCGGCGTGAAGGGCGTCGGTCGTGCCGGCGGTCGCCGAGACGACGACCACGCGGTCACCGGCGAGGCCGGCCACGATGCGCGCGAGCGCATCGAGCGCCGTCGGCGACGCCACGGAGGTGCCGCCGAACTTGAGGACGGTGCGGGTCATCGGTGCGCCCGTGCGATGGCGATCACGTCGCCGAGTATCGCCGACGCGGTCGCATCGCCGCCCGCGCCTGGACCGCTGAACAGGAGCGTGCCCGCGAGGTCGGTCTCGATGCGGAGCACGTTCGTCGGGCCTGCGGCGGTGCCCTCGAGCGACTCGAGAGCGACCTCCTCCGGCCCCACGCGGGCTTTCGTGGCCTTCTCGCCGAAGTCCGCGGTGGCGAGGTACCGGATGGTCGCGCCCCGCGCGTGAGCGGCCGCCACGTCATCCGATGACACGCCCCGCAGCGACGTGCGGCTCACGTTGTTCGGGTGGAAGTGGCGGCCCTCGAGCAGGCTCACGAGGATGCTGAGCTTGTACGCCGCATCGAACCCGTCGATGTCGGCGCTCGGGTCGGCCTCGGCGTAGCCCCTGCGCATCGCGTCGGCCAGCGCGTCGTCGAACCGCA
>DASSPF010000107.1:0-5486 GCA_035699805.1 Candidatus Limnocylindria bacterium | reverse complement strand
GGCAACAAGCAGAAGCTGGCGCTCCTCCTCGCCTTCGCGCCGCGGCCGGCGCTCCTCATCCTCGACGAGCCGACGAGCGGGCTCGACCCGCTGCACCAGCAGGAGTTCTACGGCCTGGTGCGCGACGCACGCGAGCGCGGCGCGACCATCTTCATCTCCTCGCACGTCCTCTCCGAGGTCGAGCAGGTCTGTGACCGCGTGGGCATCGTGCGCGAGGGGCACCTCGCGACGGTCGCACCACTGGGCGAGCTCGCGGGGATGCACGTGCGCCGCATCGAGATCGACTTCGGCGGACCACCGCCCGTCGAGCGGCTGCGCGCCGTGCGCGGTGTCGACGAGCTCATCGTGACCGGACACACCGTCACGGCGATGTACCGCGGCAGCTTCGAGCCGCTCCTGGCCGCGCTCGCGGGCGAGCCGGTGGCGAGCTTCACCAGCCGCGAGCCGAGCCTCGAGGAGATCTTCCTCGGCTACTACCGGTGAGCCGCCCCGTCATCGCGCCCCGCGGTCGTCCCCGGTGACCCTCTTCGGCATCGCGCTCCGCTCGCATCGCACCGGTGCGTCGGCGATCGCGCTCATGGCCATCCTGACCGGCGCCCTGAACGCGGTCGCGTACGGCGAGCTCGCCGGGACGACGGAGGCCGCGCGCCAGGCGTTCGCGCAGCAGATGACCGTGCTCGGGAAGCAGCTCTCCTACCTCCTCCCGGAACCGGTGCAGCTCGAGACGATGGCCGGATACCTCACCTGGCGGGCGTTCGGAGCGGCGGGCCTGGTGTTCGCGATCTGGGCGACGCTCGCGGCGACCGGTCTCGGCCGCGGCGACGAGGAGCGCGGCCTCACCGAGCACTGGCTCGCGAGCGGGGTGTCCCGCGCGCGCTGGCTGCTCACCCGCGCCGCGGGCTACGCGCTGGCCTCGCTCGCGGTGACCGCGCTCACCGTCATCGCGACGGCCGCCGCGGCGGCGGCCGTCGGCGATCCCCTTCCCGCCGGTCCGCTCGCGCTCGAAGCGCTCCTGCTGTGGGGCCTGTGCCTCGCGTCGTTCGGGATCGGCCTGGCCGTCGCGCAGCTGGTCGTCACGCGCCGTGCGGCGGGCTCGCTCGCGGCGATCGCGATCGTCGGTCTGTTCGTGCTCAACTCGGCCGGCCGGTCGGGTCTGGACACGGGCGCGGTACGCGCGCTCTCGCCGTTCGCGCTCTTCGAGCGCAGCGCGCCGCTCCTGCGCGACGCGCCGTTCGACGCGCCCGCGACGGCGATGCTCTTCGCGACCGGCCTCCTCCTCACCCTCGCCTCGGTCTTGGCCTTCACGCGGCGCGACGTCGGCGGCGCGCTGCTCGGCCGCGCCGCGAGACGCACGGTGGCCACGTCCGCTCCGTCGCGCGACCCATTACTGCGGCTGCCGGTGCTCGCGCTGATCGATCAGCAGCGCTGGGCCATCGCCGGCTGGTCGGTGGGTATCTCGACCCTGGCGTACTTCATGACCTCGATCGCGCGCGCCATCGTCGAGAGTGTCTCGACGATCCCGACCATGCGCGTGTACTTCGAGCGCCTCGGTATCGCGGCGTACTCCGATTTCGTCGGGGTGATCTGGTTCGGGACGGCGCTCTTCCTCCTCTCCGGGCTGGTCGTGACGCAGGTCAGCGCGTGGGCGGCGGACGACGCGGAGGGCCGCCTCGAGACCGTGCTCGCCGCGGGTGCCTCGCGCACCCGCGTGGTGCTCGAGCGGATCGCCGCGCTGCTCGCGGGGGCCGGGGCCGTCGCCGCGACGAGCTCGCTCGTCGTGTACCTGGCCGCGGGAGCGCTGGACATCGCCGTCGACCGCGGTCGCATGGTGCTCGCGACGGGGCTGCTGCTCCCCGTCGTCTACGCCCTCGCCGGCATCGGCCATGCGCTGGTGGCCTGGCGGCCACGCACGGCGGTGATCGTCGTGGGCGCGATCGCCGTGGTGTCGTACTTCATCCAGCAATTCGCGCCGATCTTCGACACCCCGGCGTGGGTCGGTCGCCTCTCCATCTACACGCTCTACGGCACGCCGATGTCGAAGGACGAGTGGGGCGGCGCAGCGACGCTCGTGGCGATGGGGACCACGGCGACGATCCTCGCCGTGCTCGCGATGCGACGGCGCGACGTCGGAGCCTAGTCCTCTCTCGGGAGGAGGAAGAACGAGACCGCCGCCCCGCTGAGGGTGGCGACGACGGCGATGGCGATGGCGAGCTCGATCGACATGGGCACGATCGCTCCGCCGAGCGCCGACCCGAGCGGGAAGCCCGCGAAGTTCAGTGCCATGGACACCGCGAAGGCGCGGCCCATCCAGGCGGGGTCGGTGCGCCGCTGGCGGACGGTGAAGAGCGTCACATCGAAGGGGCCGGTCGCGATCCCGAGCAGGAGCATCGCGCCGGCGACCACGAGCGGGTTCCCATTCGACAGGAGCGCCACGCCGAACGCCGCGGCCTGCCCGAGCATCGCGAGCGCGAGGAACGCGTGGCCGCGCCCCGCCGTCGAGATCCGGCCCATGACGAGCACCGCGACCGAGCCGGTGAGGCCGAGCAGCGCGAAGAGCGTGCCCACGTACGCCGCGTCACCGCCGAGACGCTCGAGGACGAGCACCGGCAGCGCGATGAAGAAGAGGCCCCAGCCCACGTTCGCCAGCGAGACGCCGAGCGCGAGCGCACGGAGCGACGGGTTGCGCAACACGTAGAGGAGCCCGCGCCACGCCTCGGGCAGCAGCGCGCGCTCCTCGGTCCGCGGCGAGGGGTCGCGCACCCCCGCGGCGGCGGCGGCCGCGGCGAGGAAGATCGCTCCGATGGCGAGGAGCGCAGCGGGAGCACCCAGGGTCGCCACGATCAGGCCGGCGAGCGCGGGCCCGATGATGCTCGCGACGACGTAGCCGTTGCTGTCGATCGCGTTCGCCCGCTCCCAGAGCGGCGGCGGGACGAGCACCGGGAAGAGCGTCCGCACACCGGCGTTCGAGAGCGGGTTGGTGAGAGACGTCACGGTGACGATCGCGAGCAGGGCCGGAACGGGGAGCGCGTCAGCGTACGCGAGGCCGGCGATCAGGAAGAGCGATGTCGCGCCGATGAGGTAGTCGAGCACCACCAGTCGGGTGCGCCCGTGCCGGTCCAAGAGCGCGCCCGCCACCGGACTCGCCACGAGACCGGGCGCGACGGCCAGGAAGGTGACCAGGCCGGCGATCGCCGCCGAGTCGTAGCGGTCGAGCGCGAACAGGACGAGGACGAGCGAGAGCATCTGTCCGCCGATGCGCGCGAGGGCCATGCTCACCACCAGGCGCGGCAGGCCGGGGATCCCCAGGAGCGCGCGGTAGCTCGGTCGGACGTCGTCGATCACGGCTGGTCGAGGCTAGCGAGTGCGCATGCCGTGTGCAGGTCGAGTGTCGCGGAGGTGACACACATGCCGCAGGAGACCTGGAGCCCCAAGCGCGAGCGCCAGTACGACCACATCAAGAAGGAGGTGAAGGCGCAGGGACGCTCCGAGCGGACCGCGGAGCGCATCGCCGCCGCGACCGTGAATCGCACGCGGACCGCCAAGGGCGAGACGAAGACGAAGGCGTCACCCCGCAAGCGTGCCGCGGCGAAGCGCGCGCTGTCGCGAACCGGCCGGAGGAACGCGTCGCAGCGCTGAGCCGGAGCTAGGCCGCGCCGGTCAGCAGCTCCCGCTCGATCCGCGCGCGGATCGCGTCGCGGACCGCCGTGAACGCGGCGAAGCGTTCGCTGTCCGCGCCGGTCGCGCGCGACGGATCGGGAAACGACCAGTGCCGCCGCTCCCGGGCGTTCGGGAAGACCGGGCACGCCTCGGCCGCGTCGTCGCACACGGTGATGACCAGGTCGAACGGCTGGTCCACGAATCGGTCGATGGTCTTCGACTCGTGCGTCGAGATGTCGATACCGGTCTCCGCCATCGCCTGGATGGCCAGGGGGTTCACCCCTCGTGCCTCGGTCCCGGCGCTCTCCACGTCGAAGCGCCCGCCACCGAGGGCTCGCAAGAACCCCTCGGCCATCTGCGACCTGGCGGAGTTGTGCGTGCAGACGAACAGCACGCGACGCCTGGGGGTCACTCCAGCGACGCCTCGGGCCGGTGCAGCTCGCGCATCACTCCGGTGACCTCGTAGACCGTCCGCTCGCAGACGTTCTGGATGCGGTCGCCCATACGCTCCAGGTTGTGGGCCGCCCAGAGCAGCCACGTGGCGCGATCGATCGTCGCGGTGTCGTTCACCATGTAGGTCAGGAGCTCACGGTAGACCGATCCGTAGAGGCGATCGATCTCGTCGTCCTGGAGCGCCACACGCTCGGCGGCGTGCTCGCTGCGCCGCAGGAACGCGTCGATCGCGTCGCGCAGCATCTCCCGGACGATGCGCGCCATCTCCGGGATGTCGACGAGCGGCTTGAGCAGCGGCCGGCCATCGTGCAGCTGCACGATGCGGGCGATCCCCGCGGCGTAGTCCCCCATCCGCTCGAGCTCGGTGACCACCATGAGCACGGCGATCGTGAAGCGCAGGTCGCCGGCGATCGGCTGCTGCGTCGCGATGAGATGGATGGCGCGATCCTCGACCTGAAAGCGGAGCCGGTTGATGGCCTGGTCCTCCGCGATGACCAACCCGGCCAGCCGCTGATCCAGCGTGGTGAGCGCGAGGATGCTCCGCTCGATGGAGACGTCCACGAGGCTCGCGATCTGTCGCACCTCGGACTGCAGCGTGGCGAGCGCCTCGTCGAGCGCGGCCCGGCCGTGGATCGACCTTCCCATCAGCCGAACCGTCCCGTGATGTACGCCTCGGTCCGCTCGTCGCTCGGCGTCGTGAAGACCTCCTCGGTGCGGCCGTACTCGATCAAGCGTCCCACACCGTCCTCGCCCGCGAGCATGAACGCGGTGCGCTCGCTGACGCGTGAAGCCTGCTGCATGTTGTGCGTCACGATGACGATCGTGACCTCGTGCGCGAGCTCGCGAAGCAGCTCCTCGATCTTGTATGTCGCGATGGGATCGAGAGCGGAGCATGGCTCGTCCATGAGCAGCACGCTCGGATCGGTCGCGAGCGCCCGTGCGATGCACAGGCGCTGCTGCTGGCCACCGGAGAGCGCGGCGCCTGAGCGGTGGAGCTTGTCCTTCACCTCGTCCCAGAGCGCGGCGCGGCGCAGGTTCCGCTCGACGAGGGCGTCCATGTCGGCACGGCTCATGCGCCAGCCGCGCAGCTTCGGACCGGCAGCGACGTTGTCGTACACCGACATCATCGGGAACGGGTTCGGCTTCTGGAACACCATCCCGATCCGCCGCCGCACCGCGACCGCGTCCATGCCCTTTGCATAGATGTCCTCGGTGCCCAGGAGCACCCGCCCCTCGGCATGCGCGTTCGGCACGACCTCGTGGATGCGGTTGAGGCAGCGGATCAAGGTCGATTTGCCGCAGCCGGATGGCCCGATGATCGCCGTCACCGCCCCGGGCTCGATGACCATCTCCACGTTCTCGATCGCCTTGCGGCC
>DASSPF010000106.1:0-17192 GCA_035699805.1 Candidatus Limnocylindria bacterium | reverse complement strand
TCCACCGCGATGTTCGCGAAGGTGATCGCGACGGTCTGGTCGAGGGCGTCCGGGTCGCCGCTGCGCAGGTCGTAGGTCAGCTCGGCGGCGAGCGTCTCTGACCCCGTGCGAGCGCGGATCTCGTCCGCCAGCGCCTCGGCCACGTTCGTCTTGCGCCGGTGCCCGTACGCATCGGGCGCCCCGTACTCCTCGAGCTTCCCGCCCTGCCACATCGCGCCCTCCGCGACGATGACGAAGGCGTAGCCGGACGGGTTGTGATGCTTGTCCTCGTGGAGGATCGCCGCGAGCCGGTCGAGGTCGAACGGCGCCTCGGGGATGAGGCAGCGACCCGACGTCACGTACGCGGTGTGCAGCGCGCTGAACCCCGCGTCGCGCCCGAAGATGCGGAAGACGCCGATGCGCTCGTGCGACCCGATGGTCGTGCGCCGCCGGTCGATGAGCTCCTTCGCGCGGGTGATCGCGGTCGAGAACCCGATGCAGTACTCGGTCCCCTGGACGTCGTTGTCCATGGTCTTGGGGACCGCGATGAGCGACACCCCGCGGCGGCGGAGGACCTCGGAGAAGGAGAGGGTGTCGTCGCCGCCGATCGTCACCAGATGATCGAGCCCGAGCGATTCGATGTTCCGCAGCACGATCGGCGTGAGGTCGAAGCGGTCGTCGGCGACGGCGAGCCGAGCGCGCTCCGCGTCGTCGAGGTGCGCCGGCAGCCGCTCGGCCTGCATGCGCGCGGGGTTGGTGCGCGTCGTGTGCAGGATCGTGCCGCCGGTCCGATCGATCGTGCGGGTGTTCGCGCGGTCGAGCGGCCAGACGTACGTGGGGTCGGGCTCGCGGCCGGGACGCATGTGCGTGAGGCCTTCCCAGCCGCGGCGGATGCCGACCACGCTGTACCCGAGCTCGGTGGAGCGGTACACGACGCTCTTGATGACCGCGTTCAGCCCGGGGACGTCGCCGCCGCCGGTGAGGATCCCGATGCGCATGCCCGTGATGCTAGGCGTGTCGGCCGCCTCAGCGCTCCGGCGCGCGCATGATCCGACCGTCGCGCTTCGACACCGTCGTGTTGGCCGTGAGCTCGCCGGCCACCGCGGTGATGGTGTACACGCCCGGCGGCGCGGTCCCCTCGATGGACCCGAAGTGCGCTCCCTGGGGCGACACGACCAGCTCCTGCGTGTCGTCGACATGGCGCGATCGGATGCGAAGGGTGACGGCAGCGTCCGGCGGGAAGCCGTAGAGGAGGTAGCTCGCCCCGGTGCCGTCGGCCCCCGGAACGACCGTCACGATGCCGCGCGCGCTCGGCAACGCAGCGGTCATGCGGTCCGGAAGGCTCCGCTCGAACGCCTCGAACGACCCGCCCGTGAGCGACATGTACGCGCGTGCGACGCTCTCGCCGGCGCGGATACGGGCGTACAGGCGCGCCATCGCGGCCTCGCCGATGTCCTCACGCAGGAGCTCGGTGACGCGCGCCGCCTGCTGGTACTTGTAATAGCCGATCCAGTCCACGAGCGAGTTCCACTGCAGCTGCGTCACGAGCGTGCCCAGCGGGAGGAGGGTCCCCGTCGCCGCCATGGAGCCGGCCTCGTAGCGCACGCGCACGATCCGCCACTCCGCACCCGGGATGAGCGCCTCGGCGAGGCGCGCCTGTCCCTCGTTCAGCCATGCCGGGACGAGACCACAGCGCGGCGCGCAGGCTTCCGCCGCGACGACGTGGGTGAGCTCGTGCCGGATCGCGGCGATCGGGCGTCGCTCGCGCACGGCGTCCCAGTTGACCGCGATGACGCGCACGCTCGGCTCGAAGAAGGCGACCGAGTTGTCGGCCACGAACTCGGCCGTGAGGTCGCCGTAGCCGAAGAGCCGGCGTACGCCCGCGACGTAGCGCTCCCGGTCGGCGAGGACGTGGATCACCGCGGGCTCACGCAGTGTCCACGCGAACTCGCGCTGCACCGCGGCCACGTCCTCGGCCACCTGAGCGGCGATCTCGGCGATCTCGTCACGCGGGATCGCGGCGTCGGCGTGGAGGAGTACACCGTCGAGGCAGAGCCTGATGGTGGGCGCCGCCGGTGCGCCCGGTTCGCAGAGCGGGAGCGCGATCGGAGTGGGGCCGGGCCACGCCGTCGCGCGCGGACCGCTTGCTGGCGGGGATGGCGCGACGGCGGCCGTCGCGGTCATCAGAGGCGGCGAGCCTCCCGCGGGCGGCGCGGGCGGCGCGGGCGGCGCGGGCGCGCAGGCGCCCAGCAGGACCGCGAGGGTGAGGAGGGCGGTCGGCGGTCGCATCGTTGGTACATGGTGAACGGCGCGCCGGTCGTGGCGCGCCGTTCACGGGCGCGAGGAGGGGGAATTGAGGACGAACTGACCGGGTTAGTCGAAGTGGCCGTAGGTGAATTCGATGTAGGCCCAGAATTCGGAGGGCTGGAGCCCGCTCGCGACCAGGGCCTTGAGGCAGGCGTCGCTCGAGCGGTCCCGCGACTCGCCGCATGCCTGGACCAGGAGGTTCAGGGTGGAAGACGTGGCGCTCGGCTTGGGCGTGGCGCTCGCGCTGGGCTTGGGCGTCGCGGTCGGGCTGGGCTTCGGTGTGGCGCTCGCGCTGGGCTTTGGCGACGCGCTCCGCTCGGCGAGGTAGCGCTCGAACTTGGCGTGGAAGTCGGCGTCGTTCATCCCGATCAGCGACTGGGCCTTCTCGCACTCGGCGCTGTGCTCGTCGCCGGTCGCGAGGCACTTGTCGAACCATGTCCAGAAGTCCGCACCATCCTTCGCCGCGAGCTTCGCCTTGAACTTCGCCTCGAAGTCGGCGAGGCTCATGCCCGAGAGCGTGTACGCGGTGTGGCAGACGTCGCTGCGGAGATCGCGCGTCGCCAGGCACTTCTCGAAGTAGGTCCAGAACTGTGACTGCTGGAGGGCGGCGAGCTTCGCCTTGAACTTCGCTTCGAAGTCGGCGCGGCTCATGCCCGAGAGCGTGTACGCGGTGTGGCAGACGTCGGTGTTGATGTCGGCGGTGGCCAGACACTTCTCGAAGTAGGTCCAGAAGTCGGCGGCGGGACCCGTCTGGGGCTTGGCGGTCTTGGCGACCACCGGGAGCGGCGTCTTCGTCGGCGCTGCCGTCGGCTCCTCGGCTGGCCCCGCCGTCGGCGCGGGCGTCGGCAGGAGCTCCGGGAACATCTTCGCGACGATCTTCTGGCGGAAGTCGTCGCGCGACATGCCGCTCTTCGCGTGAGCGAAGCCACAGGCGGTGCTGTCGGGATCCATGCTGTCGAGGCAGGCGAGGAGCAGCGTCTCGAAGTCGAGCTGGGTGGCCCCGTCAGGATCGGGCGTGTGCGTGGGCGTCGGCTGGTTCAGTGCGGCACCGCGGCCGCCGGCCATCTCGAGTGCCGGCGCGACGACCGCCGTCGCGGCGCCACCCACCAGGGCGACGGCGAGGACGGCCTTGAGGGTGGTCGCGATCACTGTCCACATGTCAGTCACCCACAACGAGCGGGCGACCGGGCCCGTACAGGGTCGCCGGTATCGAGGCGGTAGCGACCGCGACGCTCACTTGGCGAGCTTGGCGTCGGGCATCGTCACGGTCGCGCTCTTCACCACGGCGCTCACGTAGGCCTTGTAGAGGATGGTCCCGTCGAGGCGGGTGAAGTAGATCGTGACGGTCTGGTTCATCCGGGCCGACGCGGTGACGCTGTAGGCGCCCTGGACGGTCTTGGTGAGGCACGTGGCGCTGTTGGGATCCAGACGCACGCAGACGTTGTCGGCGGGGGTCAGATCGGGGTTGCGCACCTTCCCGCTGAACTTCACCGCCATGAGCGTCCCGGTGGGCACTGGCGTGGCCGTGGCCGGCTTCGGTGTCGCGGTCGCCGGGCGCGGCGTGGCCGTGGCGGCGGGACGCGGCGTGGCCGGACGCGTCGTCGCAGGCGTGGGCACCGGTGAGGGTGAGGGGCTGGGCGACGGGGTCGCCGACGGGGTGGGGCTCGGGCTCTCGCTCGGCTCGGGCGCGACGATCTCCGGCTCGAGGTCGGGCGCCTCCGGCAGGATCGCGCGTACGAGGTCGAGGGTCCGCTGCTCGATCGCGCGCACCCGGCCGGCCGCTGCGGCGTTGCCCGCCGACTCCAGGCGGGCGGCCTCGGCCTGACGCTGATCCAGCAGGGCCAAGAGGTAGTCGGCGCGCTCCTGCGGGTCGGACCGGAGCACGACCAGGGCGTCCTCCACCGCGACGCGCGCGCCGTAGAGGGCGCTGTCGCCGCCGGCGTTCATCGTCGCCGCGCCGAGGCCGACGAACAGCGCGAGGGTCGCGAGCAGGGGCACAAGACGCCGCACGCGCCACGACAGGCCGCGCTCGCGCTGGCGGGCCGTCCACGCGTGCTCCAGGCGCGCCCGGATGCGGTCGTCGGCGACACGGTCCATCCGCTCGTAGCGCAGCGAGCCGAGGAGCCCGGTCAGGCGCTCGTCGTTCATCGTGCGGCCTTCTTCGCGGCGGCCTTCTCGGCGCCGTCGAATTCGCGGCGCAGGCGCTCCAGCGCGCGGTGCTGGAGCGTCCGCACAGCGCCTTCGGTCTTTCCGAGCAGCTGCGCCACCTCGACGGCCGCGTAGCCCTCGATGAAGCGCAGGACGATGACCTCGCGGTGCTCGCTCTTGAGCTTCGTCAGGGCGGCGAGGAGGATGCTCTTCTCGACCGCCAGTGAGGCCTCGCTCTCCACGTTCTGCTTCGAGACCGGCTCGCTGGGCAGGCCGTCCACGGAGAGGGGCTGCTTCAGCGTTCGGGAGCGGTCGATCGCGGCGTTGCGGGCGATCCGGTAGAGGAACGCCGCGAACGGGAGCCCGCGGTCCTGGTAGCGGTCGATGGACTGAAGGGCTTTCACGAAGACGTCCGAGGTGAGGTCTTCGGCGTCGGCCGACGAGCCGGTCCGGGCCAGGCAGAACCGGTAGATGGCGTCGCGGTACCGCTCGTAGAGCTCCCCGAAGGCAGAGGCGTCGCCGGCCTTGGCGGCGAGGACGAGTCCCGCATCACTCCCGTGCGAACCTCCATGAAGCTCTCCAGGGCGAGCCCGGACTGCGACCACCTCGGCGTCGCCCTGTTTCATGGAACGAACAACGGAGCCGACCGGTACATCCGCATCCCCGCTGGCACGCTAGGCGGAGGGACGGCCGGTCCACAAGGCCCCGGATGGGCTATCCGGTAGCGCCCCCGCAGCCGGTGGGGGTACCATGCCGCCAACAACTACATATCGCGTTGCCGGCAAGAGGTGCGGGCACGAGGGACCGTCGCGGAGGATCGAGCTTCCGCTGAAGCGACGGGATGGCGTGACCGCCGAAGTCGGGGCCCCGCTCAGGGGTCGCGGCTGGCTCGCGTTCCGGAAGGACGAGAGCTGTCGTCTCGGGGGTGACCCCGGGACGAAGCGCTACCGTGCGACCAAGCTTCATAGAGGCTCGGTATGCGCGTAGGCGCCGCCGGGCTTTTCTGTTGGAAAGGCCTTGCGGAGCGTCGGCGGCGCCATGGGGACCGGAGGAGGCGCGCATGCCAGTGGAACGCTTCGCGATCATCGACTCGACGCTTCGCGAGGGCGAGCAGTTCTCGAACGCCCACTTCACCACCGAGCAGAAGATCCAGATCGCGAAGACCCTGGACGCCTTCGGGGTCGAATACATCGAGCTCACCTCGCCGGTCGCCTCGCCACAGTCGCTCGAGGACCTGCGCACCATCGCCGGTCTGGACCTCCAGGCCAAGGTGCTCACGCACGTGCGCTGCCACATGGACGACGCGAGCGTCGCGGTGCAGACCGGCGTGGACGGGATCGACATCCTCTTCGGGACGTCCTCGTATCTCCGTGAGTTCTCGCACGGCAAGAGCGTCGACGACATCATCACCGAGGCGAAACAGGTCATCACGTTCATCAAGGACCATGGCAAGGAGGTGCGCTTCTCGAGCGAGGACTCGTTCCGTTCGACCGAGGGCGACCTGCTGAGGGTGTACAAGGCCGTGGATTCGTTCGGCGTCGACCGCGTCGGCGTGGCCGACACCGTGGGCATCGCGACGCCCCGCCAGTGCTACGCCCTCGCGGTCGAGCTGCGGCACCACGTGTCGTGCGACATCGAGTTCCACGGCCACAATGACGCGGGCTGCGCGATCGCGAACTCGTACAGCATCCTGGAGGGCGGCGCGACGCACATCGACACGAGCGTGCTCGGCATCGGGGAGCGCAACGGCATCACGCCGCTGGGCGGCTTCGTCGCCCGCATGTACGCCGACTCGCCCGAGGCGATCAAGAAGAAGTACGACCTTCGCAAGCTGAAGGAGCTCGATGAGCTGGTCGCCGCGATGGTGGGCATCGAGATCCCGTACAACAACTTCGTCACGGGCAAGTACGCCTTCCACCACAAGGCCGGGATGCACACCAAGGCGATCTACCTGAACCCGAACTCATACGAGATCCTCGATCCGGCCGACTTCGGGCTCGAGCGGACCATGAACATCGCGCACCGCCTTACCGGCTACAACGCGGTGGGGAAGCGGGCCGAGCAGCTCGGGCTCACCTTCGGCAAGACCGAGCTCCGCGAGATCACCAAGAAGATCAAGGCCATGGCCGACGCCGGGCCGCTCTCGATGGACCAGCTCGACGCGGTCCTCAAGGACTGGGTCGTGGCGTGAAAGCGCTCGCCGAAAAGATCCTGTCGCGCGCCTCCGGCCGGGACGTGCGCGCGGGCGATCTGGTGATCGTTCCGGTGTCGCGCGTCATGGTGCACGACTCGGTCATCGACGCGGTCATGGCCGGGCTGCGCGACCTCGGGAAGGAGCGGGTGTGGGACACCTCGAAGGTGTGCGTCTTCGTGGACCACGCTGCCCCCGCGCCGACCCCCGTCGTCGCCGACTCGCACCGCGTGCTCCGCGAGTGGGTGCGTGCGCAGCGCATCCCGACCTTCTACGACGCGGGGGAGGGCGTGTGCCATCAGATCATGGTCGAGGAGGGCTACTGCGAGCCCGGCACCGTCATCGTGGGCTCCGACTCGCACAGCAACTCGTACGGCGCGGTCGGCGCGTTCGGCGCCGGAATGGGGGCCACGGACATCGCCGTCGCGCTCGCGCTCGGCCGCACCTGGCTGCGCGTCCCCGAGTCCATCAAGGTCACGTTCAGCGGGCGGCTGCGCCGTGGGATCACCATGAAGGACGCGATCATGCGGGTCGTCCGCGAGATCGGCACCGACGGCGCGCGCTACGCGTGCGTCGAATTCCACGGGGTCGGCGACCTGCCGCAGGGCGACCGCATCACGCTCGCCGGCATGACCACCGAGATGGGCGCGAAAGCGGGGATCGTGGTGGGGACGCCGGAGGCGCCGGACTGGCTCTGGCCGGACAGCGGTGCCGCGTACCTGCGTGAGGTGACGATCGACCTTTCCACGCTCGAGCCGCAGATCGCGGTACCGCCGCGCGTGGATCAGGTCGTCGATGTCTCGGCGGCGGTCGGCCAGCCGGTCGACATCGTCTTCCTGGGGTCGTGCACGAACGGGCGCCTGGTGGACATGCAGCAGGCCGCGGCGGTCCTGCGGGGGCGGCGCATCGACCCGCGCGTGCGTCTCGAGGTGGTCCCCGCGTCGCGGCGGCAGTTCGAGCTCGCCATGCAGGACGGCACGCTCCAGATCCTCTCCGCGGCGGGCGCGGTCATCGGCAGCAGCGGCTGCGGTCCGTGCCTGGGCCGCACCGGTGGTGTGCTTGCTGGTGACGAGGTCTGCCTCTCGACGGCGAACCGCAACTACAAGGGCCGCATGGGCTCGCCGAACGCGAGCATCTACCTGGGGTCCCCGCTCGTCGCCGCCGTGGCCGCGCTCACCGGCGTCATCGACGACCCGCGCGACTACCTCGAGGCGACCGACGCCCAGTTCGAGGCGCTCGTGGAGCGCCGGCGCGCGGAGCGCGGCGACCGCGGCGCGGCGTCCTCACGATCCGGCGACCGCCTCGAGCCGCTCCTTGCGGCCGCCGCACCGCTGCGCTTCATGCCGCAGGCGGAGCTGGACGACTGATGGGAGAGGGCTGATGCCGCGCGCTTGGGTCTTCGGCGACGACCTCGACACCGACCAGATCGTCCCCGGCCGCTACGCGCCGTTCATGGTCGGCCAGGACAAGTTCCACACCTATGCCTTCTGCGACGCGCGTCCGGGATTCGCCAAGGAGGTGCGGCCGGGCGACCTGCTCGTTGGCGGCGAGAACTTCGGCTGCGGCTCGTCCCGGGAGTACGCGGTGGCGGCGCTCGCGAAGCTCGGCATCGGCGGGATCGTGGCAAAGAGCTTCGCGCGCATCTTCTTCCGCAACTGCATCAACCTGGGCATCCCGGTCATCGGGTCGGCCGACGCGCTGACCCTCGTCCGCGACGGCGACGAGGTGTCGCTCGACCTGGCGCGAGGCGTGCTCCGCGGGCCGCGCGGCGACGCCGCGCTGCGGCCGCTCGCGCCATTCGCGCGTGAGATCCTCGACGCCGGAGGCGTCATCGCCTATCTGCGTGCGCATGGAGACTTCCCGCAGGTCGGCTGACCCCGGAACTCGTAGCGGTCGCGTAGTACTTGAGTGGGCGGACGCGGACGTCGACGCACGCTCGGCCCGCGACACTCGGGGGTATGACACGCCGTGCACTTCTGGTGGCGACGGTCGTGGTCGGCTCGCTCCTGGGGTGGTCGGGCCCGGCCGCTGCGTGCAGCGCCGGCCCGTTCGAGCCGCGGGAGGTCACGCAGCTCCTGGTGTTCGGAAGGGTGCGGTCGCTCGAGGTCGGCCCGCGCGGCGCGACGGGTTTCCATCAGGCGGTCGTGACCCTGGACGTCCTGCGTGTCCATCGCGGCACGGCCGGCCGCTCGCTGACGTATGTCGACGTCTCGAGCGTCGCCAGTGACGCCGGCGTCGTGTCGTACGCCGGCGGCAGCGGCGCGTGCGGGACGATCGACCGTGACCCGGTCGGGCAATACGTGCTCATCGCGCTCGCGCGGGCCGAGGATGGGCGCTGGTACGCGAACCGGCTGTACGGCGCGATCTACACGGACGAGCCCGACCATGCGGCATACCGCTGGCTGCTGGAGCGCCATGGCGTCGCTGTCCCGTTCCTGGTGCACGGGCAGCTCACCGAGGCGCTCGCGCGGCCGGTCCTCGTGCCGTAGGTCGGCGCGGGAGCTCGATCACGACCGGCGTCGCGCCGCGCGCCCAGGACGAGAGGCGCCGGCCGGCCATCCAGCCCATGTATTTCTCGTCGAGCAGCTCGCGCGCACGCTGATCCTCCGCGCCGGCGCGCGCGATGTGGGCACGCGCGGCGACCGAGCGCGACCCCACCTGGACACGCACGTGGCCGTCCTTCCGGATGTTGCGCACCCAGTCCGCGCGGTCACCACCGCCCGACAGGAGATAGATGCGCCCGTCACGCAGCGCGAACCAGATCTCGATGCGGTGCGGCCTGCCGGTCCTGCGCCCGGTGGTCGTGAGATAGGCGAAGTCTTCGCTCGCGAGACGCTCGAACACGACCGCTGTCAGCCGGTCCCGCTCATCGCCCCGCGCGGAGCGTGAGGATCTCGCTGTGCCCGACGTAACCGCGCTCACGCAGGGCGGCGTGGCCCGACCCGGCGAGCGACGCGCCACTCAGCTCGTCGCGCATCGCGGCGGCGGTGGCCCCCGCGAGCCACGCGCCCCGCGTGGCGATGGCGTCCAGATGCGTGAGGGCCGCCTCGGCGCGCTCGCGGTCGTTCGCGACGATGCAGGCGATCCCGTACTCGGTCCAGGCGTGCGGGGAGCTGCCCGCCGGCTCGACCGCGAGCGGTGAGCGGTCGCCGAGCAGCACCGTCACCGACGGGTCCGGAGCGTCCGGCTCGTCGTTGAGCGCCCGCGCGCGGGCCGCGATCTCACGCGCTTCATCCATCCGGCCGTCGCGGATCTCGCCGAGAGCCACCGTCGAGAGCCCGGAATGTGCCATCGCGCAGAACTTCGTGCCATCGTTCCGGCGGACCAGCGCGAGCATCTCCGCACCCACGCGGCGCAGCCAGGCCCAATCGCCCTCCGCGGCGGCCTGCCACGCGAGCGTCGCGAGCGTGTGCGAGCGCAGATGCGGCCCGACCGATCGTGTGGCCTCATCGAGCGCGATCGCCAGCCGATGCGCCTCGGCGAGATCGCCCTTCCAGAGGGCGAGGCGGCGGCGCGTGACGAACAGGACCTCAGGGTCGGAGGTCGCCTCGACGAGGCTGCGAAGGCGGTCGACCATCCGGCTCATCGCGTCCAGGTCTCCGCTCTGGAACTGGAGTGCCGCCACGTCCGCCAGCGCGCTGGCGAGCTCGCGGGCCGGGAGGGCATCCGCAGCGCGCTCGACGGCGTTCGTGGCGAGGACGACGTCATTCGAAGCGATGGCGCGGAGGACGTCGAGCCGGGCCTGCGTGGCGCGATCGGCGCTCTCGCCGGCGCGGCGCACGCCCTCGTCGAGGATGGCGCGGATCTCGCGCTGGTCCGGGAGGTGGTGGAAGGAGCCGTACCCGATGATCGGCGCGCGCAGCCACTCGGGGTACATGTCGGCGGGGACCTGCCCGATGGACCGGTAGAGCTCGGCCGCGCGGGTGTAGTGCGCCCACGAGTCATCGCCCCGACGATCCATGGTGGCCGCGCGACCGCGCGCGCGAGCGATCGCGGCAGCGCTGCTCGGGTCATCCGCGAGATGCGAGGCGCGCGCGAGGACGGTCTCCGCGCGCGGCCCATCGTTGCGTGCGAGGTGACCCTCAGCAGCCGCGAGATGGGCAGCGACCGCGGCCGCTCGCATCGTCGCGCGCTCCGCAGCGTCGTCCCAGACCCACTCCGAGTCGGGGGGCCCGAGCGCCTCCCACCAGTGGTGGGCGCGCACCTCCGCATCGAGCGTGCGCCCGGGGTCCATGGCGAGCCGGGCATGGAGCCGCATGCGATCGGCCACGAGCAGCCGGCCGTACGCCACGTCCCGCAGGAGGCCGTGGTGGAAGCGGTAGGCGGTGCCGACGCGGCGGAGGTAGAGGAGGTCGGCGAGACGTCCGAGCGCCGCGGCGATCTCGTTCGGTTCGCGCCCGGTCAGTGCGGCCACATCCTCCACGTCGAAGGTCTCACCGGCGACCGCGGCGCGCGACAAGAGATCGCGTTCGGTGAGGGCCAGCTCGTCGAGGCGAGCCCCGAGCGCACCCTGCAGGGTGAGCGGCAGCTCCGCAGGCCCGGTCCCCGCGCGCGCGAGCTCGACGATGAACAGGGGATTGCCCTGTGCGCGCTCCACCAGCGAGCGATCTGGAGCGCCCGCCGCGCTTGCCAGCTCCTGCGCATCGCGGGTATCCAGCGGGCCGAGCTCCACGAAGAAGCGGTCGCCGCTGGGCCGCAGCCCTGATGCCTGCGCGAACTCGGGACGCGCGGTGGCCACCAGGAGCAGCGGCTCGGTCGAGAGCGTCAGACGGTCCAGCAGCCGGACCGCCTCTTCGTCCGCCCAGTGCACGTCCTCGAACCAGACGATGGGTGTGCTCCCGGACGAGCGCGCGGCGAGGAAGCGGCGCCAGGCGTGGACGACCTCGTCGAGACGCTCTTCGGCGTTCAGCTGGCCGAGGCGCTCATCCGGCACCAGGCCGCTGCTGTGCAGGACGCCACGTGAGATCCGCTCGCGCTCGGAGGCGGGCAGCTGGCCGAGCGCGTTCGCCACCTCCTCGGGACCGTTCGTGCCGCCCAAGAGACCGCGCAGCGGCGCGGTGGCGCCGAGCTCGCCGCGCGGCCGGAACCGCGCCACGACCGGCTCGCGGCCGATGCCGTCGAAGAGCTCGCGCACCACCCGGGTCTTGCCCTGACCCGGTGGGCCGGTCACCAGCGCGAGGACGGCGCGCTCCTGGCTGCGGCGGTACGCCAGGCGCAGGATCTCGAGGTCGCCGCTGCGTCCCACGAAAGGGAGGTCGATCGATGTGGTGGCCTCTCCCGGCGCCTCCAGCTCCCAGACCTCCATCGGCGCGAGGCCCTTGAAGGTCATCGGCCCGAGCGCGCGGAAGCGCGCCGAGGTGGCGGTGACCTCGTGGCACCGCGGACCGACCAGGATCTGACCCGGGTCGGCGGCCTGCTCGAGGCGCGCCGCCGTGTTCACCACCGCACCCACGCTCATCCGCTGGTGGGTCATGGCGGCGGCAGTGAGGTCGACCACCGCCTCACCGGTCTCGACGCCGATCCGCACCGCGAATGGAGCGTCCGGGCGAGCCGCCCATTCGCGACACGCGTGTGCGGCGCGAAGCGCGCGCAGCGGATCGTCCGCGTGCGATGACGGCGCACCGAAGAGCGCGTACACGGCGTCGCCGATGTACTTCTCGACCGTCCCGCCTTCGGTGGCGATCCGGGCCCGCACTTCCTCGAACGCGGCGTCGAGCGCGCGCTTCTGGCGCTCCGGGCCGACCCGTGCGGTCAGCTCCGTGGAGCCGACGATATCGATGAAGAGGCACGTCACCAAACGTCGCTCTTCGCGCGCGCCGGCGGCCTCCATCGCGCCATCTGCCGTCACCGCATCGCCTCGACACCGATGATGGCACCCAGGCTGATGGCCGCCATGAGCGTCGCCGCCGCGAAGCCCACGTAGAACGGCCGCGGGCCGATGGTCCGGAGCTGCACCAGCCGCGTGGAGAGGCCGACGGCCGCGAGCGCCACGAGGATGCACGCCTTCGCGATCTCGTCGATCGGTGCGGCGATGGAGGAGCCGATGACGCCGGTCGTGCGCAGGGCGGCCATGAACAGGAACCCGAGCACGAAGAGCGGGAAGGCCCGCAGCGCGCCGCTGCGGACCACGCCCTCATCCACGCTCGCCCGGCGTGCCCACCACCAGGCGATGAGCACCACGAGCGGCGCCATGAGCGTGTTGCGCACGAGCTTCACCACCGTCGCGACATCCCGGCTCTCGGTCGAGTACGCGGCGCTCGCCGCGACGACCTGGCTCGTGTCATTCACCGCGACCCCGGACCACAGGCCGAACGCCGCGCTCGAGAGCGCGAGGGCGTGGCCGATGAGCGGGTAGAGGAACACCGCGAGCGTCCCGAAGATGGTGATGGTGGCGACGGCGAAGCTGACCTCGCGCTCCTCCGCATCGATCACCGGCGCGGTCGCGATGATGGCCGAGTTGCCGCAGACCGCGGTGCCCACCCCGATGAGCAGCGCGAGACGCGGCGGAAGTGATGCGAGGCGGCCGGCGAGGAGCGCGAACGAGAAGGCGAGCGTCATCGTGGCGACCACGAGGCCCAGCGCGCCGACGCCGATCTCCGCGACGTCCCCCAGCGAGAGGCGGGCGCCCAGCAGGATGATGCCGAGACGGAGCACCCGCTGCACCGCGACGCGGAGCCCGGCCGCGCTCGCGGCGGGCAGGAGCCCGCTGTTGGCGACGACGATGCCCAGCAGCACCGCGATGAGCACCTCGCTGAAGGTGGACGGCAGACCCTGACCGACGACGCGGGCGACCAGCGCCACGAGCGCGGCGATGGCGAGGCCCGGCAGGAGCGCGCGCAGGCGATCACTCACGCGGCTTCTCGGTGAGGCTCTCGCGCACCCACTCGGCCACGGCCGCGGTCATCCGCTCGCGCGCCGCGGCGGGCTGGAAGTCGTGATCTGCGCCCTCGATCGTGACGACGAGGTTGCGCACGCGCGCCTGCGAGAGCACCGCCCGGTAACGCTCGGCGTGCTCCACTGGCACCTCGGTGTCGCGAGCGCCCCACACGAGCAGCACACGCGCCCGGGTGCGGGAGAGCTCGGCGACGGGCTTCCATTTGCCCTCGTTCGACCATGCCTGGAAGCCGGGCTGCGCGATGGCGGGCGCGGCGGCGAGGACGGCGGCCTTGATCCGCGAGTCGCGGCCCGCGGCGATCGCCGTCACCGTGCCCCCGAACGAGAAGCCGACGAGCCCAAGGCGCTCCGGCACGCTCGGGTGGGCCTTCAGCAGGCGGACCGCGCCGGCGACATCGACGAGCGCGGAGTCGATGGTCATCCGCGGGGGCTCGTGGTCGCGAAAGGCGAAGCGGAGCGCGGCGACGCCGCTCGCCGCGAGCGCCTCGCACGTGGCGACGATGTGCGGCTGCTCGGGATGACCCCCGAAACCGTGCAGCACCGCGCAGCCGCCGATCGCGGTGGTCTCGGGGAGATGCAGCACGCCCTCGATCTCGCCGGTCGGCACCACGAACGAGACCTTCTGGTGCGGCACGCTGCGCCTCGCAGGGGCTACGCCCCCTCGCCCCCGGTCGACGGCTTCGCGGGGACCTCGGGCATCGCCAGGAGCTCGAAGACGCTCTTTCGCTCCTCGATCGGCGTGCGCGACGAGATGAGCTCGAGCACCTTCTTGCGGCCCTTCATCTTGCCGATGAGGATCGCGCCGACGAGCTTGTCGCCGAGGAAGAAGAGCCGCTTGTAGTTGCGGCCGTCGTAGTCGACCTCATAGAGCGACTCGGCGTCGGGCTCCTCCTCGGTGGTCACACCCATGACCGAGATGTTGGAGTTGAACATCCCCGAGGCGTACGTCGGCACCTCGACGTACGGTTGCTTCGCGCCGAGCATGTTCTTCGCCACGTGGCGGCCGTGGTTCAGTGCGTTGTCCCACGTCCCCATGCGGTGGTGACGCTCGGAGACCACGTCGTAGAAGTCGGCGACGTCGCCCGCCGCCCAGACGTCGGGGATGTTCGTCTCGAGGAACTCGTTCGTGCGCACGCCTACCTTGGTCTCGAGCGCGGTCCCCTTGAAGATGTCGATGTTCATGGTGAGCCCGAGGCCGACGCCCACGAGGTCGGCCGTCGCGCTGAAGCCCTTCGAGCCGGTCACCTTCAGCTGGCCGTTGGCCTGCTCCAGCTTCTCGATCGTCTCCTCGTAATGGAGGTGGACGCCGGCGTCCTGGGCGAGCAGCGAGACGACCTTGCCGCCCGGCTCGTCGAGGGCGCGCCGCAGGAACCACGGCCCGCGCTGGATCCAGTGCGTCTCGAGCTTGCGGAAGGCGAAGGCCTCGGTGAGCTCGTAGCCGATGAACGACCCACCCATGACCACGGCCACCTTGGATTCGGGCAGACGCGCGACCATGGCCTTCGTCTCGTCGAAGTACTGGAAGTTGAAGAGGTACTTCGCGCCCGCCGCGCCCGGCACGGTGAGCGGGTTCGGGCGTCCGCCGGTGGCGATGAGCAGACGGTCGTACCGCAGCTCGCCGCCAGGATCCATGGCCACGGTCTTCTCCTCGAAGTTCACGTGGGTGACCTTTGTCTCCAGACGCAGGTCGATGCGGTTCTTGGTGTGCCACTCCATGTCCCGCACGTACACGCGCTGCTCGAGGAGCACGCCCTTCAGGTAGCGGGGGAGCGACACACGGTTGTAGAGGGTGTACTTCTCGTCGTCGATCATGACGATCTCGGCGGACGCGTCGTCCTTGCGGAGCTGCTCCGCGGCGTACGTGCCGGCCGCGCCGTTGCCGATGATGACGAAACGGGTGGGACCAGAGGGCACGGGCACTCTCCTCGTGTGCGTGGTGCCCGTAGTCTCGCGGAATCGCCCGCGGCGTGCCGACCCCGGCCCTTCGGTGTCGCTGGCGCGGCAATATCCTTGGTCTCGCCGGCGTAGTCCAACGGCAGAGACAGCTCCCTTAAGAGGAGCTCAGTGCGGGTTCGAATCCCGCCGCCGGCACTGACGTGACATCACCCGCGCTCCGGCGTCCCTCGTACCCGTGGATCCTCGTGCTCACGCTCGGCCTCACCGAGACCGTGTCATGGGGCGTCCTCTACTACGCGTTCGGGGTGTTCGTCGAGCCGATGCAGGCCGAGCTCGGCTGGTCGCGCGGCGAGATCGGCGGCGCGTTCTCGCTCGCGCTCATCGTGCTGGCCCTCGCCGGGGTCCCGGTCGGCCACTGGCTCGACCGGCGCGGCGCGCGGCTGCTCATGACCGCGGGCTCCGTCCTTGCGGTCGCGCTCGTCGTCCTCTGGTCGCAGGTCCGCGACCTCCTCGTCTTCTATCTGATCTGGGCGCTCATGGGCGTGGCGTGGTCGGCGGTCCTCTACTCCCCGGCCTTCGCCACGGTCACCGCGTTCTTCCGCGAGCGCCGCACCGAGGCGCTGACGGTGGTCACGCTCATGGCCGGGCTCGCGAGCACGATCTTCCTTCCGCTCACCGCGTACCTCGTCGCTGCGCTCCCGTGGCGGGACGCGCTCCTCGTCCTCGCCGCGATCCTCGCCATCACGACCGTCCTCCCACATGCCCTCGTGCTGCGGCCGCCGCCGCCGCACGATCAGGCGGCCGAGCCGAGCCTTGACCTCGGTGCGGCGCTGCGGCACGCGAGCTTCCGCTGGCTGGTGCTGGCGCAGGTCTGCTACGCGCTCGGTGTTGGCGTGGCCATCCACCTCGTGCCGTACCTGGGCTCGCGCGGCTACGACATCCGCACTGCGGCGACGATCGCCGGCCTGGTCGGCGCGATGCAGGTGGTGGGGCGCCTCGCCCTCGCGCCGCTCGAGCGCCGTCTGCCGCTGCCGGCGGTGCTCGCCGCGGTGTACCTGCTCCAGCCGCTGGGCATCGTCGTGCTGCTCCTCGGTCCCGCCGCCGCCCCGTACCTGTTCGTCGTGCTGTTCGGCGCCGGGCGGGGCGCCGACACGATCCTGCGGAACACCCTCGTCGCGCGCCTGTACGGCGCGCGCCGGTTCGCGAGCATCGCCGCGGTGCTCTCACTGTTCGTGACGCTGGCCCAGGCCGCCGGCCCGGTGGGGCTGGGTCTGGTCTACGACGCCGCGGGCTCGTACGAGCCGGGGCTGTGGGTCGTGGCGGCCGCCTCGCTCGTCGCGGTGGGCGCCGTCACCTGGGGAACCCGCACCGCCGCGCCGGCGTCATCATCCTCGTGATGCAGTTGCGCTCGCTCGTCCTGGGTTTGGCGCTCGCGCTGGCCGGCCTGGCCGGGGCGCCGAGCGTCGCGCTCGCGTCGTGCCTCCCCCCGAGCCCCCCTGATCAGATCGCGCGGGCCGACGTCATCGTCTACGGCACCGTGACCGAGATCCGGCAGACCTTCGCGGCGGCGGGCGGTGTCATCACGTTCAGGCCGGAGCGCGTGTTCAAGGGCACCCTCACGAGCGTGGTCGAGGTCTACCTCGGTCCCAGCCGCGGTGGTGCGGTGACGAGCGTGGACTACGCCGCCGCCGAGCGCGGCGAGGGGCACACCCTGTACCTGCGTCGGGTCGACGCCCAGACATACGAGACCGATGCCTGCAGCGGCAGCCATCGCGGC
>DASSPF010000105.1:0-41321 GCA_035699805.1 Candidatus Limnocylindria bacterium | reverse complement strand
CGGACGCTTGGCTCACGCTCGCGAGGCGATGGCCGCGCCGAGCGCCAGGATCGCCGCGTACGCCAGTGGGACCCCCAGTGCGTCCGGCCCGACCCCCAGGTAGACGAGCGCACAAGCGAGCGCGGGGTCGCGCAGTCCCGCGCACGCCACCGCGGCGCGCATGTCGCGCTGCTGCAGGCGCGCGACGAGCGCGGCCGCGCCCGCACCGCAGAGCACGAGCGCGGCGGCGACGGCGACCGCCGCAAGGTCCAGCGGCGGCAGTGCCACGACCGCGAGCCCGAGGATCGCCGCGAGCCCGGCGGCACCGGCAAACCGCAGCGGCCCGAGGAGCGCGTCGCGGATCGTCGGCAGCGCATTCGCCACCAGGGCGGCGACGACGAACGCCTCCACCGCAGCGAGCAGCACGGCGGGCGCGAGCAGCGCGCGGCTTGCCGCGAGCGCCACGCAGAGCAGCGCCGTGCCGAGCACCAGCGCCCCGCCCAGGTCGGCGCGGCCGCCGAGCCGGCCGACGACCGCCGGACCGACAAGGGGCGCCGGCGCGATCGCGAGGGCGATCGCCCCGGCGGCGAGGGGCGGCGGCACGCGCCCGTCGAGCGCGAGCGCGAGCGCGCCGAGGACGGCAGCGGGCACGAGGATCAACGTGAGATTGCGGACGCGGCGGAGCGAGCGGAGCGCGAGGAGCGGTGCGCGGGCGCCGTGCGCGCCGAGGTAGATGAGCGACGCGAGGCCGACGGCGCTCAGGCGCCCAGCCGTTCCCTCAGCGCCGGCACGAGATCGTCGATCGCCACGCGGACCTGCGCCATCGAGTCGCGGTCGCGGATGGTCACCTGGCGGTCCTCGAGCGAATCGAAGTCCACGGTCACGCAGAGCGGCGTGCCGATCTCGTCCTGGCGACGGTAGCGGCGGCCGATCGCCTGCGTCTCGTCATAGGTCGTCATGAAGTGCGGCCGCAGCGCGGCGTGGACCTCCCGCGCGAGGGGCGTCAGCCGCTCGTTCTTCGAGAGCGGCAGCACCGCGACCTTGTACGGCGCGAGGTCGCGATGGAGCCGGAGGACCACGCGGACGCCTTCCTTGTCGGGCTCTTCGGCGTACGCCGCGCAGAGCAGCGCATACGTCGTCCGGTCGGGACCGACGGCGGTCTCGACGACGTACGGGATGAACTTCTCGCCGGATGGCTCATCGAAGTACCGAAGGTCCTTGCCGGAGAACTCCATGTGCCGCTTGAGATCGAAGTCGGTGCGGTTGTGGACGCCCTCGAGCTCCCTCCAGCCGAAGGGGAACAGGAACTCCACATCGATGGCCTTCGCCGCGTAGTGCGCGCGCTCGTTCTCGGCGTGCTCGCGGAACCGCAGGAGCTCGTCCGGGATACCGAGATCGGTGTACCAGCGCCGGCGGACCGCCAGCCATTCGTCGAAATGCCTCGGCGCATCGGCCGGCCGGGTGAAGTACTGCATCTCCATCTGTTCGAACTCGCGCGAGCGGAAGATGAAGTTCCCCGGCGTGATCTCGTTGCGGAAGGACTTGCCGATCTGGGCGATGCCGAACGGCAGCTTGCGGCGGGCGGACTGCTGCACGTTCTCGAAGTTCACGAAGATGCCCTGCGCGGTCTCCGGACGGAGCCAGGCCACCGAGGCGGTGTCCTCGGCCGGACCGACGAACGTCTTGAACATGAGGTTGAAGCGCCGCGGCGCGCCCAGCTTCTTCGTACCGCACGACGGACAGGCGACGGCACTGAGGTCCGCGGTCCCGTCGCGCCATGCCTCCATGAGCGTTTCGCCCCGGGGCAGCTCGTCGATGCGGAAGCGCTTCCGGCAGGTCGCGCACTCCACGAGCGGATCGGTGAAGTTCTCGACGTGCCCGGATGCCTCCCACACCTTCGGATGCATGAGGATCGCGGCATCCAGGCCGACCACGTCGTCGCGCAGCTGGACCATCGCCCGCCACCAGGCACGCTTCAGGTTGTTCTTGAGCTCGACGCCGAGCGGACCGTAGTCCCAGGTGGCGCCAGCACCGCCGTAGATCTCGCTCGAGGGGAAGACGAACCCGCGGCGCTTCGCGAGCGACGCGATGGCCTGCTCGATCTCGGGCCTTCGGCCCGGAGACTCACTCACTGACTCGCTCCTCGCGGCTCAGCCGCTCGTCGCTCACCCTACCTGAGCCGGCCGCGGGGGCAGCGCGCGGATCTCGTCGAGGAGGCGTGCGGCGGTGATCTCGCGGTCGAGGACGTGCTGCACGAAGAGCCGCAGGTGCCGCTCGAGCTCCCCGGCGAGCGCGGCATCCACGCGGAGCCGCGCGGCGTTCGCGAAGTCGCTCACCAGGAGGTAGCGCAGCGACTTCAGCGCGCGCACCGAGAGGACGAGCGCGCCGGCCTGGCGGCCACAGGCGCCGCACAACGCTCCGCCCGCGACGGCGTTCCAGGCGTTGTCGCGCTCCTCCAGCGGCGTCCGGCAGGAGACACAGGCCCCGAGCTCCGGGCGGAACCCCGAGCGGTCGAGGAGATGGAGATCGAACCAGCGGCAGACCAGCGGCGCGCTGTAGCCGGCATCGAGGTGCCGCAGCGCGGTCTCCAGCAGGTCGAAGAGCGGTGCCGACGGCGCGCGCTCGACGGTGAAGCGGTCGGTGAGCTCGGCGCAGTACCAGCCCGCGGCGATGCGACCGAGGTCCTCACGGAGCGCCGGGTAGATCGCCCGGGCTTCCGCACCGGTCAGGACATCCAGCTCCCGGCCCCGGGCCATCTGGTACGTGGCGTGCGTCAGCGGCTCCGCATGCCCAGCCATCCGGCTCGTCGCGCGTCGGATCCCCTTCGCGACGACATGGACCTTGCCGAAGTGGCGGGTGAAGAGCACCAGGATGCGGTCGGCCTCGCCGAGATCGAGCGTCCGAAGGACGATCGCCTCGGCACGGTAGGTGCGCGACGCCATCGGACATGAATGGTACTGGTACCGCGCGGCCACGCGCGGCCACGCGGCGCTCCTATCATCGGGTCACGGTGGGTTCCCAGGACTCTTCGACGCGGGTCGCGGCCATCGATGACGAGATCCGCTCGCTCCTCGGACAGGGCGAGCCGGCCCTCGGACCGTTCTACGGGATGATGCTGTACCACCTCGGCCTGGACGCGGAGCAGCCACGCGGCGGCAAGCGTCTGCGCCCGCTGCTCTGCACGCTCACCTTCGAGGCGCTGGGGGGCGATCCGAACCGCGTGCTGCCGGCCGGCGCCGCGGTCGAGCTCCTGCACAACTTCACGCTCGTCCACGACGACATCGAGGACCAGGATCCGCGCCGGCACCACCGGCCGACGGTGTGGTCGGTGTGGGGCGTGCCCCAGGCGATCAACGCGGGCGACGGCATGTACGCCATCTCGCGCCTTGCCATCCACCGTCTGCGCAGCCTCGGCTTCAGCGCGGATCGGGTCCTCGACCTCTCCGCGCTCCTCGACCGGACGTGCGTGCGCGTGTGCGAGGGCCAGTTCCTCGACATCAGCTACGAGGCCCGTACCGACGTGACTGCCGACCGCTACCGCGCGATGGCCGCGAAGAAGACCGGGGCGCTCTTTTCCGCGTCGACCCAGGCCGCCGGCGTGCTGGCCACCGACGACGCCGCGGTCCACGAGCAGCTCGCGCGCTTCGGTGCCGAGTTCGGTCACGCCTTCCAGGCGCACGACGACGTCCAGGGGATCTGGGCGACGAGCGAGCGGACCGGCAAGGTCGAGATGAACGACCTGGTGAAGCGCAAGAAGTCCCTCCCGGTGGTGCTCGCGTTCGAGCGCTCGTCGCCGAAGGTCCGCGCCGAGCTCGACGCGCTCTTCGGCCCGCCCGCGCCGCTCCCCGCGGACAACGTCGAGCGCATCCGGGTCATCCTCGACGAGCTGGGCGTGCGCGGTCTCATCGAGCGCGAGATCGACGAGCATCGCGATCGAGCGCTCCATCTGCTGCGCGGCGTCCCGGGGATCACGCCGGTGCCGGCGCTCGGCGAGCTCGAGCGCCTGGTGCGCGCCGCCACCGGCGCGCCCGACGGCACGCCTGCCGCCATGAGCGCCAGCGCCTAGCATGCGGGGATGGCGCGCGCACCCGGCGACCTGATCCTCGAGCCGAACGAGAAGATCCTCGTCGCCACGCGTCCGCTGTTCCTCTGGGAGCCGCTCGTGCTCCTGGGGATCGTGCTCCTGATCGGGGCGCTCTACTTCACCGGCCAGGCCGGCGCCGCGGGGACGCCGGATCGGGCGTACCAGGTGTACGCCGGGGTCTGCCTCGTCGCGGCCGTCCTGCTCTTCGTCTGGATCCTGGTGCGCTGGATCCCCTGGAGCCGGCGCTGGTTCGTCCTCACCGACCGGCGGGTCATCGCCCGGTGGGGCGTGTTCAACCGCCACCAGGCCGCCCTGCTCCTCGACCGCGTGCAGGACGCCAGCCTCAGCCGGCCCTTCCCGCTGTCGCTCATCCGCGACTACGGTGTGCTGCACCTGGAGTCCGCGGGCGAGCATTCACAGGAGCGGATCTCGAGCGGGCTCCAGAACCTCTCCATGACCCGCGCGACCGAGTTCTACCGCGCGATGACCGACGCGCAGACCCAGGGGTGATGCGCGCTCAGCCCGCGAAGTCCCGCACCGCCTCGTCGTCGTCCCGCGCGAGCGTGCGCCCGAGCTGTACGTCGTAGACCGGCGCGCCGACGAGCGCGGCGACCCGTGACACGACGTCCAGGAGCGCCCTGAACTCGCGGCGCAGATCTTCCGTCGGCGCCTCCCCGGACGTCACGCCCACACCGATCTCGGTCTGGTCGAGCACGAACGCCGCGTTCACCAGCGCTCCCGCCCAGATGAGCTCGTCGCCGACAGCCTCGACGCCATCGACCGCGAGCAGCAGCCGGCGGACGGCGACGAGGTCGATCGGGGCGGGCGACATGATCCGCAGCTCGTAGCTCACGCGCTCCGGCCGTCCATCCACGCGCGGTACACGTCAAGGAGCGCCTCGGGCTCGCGGCCGCTGTCCATGAGCGCGACTCGGACGCCCATGCCGTAGGCGATGGAGAGGACCGGAATGTCGACGTCGCCCGCCTTCAGCAGCGGCTCGTGCTGGTGGCCGTAGCGCATGCGCGCGGGCAGCCGACCGATGTCCCAACGCAGCTCGGGCCAGGCACGCTGGAGCACGCGCGCGAGGTAGAGCGCGACACCGTCCGCGTCCGCGATCGTGCGCGGCGCGACCCGCTGCGAGGCGAGCGCCGGCGGATCGGGCTCGTACCAGCCGGGAAGCGCGCCACCCGCATCGGGCGAGTCGGCGCGTCGCGCCCTCGAGACGAACCAGCGGTGGAGTGGGACCAGACTCGCCGGGCCACCATCGAGGATGGCCCGATCGGGACCGCCGGTCGCCTCGACGAGCCCGAGGAAGCGCTCCAGACGATCCTCGGCATCGGCGACATGGCGGTCGAGGTACGAGCGCGCCTGCTCCTCGCTCAGGTCTTCGAAGCGCTTGGGTGGCACTAGCCCTGACCCACCCTAGGCGAGGTTCTCCGGCAGGAACGGCTCGGGCAGGAGCTCCGCGAGGGTCGTCGCCCGCCGCAGGCCACCCGTGGTCGCGAGGATCACGCGCATGCCGGGGCTGAACTCCGCGAGGACCTGCCGGCAGGCGCCGCAGGGCGTGGGCAGCCGCTCGTCGTCGATGACGATCGCGATCGCATCGAGCTTGGTGTCGCCCGCGTTCACCGCGGCGAAGACCGCCGTCCGCTCCGCGCACACGGTGAGTCCGTACGAGGCGTTCTCCACGTTCGCCCCGGCGTGCACCTTGTTGCGCGCCGTGCGGATCGCGGCACCGACCTTGTACTTGGAGTACGGCGCATGTGCCCGCTGGCGCGCCAGCGCGGCCACCTTCACCAGGTCCTCGTCACCCGGCCCGAGCGTCATGCCGGCCGCTCAGCGGGTGCGAGGCGGGTGACCCGCACCCGGCGGATGCGCTTGCCCTCGACGCTCTCCACGGTGAAGCGGGCATCCGACGTCTCCACGGACTCGCCCGCGCGCGGGAAGCGTCCGAGACGGTTGGTGATGAACCCGCCGAGGGTCTCGTAGTCCTCGGACTCCTCGAGGTCCAGCCCGAACGTCTCGCGGACGTCGGCGAACGGCACGCGCGCGTCCATCACCGCTTCGTTCTCGGAGACCGGGAGCACGAGCTCCTGCTCCACGTCGTACTCGTCGCGGATCTCGCCGACGATCTCCTCCACCAGGTCCTCGATCGTCACCAGGCCGGCGGTCCCACCGTACTCGTCGACGACGATCGCCAGATGCACCTTGTCCCGCTGCATCTCGCGGAGCAGGGCGTCCACCTTCTTCGTCTCCGGGACGAAGTGCGCCGGGCGGAGGAGCGTCTTGATCTCGATCTCGCGGTCGCCCTTCACCAGCCGCCGGAAGAGGTCCTTCACATAGAGGATCCCGATGATGTCGTCCGCGGACCCTTCGAACACCGGCAGACGGGAGTGGCCGATCCGGGTGATGTGCTCGAGCACCTCGCTGATCGGTGTGTGGACGTCGATGGTGACCAGGTCGGTCCGGGGGATCATCACCTCGCGGACCTCCTTGTCGCCCATCTCGAAGATCGACGAGATCATCTCCCGCTCGGTGGGCTCGAGCACACCCTGGGCCTGTCCCGTCTCCACCAGGGCACGGATCTCCTCCTCGGTGACGAGCGTGCCAGCCTGCGGATTGCCGCCGAACGGCTTGGCGATGATCTGCGTCAGCATGAACAGCACCGAGACGAGCGGGCGCGTGAGCCACGTGACCACCTCGAGCGGCCACACCAGCACGAGCAGCACGCCCTGCGCGTGGCGCGCGGCGATCGCACGGGGCACGAAGAGCCCCAGGAGCACCGCCACGAGCGAAAGCGTGGCCACGGTCACGACGACCGCGCCGACATCGCTGAAGATCGCGTTGATGCCGAAGAAGAACTGCAGCATCCCGGAGAGGCGTGGCGCGATGAACGCCGCGGCGACACCCGCGTAGGTGAACACGATGAGGAACTCGCTCACCTGGATCGCCGCGAGATAGGCGATGCTGCGCCGGCCCATCGTGCCGGCCCGGCGGCCGCGGCGGCCGCGCGTGGCCAGCTCCTCGATCACGTCGGGGCGACGCACGGTGTGCAGTGCGGCCTCGCTCGCGGAGAGGAACGCGAGGATGAGCACGAGCGCCGCCTCGAGGGCCAGCAGTCCGACCGTCGTCGCGTCCATCAGCCCTTCTTCTCCGGCCGCTGCCGCGTGCGCATCCGCGCCGGCATCCCGATCCCGATCATCCCGTCGGGCACGTCCTTCGTGACGACGGCGCCGGCGGCGGTCGCGCTGGCCTTCCCCACCTTCACCGGCGCCCGCAGGAGGGTGTCCGAGCCGATGAACGCGTCGTCGCCGATCTCGGTCCGGTGCTTGCGCACGCCGTCGTAGTTCAGCGTGATCGTGCCGGCGCCGATGTTCACGCGCTCCCCGACAGCGGCGTCGCCGATGTACGAGAAGTGGTGCATCTTCGTCCCCGAGCCCAGACGCGCGTTCTTCACCTCGCCAAAGTTCCCGAGCTCCACGCCGCGCTCGAGGTACGCCCCGGGCCGCAGGTGTCCGAACGGACCGATGCGCACGTCGTCCTCCAGGGTGGCGCCCTCCAGGACCGACGCCTCGACGCGGCAGTGCGCACCAACGCTCGTGTCACGCAGGATCGCGTACGGACCGATGCGTGTGCCGGCCCCGACGGTGGTGGTGCCCTCGAGGATCGAGCCGCGCTCGATCGTCACATCGGGCTCCAGGCGCACGCCGGCGTCGACGAGCGATGAATCGGGGTCGTGGAACGTCACGCCGGCGAGCATGTGGCGCTCGCGGATCCGGCGGCGCAGCACCTGCTCCACCGCCGCGAGCTCGACGCGGGTGTTCACGCCGCGGCCCTCGTCGGGATCGGTGGTGCGGTGCGCCGCCACGACCCGCCCGTCCGCCACGGCGATCGCCACGAGATCGGTGAGGAAGATCTCACCGGTCGCGTTCGGCACAAGACGGGATACCGCGCTGCGCAGCCACGCGAGGTCGGCCGCGTAGGCGCCGAGGTTCGATTCGGGCAACGCGCGCTCCGCCTCGGTGGCAAGGCGTGCCTCGACGATGCGGGTCACGTTCCCCTGCGCGTCGCGGACGACCCGGCCGTACGCGTTGTCCGCCCCCATCTCGCCCGTGAGCAGCGCGAGCACGGCCCCACGCGAGGTGCGCAGGTCCATGAGCGCGCGCAGCGTCTCCGGCCGCACGAGCGGCGTGTCGCCGTACACGATGAGCGCGACGCCGGTGGTCTCGGTGGCGGTCTCGAGCCCGACACGCACCGCGTCGCCGGTCCCGCGCGGCGGGTCCTGCATCGCGACGCGAACACCCTCGCCGAGCAGGGCCCGAGCCGGCTCGCTCTCGCGAGAGAGCACGACGACCGGCGCGGCGCCGAGGGCGGCGAGCGTCCCGAGGATGTGCGACAGGAGCGGCACGCCGGCGGCGGCGTGGAGCACCTTCGGGGTCTGGGATCGCATCCGCGTGCCCAACCCCGCCGCGAGCACGATGCCCAGCGGCGAACCGGTCATTGAGTGGCGCTGGGGCGGGTTGGGGCGCCAGGATTCGAACCTGGGATCGGGGATCCAAAGTCCCCTGCCTTACCGCTTGGCCACGCCCCAGAGGACACGGCCAAAGGATAGGTGCTTCGCGGCGCTAGCCGCGGTCGCCGCTCGGGGGCTGCTTGCCCCTGCGGATGAGCTCCGCCACGCGGCGGCCGCCCTTGCGACCGAGCTGCGCATAGCCTTCGCTGCCGAGCTGCGTCTTGCGCGCCTCGCCGCCGCGGCGCCCGAGCTCCGCATATCCGGTGGAGCCGAGCTGGGTCTTGCGCGCCTCGCCGCCCTTGCGCCCGAGCTTGGCGTAGCCCTCGGGGCCGAGCTGGCCTTTTCGCGCCTGCCCACCCCGCTTGCCGATCTCGCGATAAAAGGAAGCACCGTGCTTGCCCGCGGTCGACGTGCCGCCCTTCTGGCCGGCCTGCCGAACTGTCATGTCGCCGCGTTTGTCGTCCATGCACACACCGTAAGGGGACAGCCCTCGCTCGCCCGCCCCTAGGGCGTCACGGCGCCACCAGGTGCGGTCTCGCGCGCAGGCCGGCGCGCCGCAGGATGCGCGCCATGCGCAGCGCGTCGGCACGATCGTCGGCGACGGCGAACAGCGTCGGACCGCTGCCGGTCATCACGAGCGCGACTCCCCGCGCCGCCGCCGCCGCGCGCCAGGAGGCGATCGCCGGCGACCGGCGCATCGCCGCGGCGAGCAGGTCGTTGGCGGCGTGCACGCGGACGAACTCGGGGGTGACCGCACCGGTGGCGAACGCGGCCGCGAGAGCGTCCACGTGCGCGAGCGCGCTGCGGTCGTCGGCGCGGTGCTCGGCGTATACCTCCGCGGTGGACAGCCGGAGCGTCGGCCGCACCACGACGACGTGCAGCGGCTCGCGCGGCCGCGCGAGCGGGCGCACGATCTCACCGCGGCCCTCCACCAGCGCGACCGGCGCCCCGCTGGCGAAGAACGGCACGTCCGATCCGATCTCCGCAGCCACGCGAACGACGTCGACGTCGATCCCCCACAGCGTGGCGAGGCCGCGCAGGACGGCGGCGGCGTCGCTCGAGCCGCCACCGAGGCCCGCGGCGAGCGGGATCCGCTTGCGGATGCGGACGAACGCGTGGGCCTCGCGGCCCGCGGCCGCCGCCAGCGTGCGGACCGCGCGCGCGGCGAGGTCCTCGCCCGGGCCGATGTCCACGGTGTTGCGGACCTCCAGACGCGTGTGGCGGGCGAGGCGGACGTCGTCGGCGAGGTCCAGCGTCGCGAAGACGCTCCGCAGATCGTGATAGCCGTCGGGCCGGCGCCCGACCACGGCGAGCGCGAGGTTGAGCTTCGCGAGGGCCAGGACGCGCACCGATCTAGCCACGCGGCACGCCTGCCGCCGTCGCGAGCGCGACCCACTCCGAAAGCGACAGCTCCTCCGGCCGACGCCGCGGGTCGATCGATGCCGCGGCAAGCGCCGCGCCGGCCGCGTCGCGGACAAGACCGGCCTCGTGGCCGAGCGCGCTCCGCAGCTGCTTGCGGCGATGGCGGAACACGTCGCTCACGAACCGCAGGAAGGCGCGCTGCTCGAGCGGCGCGAACGCGGGCCGGTCGTGCGTGGCGAGGGCGACGATCGCCGAGGAGACGCGTGGCGCCGGCCGGAACGACCGCGCCGGGACGCGCCGCACCACACGCGCCGTCGCGAACGACTGCACGAACACCGACAGGTAGCCGCGCTCGCGCGGCGCGCGGGTCGAGTCCGACGGGGCGACCATCCTCCGCGCGACCTCCTCCTGCACGAGCACCACGACGAGTGGCGGGCGCCGCTCGTCCGCGAGGAAGCGCTCGAGGAGCGGAGTGGTGATCTGGTAGGGAAGGTTCGCGACGATGCGCGTGGGCGGCCTCGGCCCGAGGGCGTACAGGTCCACCGCGAGCGCGTCGGCGCGGACCACGCGCACGTTGGTCCGGTCGGCGAGCGTGTCGGCGAGGACCGCGATCATCCGCTCGTCGAGCTCCACCGCGGTCACCGAGCGGGCGCGCTCAGCGAGGGCTCGGGTGAGCACGCCGGGACCGGGGCCCACCTCGAGCACGTCGTCGCTCGGCGAGAGGTCGGCGGCGTCGACGATGGCCTGGAGCGCGCCGCGGTCCACCAGGAAGCGCTGGCCCAGGCCCGTCGCGGCCCGCACGCCGTGGCGGCGCAGCACCGCGGCGAGCGGGCCGGGGTCGGAAAGATCCACCGAGAGAGCCTAGTTGGCGGTCGCGGTCCTCACTTGCACGACCATTGCCCCGCCTGCCCGTTCGCGAACATATACGCGGCGGTGTTGGCGTTGGCGACCGGATCGAACACGCTCGCGCCGCCGTAGCCCGCGCGGACGCTGTTCGCCGCCCAGGTCCGGGGCATGAACTGGAAGAGCCCGGACGCGCCGGATGACGCGTTGTACGCGTCCGGGTTGTAGCGGCTCTCGCAGTACGCCACGCGGAGCAGCTGGTCCGGATCGGCGCCCCAGGCCGCGGCGGCGTTCCGGATGATCGCGACGATCTCCGCCGGCCCCGGCGGTGGCCGCGTGCCGACGCGGCGGACCTCGGTGACCGGCTCCTGGACGACGGCGCTCGCGACGAGCTCGCGCTCGGCCTCGGTCCCGTCCACGACGCGCACGCGGTAGGTGTTGTCCGCGAGCCCGGGCGCTCCGGGAACGCTCACGACCACCCGCCCGGCGGCCAGGCTCGAGTCCGCCACGGTCCGCACCGCGTACGGCACGGCTTCGCGCACGACGGTCAGGGATTCGCTGACCCGCAGGACCCTGACGACGTCCCCGGCCACCAGCGGACCATCCTCGCGGGCGACCACCTGGTCCAGCGGCCCGAGCTTCAGGTCCAGGAGCGCCAGGACGTCGCCCACGGTGCTGCCGCGGCTGGCCCGCACGGGTGTGGCGGTGCCACGGTCGATGACGGTGAGGGGGAAGCCGGGGGAGAGGACGAGGGCGGTGCCACCTGGGGTGAGCCGGACGCCGGGGGTGTCGCCGAGGATGCCGGCCCGAGCTCCCGGCGAGAGCCCGCGTCCCTGCGGGTCCGCCCGGAGCGCCGACTCGCCGACGGCGCCCCGGGTATGGGCGCCGGCGATGGCGGCGAGCTGCCAGCTCGCTGCGAAGACGATGAACGTGACCAGCGACAGTGCCACCACGCGGAGGAGTGCAGCCACCGAGGCTCGCTTCAGGGTCGCACCTCCGGCCCCTCTACTCGCGGTCGGGCAGGAAGCAGCCCTGGGTGTACTGAGGGGGAACGCTTCTGATGCTATCGGACCAGCCCTGAGGCCGTCGAGGCGGAGATCAGGGCTCCTTCGTACGCTTACCGGTCAGGTGGCCGCCAACCCAATGTTTGCAGGTGCGCGCGGGCCGCCGGGCCGGTGTCCTCGCGCCCGAGCGTCGCGTCGAGGAACGCGGTGACGTAGCCGATCTTGTCGCCGGTGTCGTAGCGCTGCCCCTTGAGCTCGACCGCCCAGACCGGCTGCCCCTGCCGGGCGAGCTCGGAGACCGCGTCGGTGAGCCAGATCTCGCCGTTCCGGCCGGGCGGGAGCGAGGCCAGGACCTCGAACACCTCCGGCTCCAGGACGTAGCCGTGGACCGATGCGAGGTCGCTCGGCGCGTCCTGGGGCTTGGGCTTCTCGACCATCGCGAGCACGCGCGTGGTGCCCTCGTCGACCTTGGTCCCGGCGACGATGCCGTAGCGCGCGGTGTCCGACCGCGGCACCCGGATGCACCCGACCACGCTCCCCCCGCCCAGCCTCTCGCGGGCCTTGATGAGCTGTGCCACCGCGGGCTCGGTGCCGAGCATGATGTCGTCGCCCCAGAGCATCGCGAACGGCTCGGCACCCACCAGGCTCCTCGCCATGAGCACCGCGTGGCCATTGCCCTTTGGCTCGCTCTGCGCCACGGCGCGGACCTGCGCCAGTCGCTCGGGCCGGCGCAGGAGCTCGAGCTCCTGCGTCCGCGACTCGGCCGTCAGGCGCTCCTCGATGCGCGGGCTCGGCCGGAAATAGCTCTCGATGGCCTCCTTGCCCGGTCCCACCACCACCACGACGCGCTCGATCCCCGACGCCGCCATCTCGGCCACGACCAGCTCGATGACCGCGGTGTCCACGATGGGGAGCAGCTCCTTCGGGACGGTGCGGCTGATCGGGAGGAAGCGCGTGCCGAGGCCACCCGCCGGGATGACGCCGTAGCGGACCGGCTTCAGCTGCGGCTCGTGCGTGTGCGTCATCGCCGAGGCTCCACCGACACCTCGAAGCGCGCGCTCTGCGTCGTGCGCACGGCGATGCCCGTCACCGCGAGAAGGGGTGGCCGCCGATCACCGGTCGTGTCCACATCGAGCTGCAGCGTGCCATTGTCCACGGCGCGGCGCTCGACCGTCGCGCCTCGATCGGTGAAGCGCAGCACCTGCACGATGAACCGCTGCGCGACGAGGTTCGTGGACCGCACGAAGCCCGCGGTCTGCCAGTCGCCGTCGGTCTCGGCATCGTCGGTGAACACGCCGGGGATCTCGATGTCGTCGATGGCCATGCCGTGCAGCGACAGGGCCGGGTCGGTGACGTACTGGAACCGCAGGAGGACCTTCATCCCGGCGTACGCCGAGAGATCGACCTCCTGGCGCACCCAGGCCGGCTTGTCGCCGCCCGAGGGCCCGGTGAAGCCGTCCCCCAGGTTTGCGCCGTTCGGATCCTCCCTCGTCGTCGCCTGCGATGGGAGCGTCGTCCAGCGCGTGCCGCCGTCCGTTGACACCGCGACGTACGCGTAGTCGTAGTCCTTCTCGATCTCGAACCAGGTCCAGAACGAGAGCCGCGGTGCGGTCGCCTTCGCCATGTCCACCTCGCGCGTCAGGCGGCTATCGAGCCCGTCGGCACGATCCGACCACCACAGTGCGGTGCCCGAGCGCGGGTCGGTCGGCAGCACCCGCGTGCGCACGCCCGCGCTGAAGCGGATGGTCATGGCGGCCCGCGGCAGCTCCACGTACCGCGCCGCGTACTGGCGGACCGTCGACGCGAGCTTCCCGCCCATCGTCACGCGGTCCTGGTCGGCGGCCGTCGCCGCGATCCGCGCCGGCAGGCCGTCCGGATACGAGGTCGCGCGCTCGACGGACGTCGCGCCGATGAACGCGTTCGCCGCGACGAAGTCCGCGTACAGCTCGTCGAGGCCCTTCTGGCCGCGCGCGCGAAGGACCGCGTCCATGTCGGCGGGGGTGTCGATGCCCTTGTCGATGAACGCGTTGATGAGCGCGTCGCCGCCCGCCTGCTGCCGGAGGAACTCCAGGAAAAGGTGCGCCTGTCCGTAATTCGCCTGCGACTGCTCGAGCTCGGGCCAGTCGTTCAGCTGGGTGTCCGGAACGAGGAGGAACGTCTGCGCGTGCGGCAGGCCGAAGCCGTTCGCCGCCTCGCAGAGCTGCGCCATCCCCTCGTTGAACCAGACCGACGACCGCTTCCCGCGGCCGTAGGAGATCATGTGGCAGAACTCGTGCGCGACGACCGAGTTCATGTACGACGATCCCGCGCGCGCCGAGAGCGAGTTCACGTACATCATCTCCCGTTCCGCGCTGAACTCGTTCACCCACAGCGGCAGCTCGTCGCTCGAGTTGAAGTACCCGGCGGCGGCACCGGGGATGCGGGCGACCATCACGTTGACCCGGGGATCGCCGTCGATCCCCGGCGACCATTCCGACCCGTAGAGCCGGCGATTCGTGGGATAGATGCTGTTGTCGAAGAACGTGGCGTTCTGGCGCAGCGCCGCGAGGTCGATGGTCACGTCGTTCTGGACCCACCACTTCGCGTGCTCGGTCACGATCCGCAGCGTCGCGCTGATGCGCAGGTTCTTCTTCGCCGCGAAGTCGTAGGTCCAGAACTGCCGCACCGTCCCGACCTCCTCCTGCGGCGGGGTCGTCCGCACCGGCACGAACTCGCGATCGGGCTGGCCGTCGCGGCCGCGCATCGCCCGGGTCAGCCCGAAGATGTCCGCCTCGGGCAGCGGCTTGCGCAGCAGCGCCTCGCTCATGTCGGGCAGGGCGGCGGCACGCGAGCCGCTCGGAAGGGCGGTCGGCGCGACCGATGGTGGCGAGGCCGACGGCAGGACGACCGGCGGGGTGCAGGCGAGGACGAGCGCCAGCAGAAGGGCGATCTGCCTCACGGGCCGGCGGCTCACCTGCGGACGTACCCCTCGGCGAGGGTGCGCTCGGCGACGAGCCGGCCGCCCTGGTGATAGCGCCGCGGGACGCGCCGCCGGATGCCGGTGACGATCTCGTAGCTGATGGTGCCGGCCGCCTCCGCGACCGTCTCGGCGCTCTGCCGGAGCGTGCCCTGCGATCCGATCACGACCACCTCGTCTCCCTCGCGCGCGTCGGGGACGTCCGTCACGTCGAGCATGACCAGGTCCATGCAGATCCGTCCGGCGAAGGGCAGTGCGCACCCGCGCAGCAGCACGCGGCCGCGTTTGCCGAGCGCTCGGGGGAGCCCGTCCCCATAGCCCACCGGCACCGTGGCGATCCGTCCGTCGCGCGGCAGGCGGTACTCGTGGCCGTACGAGACGCCGGTACCGGCAGGCACGCTCGTCATGCGCCGCACGCGCGACCGCCATTCCAGCGCCGGCCGGAGCGCGAGCGCGCGCTCCAGGTGCGCCGCCGGATGCAGGCCGTACAGCGCCAGGCCGGGACGGATCGCCGTGCAGCCGGGCAGCGGGCCGAACGCCGCGACGGCGGCGCTGGCGGCAGCGTGCACCCAGCGCGGGGGCTCGCCGATGGCGTCGAGCACCCCCTGGAAGCGCCCGAGCTGCGCGCGGTCGTTGGTCGTGTCGGCCTCGTCCGCGGTCGCGAGGTGCGTGAAGATGCCCTCCACGCGCAGGTGGCGCAGGTCGCGGATGCGCCGGTATCGCGCGGCCGCCTCCTCCACCGGTGAGCCAAGACGCGTGAGCCCGGTGTCCACCTTGAAGTGCACGGCAGCCCGTGCGCCGCGTGCGGCCGCGGCCTCGTCCATGAGCCCTGCGCCCTGGTCATCCCACACGACCACCGCTGCGTCGGCCGCGATCGCGGCATCGGCCTCCGCGCGGTCGGTGGCGCCGAGAAGGACGAGCAGCGGCGCGCCGATGCCGGCGGCGCGGATGGCAAGGGCCTCCTCCACCGTGACGACTGCGAGCATCGCGGCCCCGGCCTCCGCGAGCGTCTCCGACACCGCCTCCACGCCATGGCCGTAGGCGTCCGCCTTCACCACGGCGATGACCTCCGCCGCCGCGCGCGCCCGGAGCGCGGCATGGTTCGCGGCGATCGCGTCGAGGTCCACGTCGACGACGGTCGAGCGGATGGGCGCCGCGCTCATCGCGCCCGACCACGCGCTCGAGGCGCCGCCCGCTCCTCACCGCGCTGTGCGGAGAGGATCTCGCGGAGCGCGCGCGGGAGCGCATCGACGATGTCCGTCGCGAGCGCGCCCGACTCGCCGATCTCCGCGGCGAGGAGCGCGCCCGCGCGTCCGTGCACCCACACCGCGGCCGCCGCCGCCGCGAGCGGGGCCAGACCACGGGCCGCGAACGCCGCGACGGCACCGCCGAGCGCATCGCCCGACCCTCCCACGCCCAGCGTGGGATTGGGTGCATCGTGGACGTACGTGCGCTTCCCGTCGGTGATCACCGTGACCGCGCCCTTGAGCACCAGCGTCACGCCCCACTGCGCCGCATAGCGAATGGCGAAGGCGATGCGCGCCGCGCCGGTGGGCACGACGCGGCCGGCCAGACGCGCGGCCTCACCGTCGTGCGGGGTGAGCACCGTGCGCGGCGGCACGAGCGCCGTCCAGTCCTCGGTGCGCGCGAGCGCGTTCAGCCCGTCGGCGTCCACGATCGTCGTGAGCGTCTTCGCGTTGCGCACCACGGCGGCCACGAAGTCGTCCGTGCCGGTGGAGTGCGCGATCCCGGGGCCGATGAGCAGGGCGCGCATCTTCTCCCCGAGCAGCGGCGAGAGCTGGGCCGCCGCGCCCGTGGCGACCACGCCGGGCTGCGCCTCGGCGAGCGAGAAGAAGGTGATGTTGGGATCCTGCCCCGCGATCATCTCGACCACCGAGCGCGCCGACGCCGCGGTCACGACACCGGCACCGCAGCGCGCCGCGGCGCGCGCTGCCAGCAGGACCGCGCCGGGATAGCGCTGCGAGCCGCCCACGATGAGGACGCGGCCCCGAGCCTCCTTGCCGGCGTCCGGCGGGAGAGGGCGCAGCATCTGGCGTACGACGCCCGCGTCGAGCGGGCCGGTCGTGGTCAGCGCAGCCCTACGGCCACCGCGACGGCAAGGTCGCGGATGTGCGAGATGCTCACCGAGAGCGGCTCGCGCAGCCCGAGGGCCTGGGCGCGACGCATGGCGCGGCCGTGGAGCGTCACCGTGGGCTGGCCGTGCGGTGTGCGCGTGATCTCGATCTCGCGCCAGCCCACGCCACGGACCCCCAGACCGAGCACCTTCGACACGGCCTCCTTCGCCGCCCACCGTCCGGCGAGATGGAGGACGTTGTGCCTGCAGTACCGCTGCTCCCATTCGGTGTACACACGCTCGAGGAAGCGCCGATCGTGCCGCTCCAGCACGCCGCGGATCCGCGCCGTCTCGATGATGTCGATGCCCACTTCGCTGGCGAGCGTCACTCCACGGTCACCGCCTTGGCGAGGTTGCGCGGCTGGTCGACGTCGTTCCCGCGGCGGTCGGCGATGTGGTACGCGAGCAGCTGCAGCGGCACCACGGCGAGCGCCGGCGAGAGGAGCTCGTTCGTCGCCGGGATTCGGATCACCTCGTCGGCGTGCGCGGTGATCTCTTCGTCGCCGTCGTTCGCCAGCGCGATGACCACACCGGCGCGGGCGCGGACCTCCTGGATGTTCGACAGCATCTTCTTGTACACCGAGTCCCGCAGCGCGATGGCAACGACCGGCAGCGTCTCGTCGATGAGCGCGTTCGTCCCGTGCTTCATCTCACCCGCGGCGGCGCCCTCGGCGTGGATGTACGAGAGCTCCTTCAGCTTGAGCGCACCTTCGAGCGCGGTCGGGTAGTTCACCCCGCGGCCGAGGTGCAGGAAGTTCGCCGCGCCGTGATAGCGGCCGGCGAGCGCACGGATCTTGGGCTCCTCGCGCAGCACCGCGTCGATGAGCGTGGGCAGATGGAATGCCTCGGCGAGGAGCTTGCCCGACGCCCCCTGGTCGATCGTGCCGCGCCGCTGGGCCAGGTGGATGGCGAAGAGGTACAGGTCGACGAGCATCGCGGTGTACGCCTTCGTCGACGCGACGCTGATCTCCGGGCCGGTGTGGAGGTAGATGACGTCGTCGCTGATGCGCGTCGCCTCGCTGCCGACGACGTTCACGAAGCTCAGGATCCGCGCGCCACGCTCCTTCGCCGCGTTCATCGCCGCGAGCGTGTCGGCCGTCTCGCCAGACTGGGTCACGGCGACGACGAGCTGCCCCGGTGAGACGACGGGGTCGCGATAGCGGTACTCCGAGCCGATCTCGACGTCGCAGGGGATCCGCGCCAGGCGCTCGATGAGGTACTTGCCCACCAGCGCCGCGTGGAAGGCGGTCCCGCAGGCCACGAAGGAGATGCGGGGCAGGGCCGCCACGAACTGGTCGCCGAGCCGGCAGTCCTCGTCGAACACCACCCGCCCGCTGGCGCGATCCACACGACCGAGCAGGGTGTCCGAGATCGCCCGCGGCTGCTCGAAGATCTCCTTCAGCATGAAGTGCTTGTAGCCTGACTTCGCCGCCGCGATGGGGTCGAGCGCGATCTCCTTTGCCGGCCGCTCGATCGTGCTGCCGTCCTCGATGCGGCGGAAGCGCACGCCCGCGCTGGTCACGACCGCGAGATCCCCCGCCTCGAGGAAGCTCATCCGGCGGGTGTGCTCGATGAGCGCGGTCATGTCGGAGGCGACGAAGTTCTCGCCGCTCCCGTGGCCCACGATGACACCCCCGGCGTTGCTGATCCGCGCCGCGACGATCGTCCCGGGGTCGGTGGCGGAGATGAGCGCGAGTGCGGCGGCGCCTTCGAGGCGCGGCAGGACCGCGAGCGCGGCGTCCTCGAGCGTGAGGCCCCGCTTCAGCTCGTCCTCGAGCAGGTGCACGACGACCTCGGTGTCGGTCTCAGAGGTGAAGGTGTGGCCCGCCGCGACGAGCGGTGTCTTCAGCTCCTGGAAGTTCTCGATGATCCCGTTGTGGATGACGGCGGTCGCGGAGCGGCAGTCCACGTGCGGATGCGCGTTCTGCTCGGTCGGCCGGCCATGCGTCGCCCACCGCGTGTGGCCGATACCGGCCGTGCCGGCCGACGGATGCGTCGCGACGATGTCGGCGAGGTTGTCGAGCTTGCCCTCCGCTCGCAGCACGTCGAGTGCGCCGTTGCGCTGGAGCGCCACACCAGCCGAGTCGTAGCCCCGGTACTCCAGGCGGCGCAGCCCGGCCATGAGCAGCGGCAGCGCCGCCCGCGGACCGACGTAGCCGACGATCCCGCACACCTAGACGAGCTCCCGCTTGGCGATGTCCTCGAGGCGCTGCACCGTGCTCGACGCGACCGCCGCGTCGCGCGCCTCCACGGTGATGCGCAGGACCGGCTCGGTGCCAGACGGCCGCACGAGGATGCGCCCGCTGTCGCCGATCGTCGTCTCGGCGTCGCGCACCGCGTCGGCGAAGCCGGCGATGGACGCCCACTCCGCGCGGCGTGGCGCACGGACGTTGCGCGTCACCTGCGGCCAGTGCTCCAGGTCGGCCGCGAGCACGTCGAGCGGGCGGCCCTCGGCGTGGACCAGCGACAGCACCTCGAGGGCGGTGAAGATGCCGTCGCCGGTGGTGTGGTGGCCGCGGAAGATCACGTGACCGGAGGGCTCGCCGCCGAACAGCGCGCCGGTGCGCACCATCTCCTCCCAGACGTACCGGTCGCCCACCTTGGCGCGCACCAGCTCGATCCCCTCGCGCGCGAGCGTGGCCGCAAGACCGCCGTTGCTCATGACCGTCCCGACCACGAGCTTCGGCTGGAGCTTGCCCTGCCGCGCGAAGTGCCGCGCCGCGAGCGCGAGGACGACGTCGCCGTCGTGGACGCGGCCGGTCCGGTCCACGGTCATGACGCGGTCGCCGTCCCCGTCGAAGGCGAAGCCGATATCCGCCCGGCGCTCCACGACGGCCTTCGCCAGCGCCTCGGGCGCGGTCGCGCCGCAGTCGTCGTTGATGTTCGCGCCGTCGGGTGTGTCGAACAGCGTGAACACCTCGGCGCCAGCGCGCGCGAAGACCGAGGGGGCGACGCGGTACGTCGCGCCGTTGGCGCAGTCGAGCACCACCCGCTTCCCCGCGAGCGGGGGCGCGACGGTGCCGAGGAAGTCCTCGTAGTCCTTCACCAGTCCCCGGCTGTCACCCACCAGACCGATGCCGCCCTCGGTGGGCCGGGCCAGGCGGTCGTCGCCCGTCATCTCGCGCTCGATCTGGTCCTCGATGGCGTCGGCGAGCTTCTGCCCGCCGTGGTCGAAGAACTTGATGCCGTTGTCCGGCGCGGGGTTGTGCGACGCGCTGATGACGGCGCCGGCCACGAATTCCTTGGTGCGGGTCAGGTACGCGAGCCCGGGTGTGGGGATGTGGCCCACCAGGCGCACGTCGATCCCCACCGAGCAGAGGCCCGCCGCGAGCGCGCCTTCGAGCATGCGGCCCGACCGCCGGGTGTCGCGGCCGATGACCACGGAGTGGCCGCGGCCGCCCAGGACATGACCGGCGGCGCGACCCAGCCGCAGCGCGAGCTCGGGCGTGAGCTCGAGGTTCGCTACGCCGCGTATCCCGTCGGTGCCGAAGAGGCGGGCACTCACCTGGACGTGCTCATGTGGACCTAATGGTGAGCGTCACCCGTGCCGGTTGCACGCTTTCCACGCTCGTGCCCGAGGGCACACGGACGGCCACGACTACCGAGTGCGTGCCCGGGCCAAGCCCGCTCGCGTCGACGGTCGCGACCACTTGGTCGGTCGGCAGGCTGACGAGCGCTGGGGCCGGGCCCGCGACGACCACCGTGGCACTCCCCGGGCTGACCTCCGCCGTCAGTCCGCTCCCGAGGTTGGCCACGCCGATCGCCACATAGAAGGGACGGGTCCCCGCGAGCTGGACGACCGTGACGATGACGCTCGCCTGCGTGTCCTCGAGCAGGGACGCGCCCTCGGGAAGGACCAGGTTGACGCGGAACGTGCGCGTCGCCGTGAGGCCGCTCACGTCGATGGGGGCCGTCTCGACGCGCTCGAGGTCGCGCAGGATCTGCTGGTCGCCCTTGACGGTCACGACGACGGGGTCGGTCGTCACGCGCGAGATCCAGTACCCGCTCCCGACGGCACCGCGCAGCGTCCAGAGGATCGGGACGGTGCGCGTGGTCGCCACGGGCAGCAGCGGCACGCTCACCACCACCACTCCTGGCTCCATCTCGAGCCCGTCGATCGGCTGGCCCGCCGCGTCCACCGGTATCGCCGGCGTGCTCTGGATGAGGTCGGTGGGGACGTCCCCGAAGCGCACGGTCGCGAACACCGCCGCGATCTGCGCGACCGCGCTCTCGGGACCGACGACACGCACCTCCTTCGGCGACACGCTGGTCTGCCCGGCCGTCGTCCCTCGCGGCGGCTCGTTCGCCAGGCGCGTCTGCACCGCGAGCGTGCGCGAGGTCAAGCGCTCCAGCCGGACGAAGATGGTCGCCGGGGTCACGTCGACCACCTTGACCGCATCGTTCGCCGGCGTGACGACGACCTTGGCCTCACGCGGCTCGGTGCTCGCGTCGATCCCGGAAATGTCGAGCGTCGCGGAGAGGTCCGCCAGGCCCATGCGATCCACCACACCCTCGGGACCGCGCAGCGTCACGCCCACGTCGCCGAGCGCGCCGCGCAGCACGAAGCCGCTCGGCACCTGCGGCCGCTCCACCGGGACGCGCCCGTCGAACGAGACCACCAGCTCCCGTGGCGCGGCGTTCTGCGCGTTGCCCAGCCAGAAGAGCAGGGCGATGACGACGGCGGCCGCCTTCAATGGGAAGTCGTGCATGAGGCTGCGCCGCAGTCCGAGCCGGCGGGGCCAGAGCGGACGGAACGCCTCGCTCGCGCCCATGGCTACGAGGCCTTGCTGCGGAAGGGCAGCGGCTGGATGCGGCTGCGCAGGAGCGAGGTGAGCACGCGGCGAAGACGCTCCTCATCGAGGCCGCCGATCATCCGTCCGTTGGAGGCGACCGAGATGGCGTGGGTCTCCTCGGACACGACCACCACGACCGCGTCGGTCTGGGCGCTGATCGACAGCGCCGCCCGGTGGCGCATCCCGTAGCGGTGCGCCGAGCGATCCTGCGTGTCCTCCAGCGGCAGCAGGCACGCCGCCGCGACGATCTGTCCGCCGCGCACGATGACCGCACCGTCGTGGAGCGGCGACCGCGTCATGAAGATCGACGCGAGGAGCTCCGCGGTGAGGGTGCCGTGCACGGGCACACCGGTCTCGCTGTAGTCCTGCAGCCCGGTCGCGCGCTCCATGACCACGAGGGCGCCGTGGTGCGCCTCGGAGATGAGCAGCGCCGCACGGACGAGCTCATCCACGACGTGCTCGACCTCCTCCTCCGGCAGCGGCGCCAGGAGCCGGTTGAGCGGACCGAGCTGGCCGATGCGGCCGAGCGCGCGTCGCAGCTCCGGCTGGAACACCACGGCGATGGCGATGAGGCCGAAGGCGAAGAGCGCCTGGAGGAAGAACTTCGTGAGCTCGAGCTTGAGCAGGACGGCGAGCCCGTAGATCCCCACGAGCACCAGCACGCCGAGGAGCAGCTGGACGGCGCGTGTGCCGCGGATGAGGACGAGGATGTAGTAGACGAAGATCGCGACGATGATGATGTCGAGAAGGTTGTTCCACCCGCAGCACTGTCCTCGAGGGAAGAGCGCGGCGATCTGATCGAAGAGCTGCCCCACCTACAGGGCCTGCGCCAGCTGCTCGACCTCCGCGGCGAGCTCGGCACGGCCATCCAGCCGGAGCGCTTCGACGAGGAGCTGGACCTTCGCCTTCGCGACGTCCTTCCTGCCGAGACTCATGGTCACCTCGACCAGCAGACGCTGCGCCTCGTGGTCGACGATGCCGGCGGCGATGAGCTGGAGGAGCAGATCCGACGCCGCGTGCAGCCGGCCCTCGGCGATGTGGCGGCGCGCCGCCTCCAACGCGTGTTCGCCGCCGCGGGGATCACGCTTGGCGAGGTAGTTCGCGGCCGTTGCCTCGACCGTCGACGTATCGGCATCGGCCGCGACGCCGTCGCCGTCGCTCGTGGGGGCCGCCGCCGGCACTGGCGCGGCCCACGGATCGACCGCCGGGGCGGGAGCGGCGGTCTCCCACGCCGCCGTCGCGGTGGTCTCCCAGCTCTGCGCCGGCAGCTCCGGCGCGGCGGCAGCCGGCGCGCCGCCGAACGCCGAGCGCATCAGCGCGTCGCGGTCCTCGCTCGAGATCGGTGCGGCCTGTTCGGATGCGCCCTCGGCCGGCGCGTCGGCGCCCGCGGTGCGCGCGGCCTCGGCGATCTCGCCGTTGCCCGGCAGGCGCTCGAGCGCGTACGCCGCCTCGAGCTTCGCGCGCTCGCGGTCGCCCGCCGACATCGCGGTCGTGATGTACCGGACGTATTCGTGCGCCGCCTCGTCGGCCTCGCCGGCGAGCATCAGCGCCGCCGCAAGACGCCGGTGCGCGGTCAGATCATGGCCGTCGAGCGCCACCGACTCCTTGTAGAGCGCGATCGCGCCCGTGCGCTCGCCGGCCTTCGCCAGCCGGGCGCCGCCATCGAGCAGGATGCGCAGCGCGCCTGGCCGGTCCTCCTGCTCGACCAGCACCTTCGCAAGCCCGCGATAACCGCCATCGGCCGTGGGGAAGTGCTGGACGAGATAGCGGAACTGCTCCTCGGCCTGGCGCAGCCGCCCGCCCTGCAGGCTCTTGAGGCCCGAGGCCAGGGCGACCTTGTAGTTGAAGTCCGCGGAACGGCTAGCCACCGCGCACAGTGTGCGCCTTGACTAGCGCTTCGTGAACTGCGGCGCCTTGCGGGCGCGCTTCAGGCCGGGCTTCTTGCGCTCCTTGGCGCGCGGGTCGCGGGTCAGAAGACCGGCGCCCCGGAGGGCCTTGGTGTGCTCCTTGTCCACCTGGAGCAGGGCGCGCGCGATGCCGTGGGAGATGGCCCCGACCTGGCCGGTCACGCCGCCACCTTCCACCTTCACCATGGCGTTGAACCGCCGGACGGTGTTGGTCACGCCGAAGGCCGCCGTGGCCCGCTCCACCGCGCCGTCACGGCCGAAGTACTCGTCGAGCGGCTTGCCGTTCACGATGACGGTGCCCTCGCCGGGGACCAGACGCACGCGCGCGATCGACGTCTTGCGACGGCCGGTGCCCTGGAAGTAAGCGGCGTTCTTCATCGCGTGGCCTCCTTATTCGGCTGGAGCGGCTGCGGCTTCTGCGCCGCGTGCGGGTGCTCGGCGCCGGCGTAGACGTGGAGCTTGCGCATCATCTGCTCGCCGAGACGGTTCTGCGGCAGCATCCCGCGCACCGCGCGGCGGATGACCTCTTCGGGACGGCGCGCGAGCAGCTTCTCCAGGTTCTCGGCGCGGAAGCCACCCGGGTACCCGGAGTGCCGGACATACATCTTGTCCTGGAGCTTGTTGCCGGTGACCTTGATGCGCGCGGCGTTCACGACGATGACCGGGTCGCCCGAGTCCAGGTGCGGCGCGAACGTGACGCGGTGCTTCCCGCGCAGCAGCGTCGCGATCTGCGTCGCGAGACGGCCGAGCGTGGCGCCATCGGCGTCCACCACGCGCCACTCGCGCTGGATCTCGCTCGCCTTCGGTGTGTATGTCCTTGTCATCGTCATTCGTCGTTCTCGCTTTCCGTTTCGCGCTGTCGCCGCTCGCCGTACCGCACTGCCACCAGACAGAGTCCCCGCGCCGGAGCGCTCGGACCGGCCGACGCCCGATCCCGCGACCGGAGGATCTCCACGTACCGGTCGACCGTGATCTTGCCTCGGCCGACCCACAGGAGCGTACCCACGATCCCGCGGACCATGCCACGGAGGAACGCGTCCGCCTCGATCTCGAACCGCAGGACCCCGTCCTCGCTGCTCCAGACCGCGCGGTGCACCGTCCGCTCCCCGGACACACCGGCGGCGAACGCCGCGAAGTCGTGGCGACCCACCAGCTGCAGGCTCGCCTCGCGCATCGCCGCCAGATCGAGCGGAGCGGGGAGCCAGTGCTCCCGCAGGCGCTCGAGCGGCACGCGCACCGGCGCGTTCCTGATCCGGTATTCATATGTGCGTCCCGTCGCCGAGAATCTGGCGTGGAATCCCTCCGGCGCCGCCTCGACCTCCGAGACCGCGATGTCCTCGTCGAGAAGGGCGTTGACCCCTCTCTCGATCGTGCGTCCGTCCAGCGCGCTCGCCGTCCGGAAGTCGATCACCTGTCCCGTCGCGTGCACTCCTGCATCGGTGCGGCCCGCTCCGGTGATGCGCACCGGGCCGGCGCAGATCTCCGCGAGCGCCCGCTCGATCTCCCCTTGCACCGTCCGCGCGTTGGGCTGTACCTGGAACCCCGCGTAGGCGGTCCCGTCGTACGCGACCCTGGCGCGCCAGTGCGACTCGGTCGCTAGCCCTCCTTCGACGACGCCTTCGCGGTCGTCTTCTTGCGTGCGGTGGTCTTCTTGCGCGCGGTCGTCTTCGCCGCGGGCTCGTCCTTGGTCTTGGCGGCGGCGCCGCGACGGAACGGCAGGCGACGGCGGGGCGCGGCCTCCGCGGTCTCCTCCGGCGTGGTCTCGTCCACGCCCGGGACGAGCTCGAGCAGCATCAGCGGCGCCGAGTCTCCCACGCGCCGCGCGAGCCGCGTCATGCGCAGGTAGCCGGAGGTGCGATCCGGGAAGCGCTTGGCGAGGTCGGAGAACACCTTCTCCACGATGACCGGCTCCGGGAGCCAGGCCTGCGCGCGGCGCCGGGCCTCGAGCGAGCCGTCCTTGCCGAGGTTGATCATGCCGTCCACGAAGCCGCGGACCTCCTTGGCCTTCGCCTCGGTGGTCTTCACGCGCTCGTAGCGCAGCACCGACAACGTGAGGTTGCGCAGCATGGCCTTGCGCTGATCGGTGGTGCGGCCGAACTTCCGCTGATGGACCTGATGCGGCATCTAGCTCTCGTCCCGCTCGTCACTGCCCGTGGCGAGCTCCTCCTCGGCGTCGGTCATACCGTCCGAGGACGAGTCGTCGGCCAGGGCCTCGTCGGACTCGTCGCGTGGCGGGAGCTCGATGAGGCCACGCGCCGCGAGGCGCTCCTTGATCTCATCGAGGCTCTTCTTGCCGAAGTTGCGCATGCGCAGGAGCTCCTCGTCCGGCGTCTGGAGGAGCTGGCCCACCTTGGTGATGCCGTGGCGCTTCAGCGAGTTGAAGGCACGCTGCGGCAGGTCGAGATCCTCGATGGGCATGTCGGCGATGGCCGACGGCAGGCTCGAGCCGTTCGTGCGCTCGGGGGCGACGATCGCGGTCTGCGCGCGGGTGAGGCCCGCGAACAGCGAGAACTGGTCGACGAGGACCTTCGAGCCCTGGGCGACCGCCTCGTCGGGAGTGGTGGTCGCGTCGGTCCACACCTCAAGGATCAGGCGGTCGTAGTTGGTGACCTGACCCACGCGGGTGCTCTCGACGGAGAAGTTGACCTTGCGGACCGGGCTGAACAGCGCGTCGATCGGGATGACCCCGATCGGCAGGCCCTCGCGGCGCTCGGCCGAATGGAAGCCCTTGCCCTTCTCGACGGTGAGCTCCATCCACAGCGACGCCTCAGGCTCGAGCGTCGCGATGGGGGTCTCCGGGTTCACGATCTCGATCTCAGAGGTGGTCGCGATGTCGCCCGCGGTGGCCACGCCCGGGCCCTCCTTCTCGAGGGTCAGCGTGACCGGCTCGTTCGCGAACGACCGCAGGCGGACGTTCTTCAGGTTGAGCACGATCTGGACGACGTCTTCCTTCACGCCCTGGATGGTCGAGAACTCGTGCGCCACGCCACGGACGCGAGCCGAGGTGATGGCCGCGCCCTCCAGCGACGAGAGGAGCACGCGACGGAGCGAGTTGCCGAGCGTCGTGCCGTAGCCCGGCGGCAGCGGCTCGCACGCAAACTTCGCGTAGCGGTCGTCGCCCTCGACGCGCTCGATCTTGGGGTATTCCAGTTCTACAAGCGTCATGTGGGTTCCTTCCTGCCGACTAGCGTGAATAGTGCTCGACGATGAGCTGGGTGTTGACCTGCGCCTCGATCTGCTCGCGTGTCGGCAGCGCGAGGATGCGCGCGGTGAACGCCTCGGGGTCGGTCTCCAGCCAGCCCGGGCGCGTCTGTGTCTTGGCCCAGGCCACGGCCTCCTTGAAGTAGTTGGAGGCCCGGCTCGATTCCTTCACCGCGACCTGATCGGCCACCTTGACCTCGTAGGACGGGGTCTTGGTGTCGCGACCGTTCACGGTGATGTGACCGTGCGACACGAGCTGGCGCGCCTGCGAGCGCGACTTCGCGAAGCCTGCGCGGTACACCACGTTGTCGAGGCGCCGCTCCAGGTTCTGGAGGAGGACCTCGCCGGTCGCGCCCTTCAGCTCGGCGGCGGCCTCGAACGTGTTCTTCATCTGGCGCTCCATGACGCCATACATGCGGCGCGCCTTCTGCTTCTCACGGAGCTGGAGCGCGAAGTCCGAGACCTTGCGCCGGCGCTGCTGGTGCATGCCGGGCGGCGAGCTGCGCCGCTCGAACGTGCACTTGGTGAGGCACTTCTCCCCCTTCAGGAAGAGCTTCATGCCCTCGCGGCGGCACAGGCGGCAGACGGGACCGGTGTATCGCGCCATTAGACCCTCCGCCGCTTTGGCGGGCGGCAACCGTTGTGCGGGATGGGCGTGACGTCGGTGATCGCGGTGACCTGGAGGCCGGTGGCCTCGAGCGCGCGGATGGCGGCCTCGCGGCCGGCACCCGGACCGCGCACGAAGACCTCGAGGGTCTTCATGCCGGCGTCGAGCGCCTTGCGCGCGCAGTTCTCGGCAGCGACCTGCGCCGCGTACGGGGTGCTCTTGCGTGAGCCCTTCCAGCCGGCGGCGCCGGCCGAGGACCAGGCGATGACGTTCCCCACCGGGTCGGTGATGGATACGATCGTGTTGTTGAAGGACGCCTTGATGTGCGCGGTGCCGCGCGGCACCACGCGGCGCTCGCGCTTCTTGCGCGGCGCTGCTTTCGCCTCGGCGCCCGGTGTCTCTGTCGTCGGTCCTTCTGTCACTTTCCCCGTCCTCTCGCGCTAGGTCTTCGACACGGACTTCTTCTTGCCCGCCACCGTCTTGCGCGGACCCTTCCGCCCGCGCGCGTTCGTCCGGGTGCGCTGGCCGCGCACGGGGAGGCCCTTGCGGTGGCGGAGGCCGCGATAGCTGCCGATCTCCTGGAGACGCTTGATGTTCATCGCGACCTCGCGACGGAGGTCACCCTCCACCGTGAAGCCGCGGTCGATGATCTCGCGGATCTTGGCGACCTGGGGCTCGGTGAGGTCACGCACGCGCACCGCACCATCGACGCGCGCCTGCTCGAGGACCTGCCGCGCGGTCGTCGGCCCGATGCCGAAGATGTAGCGCAGCGACACGTCGACGCGCTTCTCGCGCGGGATGTCGACACCGGCGATGCGTGCCATTCCTCTTTACCCCTGCCGCTGCTTGTGCTTCGGCTCGGAGCAGATCACGAGGATCTGCCGCTCGCGCCGGATGATCTTGCACTTGTCGCAGCGCTTCTTTACTGACGCCCGGACTTTCACTACGGACCCTCTCTATGCCCCGCTGTCTCGATGGTTCGTGTTCTTTGGTTTCAAATTCCTGAGAACGTCACGTTCGCGTTGCATCCTCGAGAACGACACTTGCGCGGTCCGGCGCTCCTTCGCGCCCCACCTCGCTAGTACCGCACTCGACGCGTGATCCGACCCCGCTTCAGGTCGTATGGACTGAGCTCGACCAGGACCTTGTCGCCTGGGACGACCCGGATGAAGTTCATCCGCATCTTCCCCGAGATGTGTGCCAGCACCGCGTGCCCGTTCTGGAGATCGACCTTGAACATGGCGTTGGGGAGAGCCTCCGACACGGTGCCCTCCACCTCGATCACGTCCTTGTTCGATGGTTTGCTACTCGCCATACGCTCCAGACACAGCGAACTCCGCGGCGACCGCACACGGGAACTGAAATTGTACCCAAACCGCCCAGTCGGGGCAATGGGCCCGTGCCGTCATGCCGCGATCGCCGCCTTTCCCTCAGGCGCGGTCAGAACGACCGGCCCCTTGGCCGTACACCACAGCGAGTGCTCGAAGTGGGCGGAAAGGCTCCCGTCGGCGGTCACCACCGTCCAGTGGTCGTCCAGCGTGCGCGTCCCGGCCCCACCGATGTTCACCATCGGCTCGATGGCGATGCAGAGCCCCTCCTTTATCTGGAGGCCGCGCTCGGCCTGGCCGTAGTTGGGCACCTGCGGCTCCTCGTGCATGGCCCGGCCGATGCCGTGGCCCACGTAGTTCCGCACCACGCTGTACCCGTGGCTCTCCACCCAGGACTGCACCGCCGCGCCGATGTCGCCCAGACGGGCGCCCACCTGCGCCGCGCCGATGCCTCGTGCGAGTGCCTGCTCGGTCACCGCGATGAGCTTGGCCGCCTGCTCCGAGACCGCACCCACGGGAACGGTGATCGCCGCGTCGGCGTGCCAGCCGTCCACGATCGCGCCGGCGTCGATGCCGATGATGTCGCCCTCGCGCAGCTTCCGCTTCCCGGGGATGCCGTGGACGATCTCGTCGTTCACGCTCGTGCAGATCGTCGCGGGATACCCGTAGTAGCCGAGGAAGCTCGAGGTCGCGCCGTGCGTGCGCAGGACGTCCGCGGCGATCCGGTCGAGCTCGGCGGTGGTCACGCCCGGACGGACCGCGGCTCGGCAGGCGGCGAGCATCGCCGCCACGACCCGCCCGGCCTCGCGCATCTTCGCCGTCTCGTCGGGTGTCTTCAGCGTGATCATCCGGCGGCCTCGCGCAGCCGCGCGCCGATCTCGTCGACCGTGCCGACGCCGTTCACGCGGCGGACGCGGCCCTTCGCGTCGTAGTGATCGATGACCGGCCGGGTCTGCCGCTCGTACACGTCGAGCCGCGTGCCGATGACCTCCGGCGTGTCGTCGCTGCGACCCTGCTCCTTCGCGCGCTTTCCCAGGCGCGCCAGGAGCACGTCGCGCGGGACGTCGATGAGGACGACCGCCTCGATGCGCCGGCCCACCGCGCCGAGGATCTCGTCGAGCGCCTCGGCCTGCGCGACCGTCCGGGGGAAGCCGTCGAAGACGATGCGCGTCGCCGCGGGGATCTCCCCCACGCGCGTGCGCACCATGCCCACCGTCACGTCATCGGGCACGTACTCGCCGCGGTCGATGTACGACTTCGCGGTCCGGCCCAGCGGCGTGCCGCGCTTGATCTGGTCTCGGAAGAGGTCGCCGGTGGAGAGGTGGACCCAGCCGTACTGCTCGACGAGGGCCGTCGCCTGGGTGCCCTTGCCCGAGCCCGGTGGACCCATGAGCACCAGATCGCCGCGTGCCACTTAGCGGATGAACCCCTCGTAGCTGCGCTGGAGGAGCTGCGCCTCGAGCTGCTTCATCGTCTCCACCACGACGCCGACCACGATGAGGATGCTCGTCCCGCCCAGGCGCAGCGTCTGCACACCGGTGATGTCGCCGATGACCGTCGGCATGACCGCGACGAGCCCGAGGAAGAGCGCGCCGGCGATGGTGATGCGCGTCACGACGCGCTGGAGGAACTCCGCGGTCGGGCGGCCCGGCCGGATGCCCGGAATGAAGCCGCCGTAGCGCTTGATGTTGTCGGCGACGTCGTTGGGGATGAACGTGAACGCGGTGTAGAAGAACGTGAACACCACGACGAGCACGAAGTACGACAGGTTGTAGAAGACCGGGTTCTGGAACGCCGCCACGATGCCGGTCGAGACGTTCTTCAGCCACTCGGTCTCCGAGTTGGTGAAGTACTGCGCCACCTGGCTGGGCAGCAGCAGGATCGAGATGGCGAAGATGATCGGGATCACGCCGGCGGAGTTCACGCGCAGCGGGATGAACGTGCTCCCGCCCGAGTACATCCGCGTGCCGCGGACGCGCTTGGCGTACTGCACCGGCACCCGGCGCTGGCCCTCCTGGATGAAGATGATCGCCGCGATCACCAGGATCGCGATGACCGCGATCGCCGTGAGCGCGAAGAAGTTCTGCTGCACCTCGAAGGTCTGCGAGACCGTCGTCGGCATCCGGCCGACGATGCCGGCGAAGATGATGAAGCTGATGCCGTTGCCGATGCCCTTCTCGCTGATGAGCTCGCCGAGCCACATGAGGATGAGCGTCCCAGCGGTGAGCGAGGCGAGGATGGCGAGCGTGAGCGGGATGTCGTCAGGCCCGAAGGCCGGCAGCACGCCCGAGCGCTGCATGAACACCGCGACGCCGATGCCCTGCAGGAGCGCCAGCGGGACGGTGAGGATGCGCGTGTACTGGTTGATCTTGTTGCGCCCGTACTCGCCTTCCTTGGAGAGCCGCTCGAGCGCGGGGATGGTCTGGTTGAGGAGGGTCATGATGATCGACGCGTTGATGTACGGGTTGACGCCGAGCGCCACCACCGAGAGGCGCGCGAGCCCGCCGCCGGAGAACAGGTCCAGGAGATTCAGCAGCTGGCTGTTGGCGATGACCTCCTGCAGGCGCACCTGGTCCACACCCGGGAGCGGCACGTGCGCCAGGAAGCGGAACACCACCAGCATGCCCAGCGTGAACAGGATCTTGTTCCGGAGGTCCGGGGTGCGGAACGCCTCCAGGAGCGCGGCGAACATTCCCACGGGCTAGCCGATGATCACGATGGAGCCGCCGGCAGCCTCGATCTTGGTGCGCGCCGCGTCGGAGACGGCGTGGGCGTGCACCTCGAACCGGCCGGTCACCTCACCGTCCGCGAGCACCTTGATCTTCGCGTCCGGACGGACGAGCCCCTTCGCGGCGAGCGTCGCCGGGGTCACCTTGCCGTCCACGGCGTAGTCGGCCAGACGCGCCACGTTCACCGCGACGAACGGGCTGCGGAAGCGGTTGCGGAAGCCGCGCATCTTCGGGATGCGCATGTGGATCGGGGTCTGGCCGCCTTCGAACCAGCCCGGGAGCCCCGGACCGGTGCGCGCGAGCTGACCCTTGGTGCCACGGCCCGCGGTCTTGCCCTGGCCCGCGCTGATGCCGCGGCCGAGCCGGCGGTTCGGCCGGCGCGCGCCCGCGGGTGCCTTCATCTCGTGCTGCTTCACTTGTTCTCCTCGACCCGCACGAGGTGGGCGACCTTGCGCAGCTGACCGCGCAGCGTCGCGCTGTCCTCGCGCTCCACGATGTTCCCCGGACGGCGCAGTCCGAGCGACTCCAGGGTCTGACGCGCCGCGACCTTCTCGCCGATGGCGCTCTTGTGCTGGCGGATGACGAGCTTGCTCATGTGGTCACCAGCTCGGCGGCGGGCTCGGCCTTCTTGCGGCCCACGTGCACGCCGCGCATCTCGCCGATCTGCTCGGCGGAGCGGAGCGAACGCAGGGCGGCCATCGTGGCCATGACCACGTTCACCGGGTTGCTGCTGCCGAGCGACTTCGACAGGATGTCGGAGATGCCCGCCGACTCGACCACGGCGCGCACCGAACCGCCCGCGATGACACCCGTTCCCTTCGACGCCGGGCGGAGGAGGACCTTCGCCGCGCCGAAGTCCGCGGTCACCGGGTGCGGGATGCTGCGATCGAGGAGCGGCACCTTGATGAGGTGCTTCTTGGCGTCCTCGATGCCCTTCTTGATCGCGTCCGGCACCTCGTCGGCCTTGCCCAGACCGGCGCCCACGTGCCCGCGGCCATCACCCACGACGACGATGGCCGAGAAGCTGAAGCGGCGACCGCCCTTCACGACCTTCGACACGCGGTTGATCTGGACCACGCGCTCCGTGAGCTCCAGGCGATTGGCATCGATCCGTGTCATACCTTGACCCCCGCGGCGCGGACGCCATCCGCCAGCGCCTTCACTCGTCCGTGGTACCGGTAGCCGCCGCGGTCGAATACGACCTCGGCGATGCCGGCCTTCTTCGCGCGGTCACCGAGCGCGGCACCCACGGCCTTCGCCTGCTCGGACTTCTTCCGCTTCTCCGCCTTCGCCTCGAGGCTCGAGGCGGCGAGGAGCGTGCGACCCGCGTCGTCATCGATGAGCTGCGCGTAGATCTGCGTGAGCGAGCGATACACCGCAAGCCGCGGCCGCGCCGAGCTGCCGCGCACCTTCTCGCGCACGCGCGCGTGGCGGCGGATGCGGCCCTGTTCGCGTGTCTTCTCGCCCATCTCTGTCTCCCTTAGGCCTTCGCGCCGACCTTGCCGGCCTTGCCCGCCTTGCGGCGGATGCGCTCCTCGGCGTACTTGATGCCCTTCGCCTTGTACGGGTCCGGCACGCGGAGCGAACGGATCTTCGCCGCCATCTCCCCCACGGCCTGCTTGTCGATGCCCGACACACGCAGCTTCTGCGGTGTCTCGGTGGTGAAGGTGATGCCCTTCGGCGGGTCGATCTCCACCGGGTGCGAGAAGCCGAGCGAGAGCTGCAGCTTCTTCCCCTGCACCGCGGCGCGGTAGCCCGTGCCGCTGATCTCGAGGTCACGCGCGTAGCCGGTCGTCACGCCGGTGACCATGTTCGCGATGAGCGCACGCGTGAGGCCGTGCAGCGCGCGCGTCCCCTTCGCGTCGTCCTTGCGGGCGACGACGAGCGTGCCGTCCTCGCGCTTCACCGTCACGTTCGGGTGCACCTCGAGCGAGAGCTCGCCCTTCGGCCCCTTGAGGCGCAGGGTGCGGCCCTCGATCTTCGCGTCCACGCCCTGCGGGACGGCCACCGGCAAACGACCGATCCGACTCAATTCCGTGCTCCTCTACTACCAGACATAAGCGAGGACTTCCCCGCCCAGTCCCTTGCGCTCGGCCTGGCGGCCGGTCATGACACCGGACGAGGTCGAGACGATGGCGATGCCCAGGCCACCGAGGACCCGCGGCATCTCGGTCTTGCGCGCGTAGACGCGCAGCCCCGGCTTGCTGATGCGGCGCAGACCCGACACCGCAGGGACCTTGCCGCCGATGTACTTCATCTTCAGCACCAGCTCGCGCGGCGAGGGCTGCTCGAACGAGGCGATGAAGCCCTCGGTCTTGAGGATCTTCGCGATCTCCACCTTGGTGCGGCTGGTGGGGATGGTCACCGTCTCGTGCCGTGCGCCCGCGGCGTTGCGAACGCGCGTCAGCATGTCGGCCACCGGGTCGTTCGGCACGCCGACGGTGCGCGGGCGCGGCTTGCGCGTGGAGGGCGCGCGCTTGGCCGGCGCGGCCGCGCGCTCGCCCGATGGCGCCTCGCCCAGCGGCGCGGGTGCGGTGTTCGTCGTCGTCTCTTCTGTCATTCCCATCACCTAATCACCAGCTCGACTTCGTCACGCCGGGGAGCTCACCCGTGAGCGCGCGCTCGCGGAAGCAGATCCGGCACAGCCCGAACTTGCGCATGTAGCCGCGCGCACGGCCGCAGACCTGGCAGCGGTTGTACCCCTGCACCTTGAACTTCGGCTCGCGCTGCGACTTGTTGATGAGGCTCTTCTTCGCCATCTCGCTCCCTTACCTAGGACGACTGCCGGAACGGCATGCCGAGGCCGCGCAGGAGCGCGCGAGCCTCCTCATCCGTCTTGGCGGTCGTCACGATGGTGATCTCCATCCCACGTAGCCGGTCGATCTTGTCGTAGTCGATCTCCGGGAACACCAGCTGCTCCTTGAGACCGAGCGAGTAGTTGCCGCGCCCGTCGAAGCTGCGCTCGGGCACGCCCTGGAAGTCGCGGATCCGCGGGAGGGCCACCGTGAGGAGCTTCTCCAGGAAGTGCCACATCCGCTCGCCGCGCAGCGTGACCTTGAGGCCGATGGGCATCCCGATCCGCAGCCGGAAGTTCGAGATGGCTTTCTTCGACTTCGTCACGATCGGCTTCTGGCCGGTGATGAGCGCGAGGTCGGCCGCGGCGGCGTCCATGGCCTTCCCGTTCCCGATCGACTCGCCCATCCCGATGTTCAGGATGACCTTCTCGATCTTCGGGATCTCCATGACGTTGCCGTACGAGAACTGCTTGCGCAGCTCCTCGCGGATGGTGGTGTCGTAGCGCTCCTTCATCGCGCTCGGGATCGGCATCAGGCCTTCTCCTCGACGACGATCGCCTCGCCGCAGCGCTTGCAGACGCGCTCCTTGGTGTCCTCGTCGCGGCGGTGCGCCACGCGCGTCGCCTTGCCGCAGTGCGAGCACACCACCATGACCTTGCCAAAGGCCAAGGGCATGGGCTGCTCGACGATGCCGCCCTTCTGGTTCTTCGTCGGGTTCGCCTTGGTGTGGCGCTTGGCCACGTTCACGCCGGCGACGATGACGGTGCCCTCGCTCGGGCGGACCTCCTGGACACGGCCGCGCTTGCCGCGGTCCTTGCCTGCGAGGACCTCGACCTCGTCGCCCTTGCGGATCTTGAGACTCGTCGCCATTAGAGGACCTCCGGGGCCAGCGAGACGATCTTCATGAAGTTGCGCTCGCGCAGCTCGCGCGCGACCGGGCCGAAGATGCGCGTCCCGCGCGGCTGGTTCTGCGGGTTCAGCAGCACCGCGGCGTTGTCGTCGAAACGGATGAGCGAGCCGTCACTGCGGCGGTACTCCTTCGTCTGACGCACCACGACGGCGCGCACGACCTCGCCCTTCTTCACCCCGGCGTTGGGGATGGCGTTCTTCACGGCCGCGATGAACACGTCGCCGATCTCGGCGGTCGTGCCCGACGACGACCCGAGCACACGGATGACCGAGAGCTCGCGCGCACCGGTGTTGTCCGCCACGCGGACGCGGGTGTACGGACGGATCATTTCGTCTCCGCCTCGCTCTCTTCGGCGTCCTCGCGCTCGCTCGCCGGCTTCGAGAGGATCTCGTTCACGCCCTCGGCCTCCTCGAGCTGACGCTCGATGTCGGCCACGCGCGGCGCGGCAGCGCCGGCCTCGCCGGAGCGCGACAGGACCTCGACCACCTTCCAGCGCTTCGTCGCGCTGTAGGGGCGGCTCTCCTGGATGCGCACGAGGTCGCCCTCGCGCACGTCGCCCGCCTCGTCGTGGGCGGCGAAGCCCTTACGCACGCGGATGACCTTCTTGTACAGCGGGTGCTCGCGCATACGGCCGACGGTCACGATCACCGTCTTCGGCTGCTTGGCCGAGATGACCACGCCGACCTTCGTCTTGCGGCGGAAGCGGCGCCAACCCGTGGCGGTCTCGCCCGCCGGCGTGGCGGTGTGCGCCACGGTCGCGGCGGTGCGCTTGCGCACGGTCACGGCCTTGCGCGCGGCGACCGCGGCCGCGGTGGCGGCCTTCGCCGGCGCGGCGGCCTTCGCGGCCGTGGTCTTCTTGGCCGCCGTGGCCTTGGCCGCCGTCGTCTTCTTGGCGGTCGTGGCCTTCGTGGCCGTGGTCTTCTTCGTCGTCGTCTTCTCAGCCATTCGTCGTCGCCTCACGCTCCGCCATCACGGTGAGCAGCCGCGCCATGCGCTTGCGCGCCGTGGGCAGCGCGCGATAGTCCTTCTGCTGGCGCGTGGCCAGCTTGAACCGGAGGTCGAACAGCTCCTCCTTCGCGCTCTTGAGCTCGCTCGCGAGCTCGTTGTCAGACAGCCGCCGCATGTCCTTCAGTTGCACTGCTCTCACCTTCCCGTGCGAGGAACTTCGTCTTGATCGGAAGCTTGTGGGCCGCAAGGCGCATGGCTTCCTTCGCGAGCGCCTTGTCGACACCGGCGCACTCGAAGAGGATCCGTCCCGGCCGCACCACGGCCACCCAGTGGTCGGGCGCGCCCTTCCCGGAGCCCATCCGGACCTCGGCGGGCTTCTTCGTGACGGGCTTGTCGGGGAACACGCGGATCCAGACCTTGCCGCCACGCTTGAAGTGGTGGACGATCGCGCGCCGCGCGGCCTCGATCTGCCGTGCCGTCATCCAGCACGGCTCCTGGGCCTGGAGCGCGTAGTCGCCGAAGGCCATCGTCCCACCGGCGACGGCATGACCCTTCATGCGGCCGCGCTGGAACTTCCGGTGCTTCAGTCGCTTCGGCTGGAGCATCTAGATCACCCCACCCGTCGTCGGCGCCGCCGGTGCGACCGGGGCCGGTACCGGCGGGGCGGGCGGTGCGGGCGGTGCCGGCGGGGCGCTCGGACGCGGCGCGCCGCCACCCGGCGTGTTCGACGCGACCTGACGCGGTGCCGGCTCGATATCGCCGCGGTAGATCCAGGCCTTCACGCCGATCGTGCCGAACGTCGTCTTGGCGATAGCGCGGCCGAAGTCGATGTCGGCGCGGAGGGTGTGCAGGGGCACGCGGCCCTCGCGCTCCCACTCGCGGCGGCTCATCTCGGCGCCACCGAGGCGGCCGGCGACCGCCACGCGGACGCCCTTCGCCCCGGACTTCATGGCGCGCTGGACGGTCTGCTTCAGCACCTTGCGGAACGACACGCGCCGCTCGAGCTGCTGCGCCACGTTCTCGGCGATGAGGAACGCGTCCACCTCGGGGAAGCGGATCTCGAAGATGTTCACCTTCACCGCCTTGCCCGTGGTCTTGCCGAGCACCTGACGGAGCTCCTCCACCTTCGCGCCACCCTTGCCGATGACCACGCCCGGCTTGGCGGTGTGGATCGTCACGGTGACCTGGTTCGTCGAGCGCTCGATGTCGATGCGCGCGATGGCGGCGTCACGCAGGCGGGCGCGGATTGCGCCACGGATGGCGACGTCCTCCTTCACCAGCGTGCGGTAGTTCTTCTTGTTGGCGTACCACTTCGCGTTCCACGTCTTCGTGAACCCGAGGCGGAACCCGTGCGGGTGCGTCTTCTGTCCCATTAGCGAGCTCCTTCCTTCTCGTCCACGACGATCGTGATGTGACTGGTCCGCTTCAGCTTGACGTCGCGACGGCCGCGGCCACGCATCCAGATGCGCTTCATGCGCGGACCCTCGTCGGCCGTGGCCCGCTTCACGTAGAGGTTCTCCATCGTGAGGTTGAAGTTGTTCTCCGCGTTCGCCACCGCCGAGCGCACCACACGGCCGATCGGGAGCGCGCTCCCTTTGGGGAGGTGCTCGAGGATGGCGATCGCCTCCTCCGCCGACTTGCCGGTGATGAGGTCGGTCACCAGGCGCGCCTTGCGCGGCGAGAAGCGCTGGAACTTGGCGGACGCACGTACTTCCACGGTCATGCCCCCGGCTTCACGGCCGCGACCGTCTCTGCCGCGGCACCGCGGCCGTGGCCCTTGAACGTGCGCGTGGGGGCGAACTCGCCCAGACGGTGGCCGACCATGTTCTCGGTGATGAAGACCGGCACGTGACGCCGGCCGTCGTGCACGCCGATGGTGTGACCCACCATCGCCGGCAGGATGACCGACGCGCGCGACCAGGTCTTGAGCACCTTCTTCTCGTTGCGCTGGTTCATCGTCTCGATGCGCTTCTTCAGGGAGTCGTGGACGAACGGTCCCTTCTTTACGGAGCGGGTCATTTGCTCTTCCTCTTCTTCGGCCGCGCCGTCACGAAGCGATCGGTGCGCGGGTTCTTGCGGGTCTTGAGGCCCATGGCCGGCTTGCCCCACGGCGTCTGCGCCATGCCGCCCACCGGCGACTTCGCCTCGCCACCGCCGTGCGGATGGTCACGCGGCGACATCACCACGCCACGCACGGATGGGCGCCAGCCCATCCGGCGCTTGTGGCCGGCGCCGCCGATCTTGCGGTTCTCGTGCTCCACGTTGCCGAGCTGCCCCACCGTGGCGCGGCAGCGCACCTGGACGACGCGGATGCCCCCGGAGGGCAGGCGGATCTGCGCGTACTCGCCCTCCTTGGCCACCAGCTGCGCCATCCCGCCCGCCGCGCGCACCAGCTGGGCGCCGCGGCCGGGCTGGAGCTCGATGCCGTGGATGGTCGTGCCCGTGGGGATGTGCTCGAGCGGCAGGCAGTTACCCACGCGCGCCTCGGCGTCCGGGCCGGAGACGACGGTGTCCCCCACCTTCAGCTCGTTCGGCGCGAGGATGTAGCGCTTCTCGCCGTCGCGGTACACCAGCAGAGCGAGACGCGCCGAGCGGTTGGGGTCGTACTCGATCGACACGACCTTCGCCGGGATCCCATCCTTGGTGCGCTTGAAGTCGATGATCCGGTAGTTGCGCTTCTCGCCGCCGCCGCGGTGGCGCGTGGTGACGCGGCCCTGCGCGTTGCGGCCGGCGTGGCGCAGCTTGCGCTCGGTGAGCGAGCGCTCCGGCTTCTTGCCCTTGGTGATCTCGGCGAACGACGCCGACTGCCGGAAGCGGCGGACGGGCGATGTCGCCTTGTAGGTCTTCAGCGGCATTACACGCCCTCCACGAAGTAGCGCTCGATCTTCTGGCCCTTGCCGATGGTCACGATCGCCTTCTTCCAGTCCGGCTTGCGGCCGACGCGCCGCCCCAGGCGACGCTCCTTGCCGCGGACGGGCATGGTGTTCACGCTCACGACGTCCACCTTGAAGGCCTCCGCCACCGCGGAGGCGATCTCGAGCTTGGTCGCGTCGGTCGCGACCGCGAACGTGTAGCGGCCGACCGCGGTCTCGGTCATGGACCGCTCGGTGATGACCGGTCGGAGGAGCACGAGCGACCCTCTCATGCGGTCACCGCCTTCGGCTCGCCGGCGCGCGCCGCGATCGCGCCCAGCGCCGTGCGCTGGATCATGAGCGTGTCGCTCTCGAGAACGTCCACCAGGCGCAGCGAGCCCGGGGTGCGGTACTCGAGTGCGGGGATGTTCGCCATGGCGCGACCCACGCGCTCGTCGATCTCGTTCGTCACGATGACCGTGGCGCCGGTGTCGCCGATGCGCCCGAGCCAGGTGACGACGTCGCGCGTGCGTGGACGGTCGCCCTCCAGACGCAGGCCCTCGATGACCAGCACGCGGCCCATGGCCGAACGCGCACTCACGGCCTGCGAGAACGCCGCGCGGCGCATCTTCTCGGGCATGCGCTGCTCATAGGTGCGGCCGTTGGGACCGAACACCACGCCGCCGTGCCGCCAGTGCGGCGCGCGCGTGGAGCCCTGGCGTGCGCGGCCGGTGCCCTTCTGGCGCCACGGCTTCGCACCACCGCCGGACACGCGTGCGCGGTTCTTGGTGGCGGCGGTCGCCTGGCGCGCGTTCGCGCGGCCGGCGATGAACGCCTGGAAGAGCGTGGCATCCCCACGACGGGCCGGCGCGGCGAGCGACTTCGGGAGCTCGAGCGATCCGGAGACCGAGCCGTCCTGCGCGATGAGCGGCGCGTGGCCCGCGGGCGCGGTGGGGAACGGCTTGGCCGCCACCTTCTCGCGCTTCTCGGCCGGCTTGGGCGCGACCGCCGGACGGGCGACGCGCTCCGCCTCGGGGCGCACCACGCGCGTGACCGGACGCGCGACGGCGCGCTTGGCCGGTGCGGCCTTCTTCGCCGGAGCCGCCTTGCTCGATCTCTCGGCTTTCGCCGAGGAGACACGCTCAGGGCTGGTGGACTTCGCGCGGGCCGGCTTGGCCGTCTCGCGCTCAGCCTTCTTCGGCGCGGGCGTCTTCTTCTTCTCGGGCATCAGGCCTTCCTCACCATGACGATGGAGTTGCGCGGGCCGGGGATGGCGCCGGCGAGCACGAGCAGCGAGCGCTCCTGGTCGGCCTTCAGGACCTCGAGGTTCTTCACGGTCACGCGGTCCATGCCCTGGTGCCGAGCCATGCGCAGACCCTTCAGCACGCGGCCGGGCGTGGTGCCCGAGCCGACCGAGCCCTGACGGCGCAGGTGGTCGGAGCCGTGCGACTTGGGACCGCGCGAGAAGTGGTGCAGGTGGACCGGCCCCTGGAAGCCCTTGCCCTTGGACGTGCCGGTGACGTTCACCTTGTCGCCCGTGGCGAAGCGCTCGGGTCCGATGCGCTGACCCTTGGCGAAGCCGGTGATGTCGTCCACGCGGACCTCACGCAGATGCTTGAGCGCCGGCAGACCCTTGAGGTGGCCGCGCTCCGGCTTGGTCATGCGCTTCTCGCCGACGATGCCAAAGCCGATCTGCACGGCCTCGTAGCCGTCCTTCTCTTTCGTCCGCACCGCGGTGACGAGGTTGGACTCCACGGCGATGACCGTGGCGGCCACGACCGAGCCATCCGGCCGGAAGTGCTGGAGCATGCCGATCTTGCGGCCGAGGAGCAGCGGCTTCGCCATGGCAGGCGCCTCCGCCGTCTCCGCGGTCGTCTCGGTCTCGTTGGTGGTCGTCTCGTCTTCGGCCATCTGGTGCGTCCTTTAGAGCTTGATCTCGATGTCGACGCCCGCGGGAAGGTTCAGCTTCATGAGCGCGTCGACGGTCTTCTGCGAGGGGTCGTTGATGTCGATGAGGCGCTTGTGCGTCCGGATCTCGAACTGATCACGCGAGTCCTTGTAGATGAAGGGGCTCCGGATCACCGTGAACTTCTCGATACGGGTCGGAAGCGGCACGGGACCGGTGACCGTCGACCCGGTCCGCTGCGCGGTCTCCACGATCTGCGCGGCGGACTGATCGATCAGCTTGTGGTCGTACGCCTTGAGCCGGATCCGGATGCGCTGCTTTGCCATTATTCGATGATCTTCGTCACGACGCCCGCGCCCACGGTGCGGCCGCCTTCGCGGATGGCGAAGCGCAGGCCCTCCTCGAGGGCGATCGGGGTGATGAGCGTGACGGTGAGGTTCACGTTGTCGCCGGGCATGACCATCTCGGTG
>DASSPF010000104.1:0-5057 GCA_035699805.1 Candidatus Limnocylindria bacterium | reverse complement strand
CCTCTTCCCTGAGGTGCGCATCCCGTGGTCCGCGGTCACCTCGGCGCGCCGGTACGAGGCGCCCGGCTGGTACACGCCGCAGCGCGATCCCGGGACGCTCGTGCAGGCGGCGTACGACCCGAATTACACCGGCACGTTCGTGGAGCTTGCGATCGGCGAGCCACCGATCTTCCTGCAGATGCCAGCGGACCTCCTGGGTGCTGACGCGATGACGCGGCTGCCTGCGCAGTGATCCCGCGCGACCGCCTGGCTCTGGTCCTGGCGATCGCTGTGCTCGTCACAGCGGCGTGCGGCGCACCGTCCACGGGCACGGCGCCGTCCGTCACCGCGATCGAGCCGCAGTCCAGCCCCGCTGCCGCGTTCGCCACCCCTACGTCTGCGCCCACTCCAACACCGACCGCGCGCCCAGCCACGTACATCCCGCCGGCGTGCGTGGGCAGGACCATCGCGACCCCGCGGCCCGGCGCGACCGTCGCCCCCACCGCGTCACCGGTCCCCAACACACCGGTGGCGAAGGAGCTGCAGCTCGAGGTCTTCGACACCCTGGCCGAAGCTATCGACGCGACCTACCTGTACACCGACTTCAACGGCAGGGACTGGCCGACCAACGTCGCGCGATACCGCGCGGAGATCGAGACCGGGCTCGAGACCGAGCGGTTCTATCTCCGGATGAAGGATTTCGTCACCGATCTCGGTGACGAGCACTCGACGTTCGAGTCGCCGGTGCGGAAGGCTGCTTCGGATGCGCAGCTTGCGGGCAACGAATCATTCGTGGGCATCGGCGTGTACGCGCAGCCGCTCCTGGAGAAGGGCTATATCACGGTCCTCGCGGTCATCCCTGACTCGCCCGCGGCGCATTCCGGCATTCAGCCACACGACGCGATCCTCACCGCGGATGGGCTTCCGGTCATCGAGGATGGCGTGGTCCAGAACCGCTTGCGTGGCCCCGAGTGCTCTGCGGTCGTGATGGAGGTGCGGATGCCTGGGGGTCTGGTGGAACGCCGGACCATCGTGCGTGCCCGCGTGCCCGGTGCGATCCCCATCGATGCGCGGCTCGTGCCCACCACCGATGGCTCGCGCGTTGCGTACATCATGGTCCCGACCTTCTTCGACCAGACCGTAGACGATCAGGTCCGCGCCGCGCTCGCGCGACTCGCGCCACTGGACGGTGTCGTCCTGGACGACCGCGAGAACGGCGGAGGCTCGAGCAGCGTCCTTGAGCCGATGCTGGCGCTTTTCACGTCCGGTGTCGTCGGCGCCTTCGTCAGCCGCACGAGCTCGCGGACGCTCACCATCCGGCCCGCGCCGGTCGAGAACTCACAGACCGTACCGTTGGTCGTTCTGATCGGCCACAACACCGTCAGCTTTGGAGAGATCTTCGCGGGCATCCTTCAGGACCGTGGCCGCGCCACGCTCGTGGGCGAGACGACGCGAGGCAATGTCGAGACGCTGCACGCGGTGAACCTGCCCGATGGCTCGCGTGCCTGGATCGCGCAGGAGGGTTTCGAGGCCGCTCGCTCGGGGGTGAACTGGGAGCGGACCGGAGTCGTGCCCGAGATCGAGGTGAAGGTCGCGTGGGAAGATGTCACGTTCGAGCGCGACCCAGCGATCCGCAGAGCGCTCGAGGCGCTCGGACGCCGGTAAAGAACGGCCAGGTATGGGGCGAGAGGGGTCGGGCGATGATGCGGTCGGCGAGGAGGCGAGGGGATGACGCGCGCTGACGAGAGCGGGGCGCACATCCACGGCGAGGCGGTCGCGCCGGAGGTCCTGGCGACACCGAGTGCGGGCCTCGAGGACCGGCGGCAGCCGTCCAAGCGCGTGGTGGTCATCGGCGCGGGCATCGCCGGCCTCGTCGCCGCGTTCGAGCTCACGCGCGAGGGCCACGAGGTGGTCGTGCTCGAAGCGCAGGACCGCGTGGGCGGCCGCATCTACACGTTGCGCTCGTTCGCGCCGGGTCTGTACGCCGAGGCGGGTGCGATGCGCATCCCGCGGGTGCACGAGCTGACGCTGGAGTACTGCCGTCTCTTCGGCCTGGAGCTGCGGCCGTTCGTCACCGGGAACCCCAACGGTCTCGTGCACGTGGGCGGGCGGCGCATGACCGCGGCACAGGCCCAACGCGAGCCCGAGCGGCTCCCCTTCGAGGTCGCGGCGCATGAGCGCGGGAAGACCGCCGACGCGCTCTGGGAGGCGGCGACCGCGGACATCCGCGAGCTCCTGGCCACGCGCGATGACGCCTGGGACGAGATCCGCCGCCGCTACGACGAGTACTCCATCCGCGAGTTCCTCGAGCTGAAGGGCTTCTCGGAGAGCGCCATCGAGATGTACGGCGTGCTCAACTTCGTGGAGGCCGACCTCAACAGCGCGGTCATGGAGGAGCTGCGCGAGCAGCTGGGCGGGGCGTACGTGGACATGCAAGAGATCGTCGGTGGCACCGACCGCCTTCCGAACGCCTTCTACGCCGCCATACCCGACCGCGTCCGCTTCGGCGCGCAGGTCCACGCCATCGATCAGGACCCCGACTCGGTCACCGTCCACTACCGCACGCGCGCGGGCCGCTACTCGGTGACCGGCGACTACGCCATCTGCACGCTCCCGTTCCCGGTGCTCCGGCACGTGGAGATGCTGAAGCCGCTATCGCGCGGCAAGCAGCGCGCCATCCGCCAGCTGCACTACTCGGCGTCGACGAAGATCCTGTTCCAGGTGCGCCGTCGCTTCTGGGAGCAGGAGGACGGCATCCTGGGCGGCGCGACGGCCACCGACCTGGGCATCCGCCGCATCAACTACCCCACACCCGATCCGACGACCGAGCGCGGGGTGCTCCTCGCCTCGTACACCTGGGGCCAGGACGCGCTGCGCTGGGCCGCGATGGACGAGGCGACGCGCATCGAGGAGGCGCTCGAGGACGTGGCGCACATCCACCCGCGTATCCGCGAGGAGTTCGAGGTCGGCGCCTCGCACGCCTGGTCCGCCGACAGATATGCCGGCGGCGCCTTCGCGCTCTTCGAGCCGGAGCAGCAGACCAAGCTGCACGACGACATCGTCCGCCGCGAGGGCCGCATCCTCTTCGCCGGCGAGCACTGCTCGCTCCATCACGCGTGGATCCAGGGTTCGCTCGAGTCGGGTATCCGTGCGGCGCGCGAGATCCACGGGGAGCGCGCGGTGATGTCGCCGGAGCGATCGGAGGTGGGGCGGTGATCGGCGAGCTTCCGCAGGCGATCGTGGACCTCGTTCAGCAGGCCGGCGCGCTCCTCGACCTCGCCCTCCGAGCGCTCTACGCCGCGGGCGCCTCCGGCGGTATGGATGCAGGACCGCTCGCCGCGGGCGGCGCGGCCGCAGCGGCCGCCGCCGCAAGTGGGGCCGCGGGGGCCGATCGCGACGCGAGTCGCGCACGTGAGAGCTGGACACGGTTCCCTCGATACCGGACCGAAGCTGGCGAACCGTACATTCCCGGTACGTCGCCCGTTCCCGCCGATCGGGTCGTGATCCGGACAGACACCGGCATGCGGTGCACGGTCCGTGACAGCGGCTCGATCGTCCATCCGCTGCCCCAGGTCCGCCCAAGCGTCCGAGGGGATTCGGATGCGCTCGCGGCGAGAGGCTGACGAGGCCGCAGCGCCTCCGCGCTTCGCTGTCGCAGACGAGCGCCTGTATAGTCCCGCGCAACCACGCGTTGGCGTGGCGGGAGGAAGGGATGACCGGCGAGCTACCGCAGACGATCGTGGACCTCGTCCAGCAGGCGGGCGCGCTCCTCGACGGCGCCCTCCGCACGCTCTACGCCGCGGGCGCCTCCGGCGGCATGGACGCAGGGCCGCTCGCCGCGGGCGGCGCGGCCGGGGCGGCGGCGGGTGCGGGTGCTGCGAGCGGCGGGGACCGCGATGACCGCGACCGGAGCGACCGCGGGGACCGCGGCTTCCGCTATGCCAGCGGCGACGGGTCGATCTACGACGGGACCGGCAGCGGAGCGGAGCGGGTGGGCAGTGCTCCGAATGGCAGCCGCCTCATGTACGACCAGATCGCGCGCGACGCCGGCGGCAATCCGACCCACTACCACGTGAACAGCCCGGGAGGCGCCACCGGTTGGATCCCGGCGGGAAACACCTCTGGTACGCGGCCGACGGCGCCGCCGCCACCGCGGCCCTCGAGGATCGTCGAGTCGGGCCCGGGCGTGGCCGGGGTGAGGTCCGCGCAGACCACGGGCGCGCGGGGCTAGTGTCATGAACGTCCTCACGACTGCCTCCGACCTGCTCGCGCAGCGCTCGCAGCTCATCTGGCGCGCCGGCGCGGCCGTCACCGCGCTCATCTTCCTGTGGCAGCTGCCGTTCCTCACCGATGGGCGCCTCGACCGGGCATGGACGCAGGCGCTCTATTACGGCTACATCCTGCTGTGGATGCTCCTCGTCACCGCGTTCACGCGCACGATCCCGCTGCGCACGCTCGCGGCGTTCTTCTTCGTGGGCCTCTTCACGGTCATGGCCGTGGACCTCGCGATCGCACGACCGATGCATCGCCTGGTGGGTGGCGGCACGCTCGCCTCCGCCTATCTGGGGCCGCTCATCGAGGAGCTCGTGAAGCCGCTGCCGGTCCTGGGCTACCTCGCGTACCGCGCGTGGCGCCGCGCGTGGACCGGCTCAGCGACGGACGGCCTGCTCCTGGGCTACGTCGTCGGCGCGGGCTTTGCCATCCACGAGGATGCGGCGTACGGCCGGGTCTGGGCCGAGGGCTTCGGCCGCGGCTGGAGCATGCTCTTCCCGACGATCGCCGACTTCCGCGGCGCGACGCTCCCCTACCACGACGTCCTGAACGCGGCCGTGGGGCTCGCGCTGGGATTCGCGTTCCTGTATCGCCGGTACAAGGCGGCCTGGGCGGTGCCCGCTGTGGTGTGGCTGCTCGTCCTGTCGGAACACGTCACGGGGAACCTTCGCGACATCGGTGGCCGCGCGCCGGGGTGGGCGACCTTCCTGCGCGGCCTGATCATGGAGGGCGAGCTCATCCTGCCGGTCCTCGCGGCCGGCATCGTCGTCGCGATCGTCCTCGAATGGCGCATCCTGCGCTCGGTC
>DASSPF010000103.1:0-25719 GCA_035699805.1 Candidatus Limnocylindria bacterium | reverse complement strand
GGCATGCGCTGCGTCACCGCGGCCAGCCCGATGAGGATGGCCAGCATGAGCAGGTCCACGCCCTCCAGGCGCACTCCGCGGGCCGCCTGGGTCACCACCGCGACGCCACAGCCGGCGACGGTGAGGACGAACAGCCTCAGGCCCACGCGGTCCCCCGTGACACTGCGGTGCGATCCACCTGTTTCTTTCTCGACCCCCTACCCACCATGCGGAGTTAGGCGTATTTCGCGCTTCTGTGGGCCGATGGTCATCCCCCGCGCGAGGGAGCGTCAGGCGCGCGCGCCGTCTGACACACCACCGATACGGCGGGTACTACGTTTGGAGGACGGGCGCGTAGTCCGCGCGCCATGGGCGGCTGCCCGGCGCGCTACGGGTGGATGCCGACGATCCGGAAGATGTGGGCGAAGACCCAGCCGAAGAAGAAGCACCCCGGGATGGTGAGGACCCAGGCGCTCACGATCCGTCCTGCGATGCCCCAACGGACCGCGGAAAGCCGCTTGGTGGATCCCACGCCGAGGATCGCGCCCGAGATCGCGTGCGTCGTCGAGATGGGGATCCCGAACCGCGTCGCGACCTCGATCACCGTGCCGGCCGTGGTCTCAGCGGCGAAACCCTGCACCGGCGTGAGCGTGGTGATGCGCGTCCCCATGGTCTTCATGATCCGCCAGCCGCCGCTCATCGTGCCCACCCCGATCGCGACCGCGCAGCTGACCTTCACCCAGTCCGGGATGAAGAACGCGTCACCACCGGGCACCGCTCCGTACGCCACCAGCGCGAGCGCGATGACACCCATGGTCTTCTGGCCATCGTTGCCACCGTGGCTGTAGGCCATGTAGGCGCTCGAAAGGATCTGGAGCTTGCCGAAGATGCGATTGACGCCGCCGAACGACATCTTCCTGAGCATCCAGTACAGAGCGAGCATCAGGATGTAGCCAACGAGGAACGCCACCGCGGGCGAGTAGATGATGCCGAAGCTCGTCTTTTCCAGGCCGCTGACGATGACCACGCTAAAGCCGTGGATCGCCACCGAGGCGCCGATGATCGAGAAGATGAGCGCGTGGCTGGAGGATGTCGGGAGACCGACCCACCAGGTGATGAGGTCCCAGATGATCGCCGCGAGGAGCGCCGCGACCACCAGGTCCTGCGTGACGATCTTCGAGTCGACGATGCCGCTGCCCACGGTCTTCGCCACGGCCACACCGGTGAGCGCGCCGACGAGGTTGAGCGAGCCGGCCATCACCACCGCCTGCATCGGCGTCAAGACGCGCGTCGCCACGACCGTCGCGATCGCGTTCGCCGCGTCGTGGAAGCCGTTGACGTACTCGAAGATCAGGCCGAGCAGGACGACGAGCAGGACCAGGAAGAGGGCGTTGTCCATCTAGGCGCGACCCATCAGGAGTGCTTGATCTTGATCGTCTCGACGATGTTCGCCACGTCCTCGCAGCGGTCGAGCGCGACCTCGATGAGCGAGTGGATGTCCTTCCACTTGATGATCTCGATGGCGTTCGTCTCGTTGGCGAAGAGCTCGGCGACGGCGTCGCGGAAGATCTGGTCACCCTCGTTCTCGAAGGTGTGGATCTTGATCCAGTGTGACTCGAGGTCCTTGAGCTTCTCGAGGTTGTTCATCATCGAGACCATCTCGCCGGCAGCGGCCACGAGCGCCTTCGTCTGACGGGCGGCGCCGGGACGTACCCGCTGGACCTTGTACAGCTGGACCAGCTCGGAGACGTCGTATGAGACGTCGGTGACGTCGTCGATCTTCGACGCGAGGCCGATGATGTCCTCGCGGTCGAGGGGGGTCACGAAGGTCTCGTTGAGCTCCCGCATGATCTCGTGGGTCAGCTTGTCCCCGTAATGCTCGATCGCATGGATCTCGCGGACCTTCTTTTCCACATCGGTGAAGTCGGTGAAAAGACGGTCGAGCGCCTCCGCGGCCTCGAGGGCGTTCTGGGCGTGCTGGCTGAACTGTGTGAAGAAGATGCTCTTCCTCGGGATGAGCGAGAGCCGTGGCATGGACCCCTCCTTAGGACGAAAAAAGACCGCGCCGATGGCGCGGTCCGAAGAGTGCTCCTGGTGGCGGTACGCCGCATCCCGGCGTCCGGACCCCGCGGGGCCCGCTCTTCGACGTCATTCGCCGTCGACTCTAGCGGAGCGTGGCCGCGTCGGCTCACCCGTCCTGGGGAAACGCGTGGTCACGCGACCTCGCGCCGGATCGACAGCACCGCGCCGCCAGCCATCACCAGCCCGAAGAGTACAAGGACGCCGAGATCGCGGATGACGAGCGCGTCACCCAGCCCGGCACCTTTGATCATCACCTCTTTCAACGCCTCGTTGGCGTAGGTGAGGGGGAGGAAGAGCGAGACCGGTCGGAGGTAGTCGGGGAGCTGCTCCACCGGTACGAGCAGGCCCGAGAGGAACACCTGAGGGAGGAGGACGACCGGGACGAACTGCACCGCCTGGAGCTCGTTGCGCGCGGCGGCGGAGACGAGCAGGCCGAGCGAGACCGCGCCCACCACCATGACCGCCTCCACCAGGAAGATGGTGGCCAGGCTGCCTCGGTACTGGACCTTCAGGACGAAGAAGGTGAAGGTGATGATCACGACGGCCTGGAGCAGCGCGAACACGCTGAAGCCGGCGAGGTAGCCCAGGACGAGCTCGCTCCGACGCAGCGGCGTCGCCATGAGCCGCTCGAGCGTGCCGCTGGTGCGCTCCCGCAGGAAGGACACCGCCGACAGCAGGAAGATGAAGAAGAAGGCGAAGAACGCCACGAGCACCGGCGCGAGATAGTCGAGGAGCGTGTAGTCGGGTCCGCCGTAGAGCTGGTCGATCTTCACGGCGGGCACGGCACCGCCGGTGATCCCGGCCGTTGCGAGCGCCTCGCCGAGCGCCTTCGTCACCGCGCCGCCGATGCTGCCGCTGCGCAGCGGGTCCGATCCTTCGATCTGTACGTGCACCGTCGCGCCCTCGAGCCATACGACACCGTCGGTCGTCCCGTCGCGCAGGCCGCGCATCCCTTCCTCGTACGTCGCCGCCGTCGCCCGCACCGCCGACGAGCGCACGAAGCCCTCCACGACGCGGCCGGCGATCGGCGCCGGCAGTCCGAGGCGGTCGGTCGCGATCGTCACCTCCGGCACGGTCTGGGTGGTGGCACCCCACACCGCTCCGACGAGCGACATCACGACCAGCGGCGCGACGAAGAGCAACCCGAGCGAGCGATGGTCGCGGCGGAAGCCGAGCGCGATGCGCCGGGCGACGGCGGCGATCCGCCGGAGGCTCATGCGCCCGCCCCGGCGAGCGCGAGGAATGCCGCCTCGAGGTCCGCGGCGCCGGCACGGCGAGTCAGCTCGGCGGCGGTGCCGCTCGCGAGGAGCCGGCCCGCGCGGATCAGTCCCAGCCGGTCGCAGCGGCCGGCCTCATCCATGACGTGGCTGGAGACGAGGATGGTGACGCCCCGGGATGCGAGCGCGCGGAAGTGGGCCCAGAATTCCTGGCGCTGCACGGGGTCCACCCCGACGGTCGGCTCGTCCAGGAGCAGCAGGTCCGGACGGTGCAGGAGCGCCGCCGCGAGCGAGACGCGCGTGCGCATCCCGCCGGAGAGCGCTGACACGGTGGACCGTTTGCGATCGAGCAGGTCCACGGTCGCGAGCGCCTCGTCGATGCGCGCGTCGGCGTCGGCGACGCCCTGCAGGCGCGCGAAGAAGGCCAGGTTCTCCGCGACCGAGAGATCGCCGTACAGAGCGGCCGCCTGGGTCATGTAGCCGACGCGCCCAGCGGCCACGGTCTCGCGGGGGCCGCGGCCGAACACCAAGAGCGACCCGCTGTCGGCGCGCAGCAGACCCGCGAGACAGCGGATGAGGGTGGTCTTGCCCGATCCGTTGGGGCCCAGAAGGCCGTAGATCTCTCCCGTGCGGACCTCAAGGTCCAGGCCGGCGAGCGCCGCCGTCGCCCCGAAGCGCTTGTGGACCCCGGTCGCCTGTATGGCTGCTTCGGCCATGCGGCGAATAGTGCCACCCCGCCATGGCACACCGGTTGCTCAGTGACAGGTCAGACGAGGCCCGCGGACGGGCCAGTACTGACGAAAGAGAAGAAAAGACAGATGGAAGCGTTCGTGATCGGACTCATGGCCGGCGTCGCATTCGGCGTGCTCGTGGTCGGGTTCCTCGCGGTCGGCTCGTATGAGCGCGGCTTCGACGAAGCGCTCCATCGTCGCAAGGCATGGCGTGCGGAGCTGGTGGCCCGTCAGGCCGCCGCCCAGCGCACCCTCACCGGCCTGCGCAAGGCGAGTTAAGGGCCGAACCACTTTCGGCGTAGCTCCTCCATCGCGCGCCCGAGCTGATCGAGCAGCCCCGGCACGCCGGTCGGCACGATCTCGACCTCGCCGCTCCGGCCCACGCGCAGCTCGTCGCCGGGCTGGACCGCGGCGCGCACCGCGGCGCGATCGGCCGTCACCGTGAAGACGACCCGGCCGTGCTCCGCGTCCACCGTCGCCACCCGCAGCTTCCCATCGGGCATGGCGCTGATGACCCGCCGCAGCTCGGCGTCCGTCTCGATGTCCGGACCCTGCTGCGGGATGACCCGGGAGACGGTCCGGCCGATGTCGTCGAGGAAGCCGCTGGGTACACGCAGCGCCGCGCCGACCACGGTGGCAAAGACGGCCACGGCGAGCAGGACGACGACGGCGCCGATGACGAACTGCCAGGCCCAGAACGGCACCACACTCGCCCGCTTCATGGCTGGAGGGCCGAGCAAGCGTCGTACCACGTGACATTCGCAGGGTCTTTACGGTCGTGCCCGGCTCGACCATGCTGTGCCTCGGACGTCTGGTCCGTCGGCGGACAAGACGAGGGAGGACGACGTTGATGCGGCGGCTCTTGGCCACCGGCGTGGCCACACTGGCGATCCTGCTTGCGACGACCACGGTCGTGACAGCGACGCATTCCTGGAGCACCTATCACTGGGCGCGCGGTGCCAACCCCCTCGCGCTCTCGCTCGGCGACAACCTCACCCCGGACTGGGACGGCTACCTCGTCACCGCGTCGGCGGACTGGAGCCTCTCCACGGTCCTGGAGACGACGATCGTGGCCGGCAGCACGACCGGTCGGAAGTGCAAGCCATCCGCCGGAAATGTGCAGGTCTGCAACGCCGCCTACGGCCGCAACGGCTGGCTGGGTCTCGCGCAGATCTGGATCAGCGGCGGCCACATCACCCAGGGCGTCGCGAAGATGAACGACACGTACTTCAAGATGGATCGGTACAACAACACGAGCGAGAAGCTCCACGTCGTCTGCCAGGAGATCGCGCACACGTTCGGCCTCGGGCACCAGGACGAATCGGGGATCTCGCTCGACACCTGCATGGACTACTACCACAACACCAGCGACGCCGACACGCAGAGCACGCGTCCGAATGCGCACGACTACGAGCAGCTCGAGCTCATCTACGGCTCGCACACCGACGGCGCGGCGAGCGCCGCCTTCAGTCCGCTGACGGCGCTTGGTGCCGCGGAGGACGGGACGCCGCATGGCGCATCGCGCGCCCGCGGCAGCTGGTACGCGCAGGATCTCGGCAACGGTCGGTTCCTGCTCACCCACGTGTTCTGGGCGCCCTTCGGCCACTAGGCCGCGGGCCAAGACGACGCGCACTCGGAGGGCTCCCGTGAGGGAGCCCTCCTGCATATCTGCCAAGATTCGGCCGTGAACGAGCCACTGCGCGTGGTCTGCGTCGGCGGCGGGCTGGGGGCGCCCACGGTCATGGCCGGGATGCGCACACACACGCCGGACATCACCGGGCTCATCGGCGTGACGGATTCGGGGCGCTCCACCGGGAAGGTGCGCATCGCCCTCGACGTGCCCGCGCCGGGCGACATCCGCAACGCGCTCACCGTGCTGGCCGAGGGCGACCCCGTCCTGACGCGGCTCATGGCGCACCGCTTCGAGACCGAGAAGAGCGATGACCTGAGCGGCATGGCGTTCGGCAATCTCCTCCTCGCGGCGCTCACGCAGCAGGAGGGCTCGTTCCTCCGCGCCGTGGAGGAGGCCTCGCGTCTTCTGAAGCTGCGCGGTCGCGTCCTCCCGGTGACGCTCTACAACACGCACCTCTGCGCGGAGCTCGCGGACGGCTCGATCGTGGAGGAAGAGGTCCAGGTGCGCGCCGTCGGGAAGCCCGCCATCGAGCGCATCTTCCTGAAGGACGGCGGCGTCTCCGCCACCCCGGGGAGCGTCGAGGCCATCGAGGCGGCGGACCTCATCACGCTCGGGCCTGGCAGCCTCTACACGACGGTGTGCGCGTGTCTCTTGGTGCCCGAGATCGCGCGCGCCATCTCGAACGCGCGCGGTCTGGTCGTGTACGTGGCGAACACCACGCGGCAGCCGGGGCAGACGGACGGCCTCTCGCTGGGCGACCATGTCCGCGTGGTGCAGGACTACCTTGGGGGATCGGGTCTCGACGTGGCGCTCATCAACAGCGATACGCCCCCCGAGCACCTGCGCCGCCACTACGCCGACCAGGGCCTCGAGTACCTGGAGCCGACCGCGGTGGAGCTCGAGGCGATCCGCGGTCTCGGTGTGCGGCCGGTGACCGCGCCGGTCATCGACAAGTGGAGCGGGCCGCGGGACCTCTGGCTGAAGCAGGACACCATCCGCCACGACGCCGAGCGCGTCGCGCGCTCTCTCGTCGCGCTCCTCGACGAGCGCCGCCCCGCGCTGCGGGCGCTGTGACAGCGACCATGCGCGGCGTCCGGCACTTCACGTCGATCGCCGACCTCGACGTGGACGAGCTCGCGCACCTGCTCGACCTGGCGCTCGCGCTCAAGCGTGAGCGGACCGCGGATGCGCCGCTACAGGGTCGCACGCTGGCGCAGATCTTCGAGAAGCCGAGCCTGCGCACGCGCCTTTCGTTCGACATCGGCATGACGCAGCTGGGTGGCCACTGCGTGTACCTCTCGCCCCAGGAGGTCGGTCTCGGCCGGCGCGAGAGCGTCGCCGATGTGGCGCGCGTCGTGAGCCGCATGGTCGACGGCGTGGTCCTGCGGACCAACTCCCACGAGACGATCGAGGAGTTCGCGCGGTACGCGACGATCCCGGTCATCAACGGGCTCTCGGACCTCTCGCACCCCTGCCAGGGGCTCGCCGACATCCTCACCGTGACGGAGAAGAAGGGTCCCGACCTGCGCGGCGTCACCATCGCGTACGTCGGCGACGGGAACAATGTCGTGCACTCGCTCATGCTCTGCGCGGCATTGCGCTCGGCGCGCATGCGCGTCGCGACGCCGGCCGGCTTCGAGCCGCAGGCGCGCTACGTCGAGCTCGCAAGCTCGTTCGCGCGCGCGACCGGCGGATCGTTCGAGCTGGTGCACGATCCCGTCGCCGCGGTGCGTGATGCGGACGTGGTGTACACGGATGTCTGGACGAGCATGGGCCAGGAGCAGGAGTACGAGCGCAGACGGCGGGCGTTCCAGGGCTACCAGGTGAACGCCGAGCTCCTGCGTCACGCGAAGCCGGACGCGGTCGTCATGCACGACCTGCCGGCGCATCGCGGCGAGGAGATCACCGACGAGGTGATGGACGGCCCGCAGAGCGTGGTGTTCGATCAGGCGGAGAACCGGCTGCACGCGCAGAAGGCCGTGCTGTGCTGGCTCCTCGGAAGGCGGGAGGAATGATCGACCGCGTCATCCTCGCGGACTGCTGCGAGGACTGGATCATCGAGTGGGGTGGCTTCTACAAGCCGGATCGCGCGTTCCGGTGTCCGGAGTGCGCGACCGAGTGGACGAAGAGCGGCGCCGAGACGTATCGCCGCTCCGATGGCCGCGTGTTCCAGCGCCGCACGCGCGTGGGTCCGCAGGCGTCGTTCCCGTTCCTTGCCGCTGCCGATGGGCACCAGCCCAACGTCGAGCGCTGCTGCGCCAAGATCCTCCTCGCGCACGGCGAGCGCATGGCCGAAGGTGAGCTCGCGTGCCCGGTCTGCGGCACACGCTGGGAGAAGCGAGCGGAGCGCCTGCACGGGCTGCGCGTCCCGATCTTCGTGAAACCCGGCCTTTCGGAGCCGCTCACCATCCAGCCGGGTCGGACCCGTCCGTTCCTGGTAGCGCTGTCGGAGTACTCCCCGCCGCGCGAGTAGCCTGGCCGGGCTGCAACGCCAATGACACCAGCGGTCACCCGAACGGCCCATTACCGAGCAGGCAGGCCCCGTTAGGTTCTGCGAGCGCAACACGTCGGTCTGGTCCTGCGGCGCGTACCGCGGCGACCCGACCGGGGGTGGCCGATGGGGAGGTCCGCGTTGGCTGGTCGTCGTGTCCTGCCGGGCATCATCACGCTCGTCTTCATGCTCGCGGTGGTCGCCGCCACGACCGTCTCTGGTGGCGCGACGGCACTGGGCGCCGTCACCACGCTCACCGTGCTCTCCTCCGAGGTCAGCGTGAGTCACGGTCCCGACGCCTTCGTGCCTGCTGTGGATGGGGAGATCCTGGCGAGCGGAGACACCATTCGTACCGGCGACGGCGGGCGCGCGATCCTCACGTACTTCGAGGGCTCCACCGTCACCATCGAGCCTGCGACGGAGCTCAGGATCGACGTTGCCGTGTCGCAGGGCGAGGGCACCATCGTGCAGATGACGCAGAGCGTGGGTCGCACCTGGCATGTGGTCACGCGGCTCGTCGCCGGCGGCTCCAAGTATGAGGTGAAGACGCCCACGGGCACCGCCTCGGTCCGCGGCACTGCGTTCACCGTCGACACGAACGGGGCGAGCACCACGATCGCGACCACCGAGGGCACCGTCGTCGACCGCGTTCCCGACCCGTCGGATCAGCGACGCACCATCGATGTCCCGGTTCGCGCTGGGGAGCAGCACACCCAGCAGCGTGGTCAGGGAGCGGGGCCCGTGCAGCGGTCGCCCGCACCGGATCGCCGGGTCACGATCACGCTCGATGACGAGAACTCTCTGGTCATCGATACGCTCGGCCGCGCGAACGGCATCGACAAAGATGGACGGCGTGTGCTTCAGACCCCTGGCGCGACCCTCGAACGTGCGGGCGGGCGCCTGGTGATCATCCTCCCGAACATCCCCGACGGCCTCCTCCAGGCGCAGGTGCGCAAGCAGGCCGGCGAGGTCGCCGTGCGGGTGGTGGTGGAGGACCGCGATGGCGTCGCCACCTTCGAGGGCAAGGCGGTCGCCGCTGCGCCCGGCCAGCTGCGCGCGAGCGTCCAGCTCGGCGCGGAGCGCGGCGGCCGGCCCGACCGATCACCCGCTGCGACGCCCGATCCAGCGCGGCCCGGAGGTGGCGGCGGGAACAGCGGCGGCGGGAACGGCGGCAACGGGAATGGCAACGGCAACGGCGGCAACGGGAATGGCGGCAACGGGAATGGCGGCAACGGGAACGGGGGTCAGCGATCTGGCGGCCCCAGCCGCTCACCCGGCTTCCTGCCCCCCACGGCGCTGCCCCGCCTACCGTCGCTGACGGCGCCCGCGACGCCCACGAAGGGCGGTCCGTCCGGCAGCCCGTCCGGGAGGCCGTAGCCAAGCTCCCGCGCTGCTCATGCGCGCCGGGCTGCCGTGTGGGGACTGGGTCCTGATCGCAGCGGGGAGGCGTGAGGGAGTCGGACCCTCGACGTCAGATCCACATTCTGAAGTGTTACCGCTACACCAACGCCTCCGCGGATCGAGAGCGGACGCTCTCAGAGAGTGATTCTAGCGACTCCGCCGGAGGTGGTCCTCGTTATGGGGCCGCGTTGGCGCTGTTCGGGCACTTTCGCGGAGTCTCGCTCGACGGAATGCATCCCGGCGTCGGCGTCGGCGTCGGCGTCGCGGTCGGCGCCGGTGTCGCGGTCGGCGCAGGTGCTGCGGTGCGCACTGCCGTCGGGGTGGGCGAGGGGCTCGGGCTGGCTGTAGGAGTCGGTGACGCCGTCGGCACGGGTGAAGGGGTGGGTGTCGGGGCCGGGGTCGGCGTCGGCGTGGACACCGGCAGCGCAGGCAGCGGCAAATTGGGAACGAAGCTCTGCGCTGGTGTCGCGGTGGGAGCGGTGGTCGGCGCTGGCGTCGGCGACCGTGACGCCACGGCAGTCGGGGTCGGCGATGGCGTCGGCGACGGTGACGGCGAAGGGCCCTGCAGGACCACCAGCGGTGCCAGCCCGGAGGCGCTCAGGCTTCCGTCGGGGCCGACGTTGACGTCGAGCGCGGATCCAAAGACCGCGCCCGGCTGTCCCTCACCCCGCGCGGACAGGTCGAACAGCACGCTGCCGCCGGCGTCGACGCCCGCAGCCGTGAGCGTGAACGCGCCACCCGGGTCGATCGCCCGGATGACCGTTCGATACGTCCCCGCCGGCGCGTCGGGCACGTCGACCATCTGTGGCTCGGTCCCCGGTGCGCTTGCGACACAACCGGGGATGTGGCGCACCACGGTGGGACCGTCGGCCGAGATCCCGCACGAGCGCCCGAGCGGGTCCAGGACCATCAGGTATGCCGGCGAGTGCATCCCAAAACGCAGGATGTTCGCCGGTCGTGGTGCGGCCGACGGCGGCGACGGCGGCCGGTTCGGCTCGACCGTGGTCGTCAGGCCGACGGTCACGAGCACGGTCGTGCCCTGTGCGCTGACGGCCACCGTTCCGTCACTCGTCTCGACCCGTGTTTGGCCATCGGCTCGCACTTCCGTCAGGAAGGCCGTGCCGCGCACGGCAGCGGTGGTGGTCGGCGTCCTGATCTCGAACCGTGAGTCGGTCCGCGCCAGCTTCTGGACGCTGGCCCACGTCCGGCCAAGAGACTGCGCGAGTTCGATCGTCACCGAGCCGTTCGCGTTCGCGGCCGCGCTGTCCACCTGGACCAGGGAGGACGGCTCGATCGCGAGCGTGGATCCGTCGACGAACGTGATCAGCGCGTGACCGTCGTCCTCTGTCCTGACGCGATCGCCGTTCGCGAGGATGTCGCCGTCGGTCGCAGGCGCGAACTCGGCGGAGCCACGCGCCAGCGCGACGTTGCCGGCGAAGATCGTGAGGACGGTCGAGCCTGCCGCGGAGGGGCGCTGCATGGCGAGCAGCAGCACGGGGATCAGCAGCAGCGCGAGCGGCAGCGCGGCAAGCCAGAGCGGACGCCGACGAAAGACCCACCCCACGGCCGCCAGACTATCCACCACCGGTCGGTCTCGGAAGAGCGCTCGGCTGTCTGCTACGCGCTTGAGACGGGCGACCCCTCCTTGTGTCACCGGGATCACTCAGCGGCGCGGCGTTTCGCCTCCTGGTACAGCGGTCGCACCATGCTCGCGCGCGCGTCGAACTCGCCCACGTCGAGGAACACCGCCCACGTCGCGGCTGCCCCTTTGTAATCCTCGCTGCGGTACTGGATGAGGCCCTTCAGGAACAGCGCGTCCAGATCCTTCGGCCGCATCGACAGCACCCGGTCGCTCGCGACCTGCGCGCCGTGCATTTCGCCCGAACGGAACAGCACGATCGCCAGCCCGTTGAGCGCCGGCACGTTCGCGCTGTCGCGCGCGAGGACACGCTGGAACACCGTGGACGCCTCGCTCAGCCGGCCCTCGTCGAGGTAGGCCTCGGCGAGCGCCAGCTGCGTGGGGATGTCCGCCGGGTCGGCACGGGCGCGCGCCTCCAGCTCCGCGATACCCGGCCCGGCCGGGACCGTGCCGGTGATCGGCGCTCCCGGCGCGCGGTCGCCGGCCTCGCGGGGGAGCGACACCGCCACGAGCACGGCGGTCATCCCGGCCAGGAGCGACGCGATGAGGATCGTGCGCCACGGCGCCGGCGTCGCCTGCGACGCGCGCGCGTGCGTGAAGGCGCTTCGCTCGAGGAGCGCGGCCAGGCGCGCGTGATCCTCCTCGGCGATCGTCCCCGCGGCGCGCGCGAATTCCAGATCGCGGAGGCTGCTGACCGCGCGCGCGACATCATCCCGCGTGTCGGGCGCCTCGGCCGGCCAGGGCGCCGCGCGGCGCGAGAGCAGCGGACGGACCGCGAGGGCGAGCGACGCCAGGAAGAGGGTCGTGAAGAGGAAGTACGTCATTCGTCGTCCGCCTCCGCGCGCGCGACGCGCCGGCGCAGTGCCGCGACCTCATCCGCCGTGGCCGCCGGTGGTGCCGCCGCGGCCGCGCCGAGCCGGCGCCACGCGACGGCGATGCCCGCCACGAGCGCGGCGACCGGGACGAGCCAGATCAGTCCTGTCCAGGATGCGATCGGCGGCGCGAGGACCACCCAGTCGCCGTACGAGGCGCGGAACTCGTCGCGGATCTCCTCGTCGGTGCGCCCCTCGGTCACGCGCTGCGCCACGATCTCGCGCATCTGCCGGGCACTCTCCGACGGCGAGTCCTTCACCGAGAGGCCCTGGCACACCACGCAGCGCAGCTCGGCGGTGATGCGATCCACGCGCTCCTCGGCGCTCGGCTCGTGCGGGCGCGCGCTCCAGCCGACCGCCGCGAGGACGACGAGCATGGCCACGACGAGGATCCCGCGGGAGCGCGTCATCGACCGCCCTCGCGGATGCACCGCGCCCCGTCCGCGCTCTTCCCGCGCAGGCACTCGATCGCATTGGTGAGCGTCGTCTCGTCGATGGGGCCGGTGTGCCGACCGGCGATGATCCCGTCCGCGCCGATGAAGAACGTCTCGGGGATGCCGAACACGCCGTAGGAGAACGCCACGCGGCCACGGTCGTCGTTCACGGTGGGCCAGGTCACGCCGTTGTCGCGCACGTAGCGCTGGCCGCTCTCGAGCGAATCCTGGTAGAGGATGCCGATGAACACCACGTCGCTCGCGCGGTACCGCTCGTATGCGCGGACGAGCGCGGGGTTCTCCTGCTTGCACGGGATGCACCACGATGCGAAGAAGTTGAGGACCACCACCTTCCCATCGGTCGGCCCGAAGGTGAGCGGTCCGGACCCATCGAGCTGCTGGAGCGTGAACGCCGCCGCGGGCCTGCCCACGGTGCCGGTCCGCACATCGGTGGGCTCGCGCCGGAACGCGAGGATGAGCACCACCACGAGCGCGGCGATGGCGACCACCACGGCAAGACGCAGCCAGCGCGGCACGCTAGCCCTCCGCCGGCGCGCGCGTCTGGATGCCCGCGCGGGCGGCGCTGCGGCGCCTGGGCTGCGGCAGGGCCGCGACCACCGCGCCGATGCCCACGATGAGGCCGCCGATCCACAGCCATGAGACCAGCGGGATCACGCGCACGCGGATGGTCGCCCAGCTGTACGAGCGGCTGTCGTACGCGACGAGGATCGTGTAGATGTCGTCGTGCGGCCGCGCTGCGATCCCGGGCGAGCCGATCGCCTGCGTCGCGTTCGGATAGAAGACGAGCGCCGGGGCAAGCCGCGCCTCCGCGCGCTCGCCGCTCACGACGAGATCGGCCACCACGAGCTCGCGCTGTGGCTCGCTCACCGGTCGCAAGCCGACGAGCTGGATGTCGTAGCCGCCGGCGCGCAGCATCGCGTCGCTTCCGGGTGCCAGCGTCTTCTCCACCTGGATCGTCCCCGACTCGCTCGTGGCGATGGCGACGGCGGCCACCACGATGCCCAGATGCACGATGTAGCCGCCGTAGCGGCGGCCATTCCGCCGCAGCAGGCTCCCGAGCGCCGTGAGCGCGGTCTCGTCGTGCAGCACGCGTCGCGCGCGCACGCCGCGCGCGAATTCCTGGACCACGGTCGCGGCGACGAACGCCGCGAGCGCGTACGTGAGCACCGCGAACGGCCCGCGCATGCCCACGGCGACGGCGAGCACCGCCCCGAAAGCGGCGGCGACGACCGGCGCGGTGAATTGACGCTCGAGCGTCGCGCGCGACGCGCCGTGCCACGGCAGCTGCGGACCGACGCCCATGAGGAAGAGGAGCGCGAGCGCGAGCGGCACCTCGACGCGGTCGAAGTAGGGGCGGCCGATGGAGAGCTGCGCTCCCGACAGCGCCTCGACGATGAGCGGATACAGCGTGCCCAGCAGCACGGTGAGCGTGGCCGCGACGAAGACGACGTTCTGGAACAGGAAGATCGCCTCGCGGGAGAGCGGCGCACCGATGCCGCCGGTGTCGGCGAGGCGCGGCAGGCGCCAGAGGAGCAGCCCCACCGAGAGCACGACGATCGCCACGAAATAGCCGAGGAGGAGCGGGCCGATGGCCGACTGCGTGAACGCGTGCACCGAGTTCACCACGCCGCTGCGCGTGAGGAACGTCCCGAGGATGGTGAGCGCGAATGTCGCGATGACCAGCGACAGGTTCCAGGTGCGCAGGAGCCGGCGCTTCTCCTCGACCATGACCGAGTGCAGGTACGCGGTCGCCACCAGCCACGGCATGATCGCCGCGTTCTCCACCGGGTCCCACGCCCAGTACCCGCCCCAGCCCAGGACCGCGTACGACCACCACGACCCCGCCACGATGCCCACACCGAGGAGCGCCCATGAGACCAGCGCGAAGCGGCGCGTGGCGACGAGCCACCGGTCGCCGCCCTCGCCGAGCACCAGCGACGCGATCGCATACGCGAACGGGACCGAGAAGAGGACGTAGCCGAGATAGAGGAGCGGCGGATGCAGCGCCATGAGCGGATGGTTCTGCAGCAGCGGATTCGGACCGTTGCCGTCCGCGGGAGGATCGATCCGTACGAACGGATCCGCGGCGGGTGTGGTGACGAGGAACAGGAAGAACGTCACCATCCCGAGGAGCACCGCGAGCGCGGTCGTGCCCAGGCGGGGGAGCTCGCCCGTGCCGCGCCAGGCGACGTACGCCGTCGCGCCGGCGAGGATGACCGTCCAGAGGAGGATCGAGCCTTCGAGCGCCGCCCACAGCGAGATGACAGTGAAGAACACCGGGGTGTCGAGCGCGTTGTTGCGCGCCACGTACAGGACCGAGAAGTCGTGCGTGATGAGCGCGCCCTCCATCGCGACGACCGCCAGACCGATGAGCACGAACACCAGGAGCGCGGACCAGCGCGCCGAGGCGAGCCCTCGGCCGTCGCGCCGCGCCGCCGCGTACGCCGCCGCCGCGCAGCCCCAGATGGCCAGGGGCAGCGCCGCGCGCAGCGCCGCGGTGCCGAGATCGGCGAAGGTCATGGGACGGTGTGCTTCGGGGTGGCCCCGGGTGACGGCGGCGCGTAGTTCTCGTCGTGCTTGGCGATCACGCTCGTCGCGCGGAAGGTGCCATCCGTGGCCAGCTCACCCTCGACCACCGCACCGGCACCCTCGCGGAGCAGCGCCGGCGGGGCGCCGCTGCCCACCACGGTGAGCGTCGTCGTGCCGTCGGTCAGCTGGAAGGTGAGCGCGCGGGTGGCCGGGTCGTACCGCAGCGTGCCGGGCTGGACCTGGCCGCCCAGCCGGGCCACGCGTCCGGGGGCGAGCTGCCGCTCGCGCGCCTCGGTCGGGGTCAGGTAGTACACCGCCGACGAGGCGAGGTTCTGCACGGCCACGAAGGCGATGACCACGGCGAGGGCGAGCGTCGCCACGATGAGGATCCGCCGCGGCGCGAGCCGCGCCCGGGTGGTCGCGGTCTCAGCCCCGGTCACGTCGCCGTGCAAGGCCGATCGCGTAGGCCGCGATGCCGCCCCATACGACGACATACGCGGCGGCGATGAAGCCCAGGTTGTCTACCACTACGAACGTCCCTCCAGGACGCGCTGCTGGCGGACACGCTCGATGGACATGCGCTCGACGAGCAGCGCGAGGTAGACGAACGTGAAGGCGATGACCGAGATGCCCAGCGTCATGCCCATGGTCCGGTCGAGCGACGGAGCCGCGCCGATGCGCATGACCGTCGGCAGCTGGTGGAGCGAGTTCATCCACAGCACCGACAGGTGGACGATCGGGATGTCGACCACCGCGATGATGCCGAGCACCGCCGCGCGCGTCGCGCGACTCTCGAAGTCGATCGAGAGCGAGCGCAGCAGGAGGTACCCGAGGTACATGAGGAACATGATCGCCGTGGTCACCAGGCGCGGGTCCCATGTCCACCACACGCCCCAGGTCGGCTTCGCCCAGATCGAGCCGGAGACGATGAAGAGGCCGGTGAACAGGACCCCGATCTCCGCGGACGAGACCGCGAGCGCGTCGAACCACGGGCGGCGGGTCCAGAGCCAACCGATGCTCGCCAGGAACACGACGACGAACGCGAGATACGCGAGCCACGCCGTGGGGACGTGGACGTAGATGACGCGGTAGACGTCACCCTGCGCGGCGTCGGTGGGTGCCCAGAGGAGCGCCATCCACGTCGCAATGGACGCAAGGGCCGTCGCCACGATGCCCAGCCAGGGACGCAGCCGGATCGCCGGGAAGGGGGACGCGGTGGTCTCGATCATTCCCATTCTTTCGTCGTCACTCGAGCGCCGTCCCGCTCATCGCGAGTGGATCGATCGAGATGCATCACTCGATCGCCGCAGGGACGATGGTAACGCCGAGCACGGTGTAGACGAGCGCGAACGCCGCAAGGAGTCCTGCCCAGCCGAGTGCCGCGGTCGCGTCGCCGGAGATCGCTGCCGCGGTCCCCTGCGTCGCGGCGACGAGCTGCGGCGTGAGCATGGGGAACGCGATGATCGGGACCACCGCGACGCGCGCGCGCACGCGGAGGGCGAGCACGTGCACGAGCACGATGACCGGCGCGAGCGCGACGATGCCGAGCGCGAGCAGCAGCACGAGGTGGAGCGGCAGCGCGATCTCCAGGCTCAGCAGCAGGATGGCCATCACGCCGGCGGCCACCGCCACCAGCCCCGTGATCATGCCGAGCGCGACGACCTTCCCCGCGTAGATCGCATCGCGGCCGCCGGGGAGCGCGAGCACCGCGTCGATCGCGTCGTCCTCGAGGTCGCGGTCGAACGATCGCTGGCTCACCAGCGTCGCGCTGAACAGGATCGCGATCCAGAAGATGCCGCTCGCCACATCCGGCTGCCGCGCGCGCCCGGGTCCGAGCGCCAGGCTCTCGAGGAGCACCACCATGCCGGTGAATGTGAGCGCGGCCACCAGTCCGTCGGGGTGGCGGCGCTCGGCGAACACCTCGCGCAGCGCCACGAGCAGCGTGCGGTCGATCACGCGCCTCCTCCGATCATGGCGTGCGCACCTCTCCGTCCCGGATCACGAGCAGCCGCGTCGCGTCCTGGTCGAGCTCGTGATGGAGGTGTGTCGCCATGAGCACGCTCTGCCCGCGGGCGATCGCGTTGTTGATCGCCGCGCGGAGGCGCACCAGGGCGTCGACGTCGAGGTCGGCGAACGGCTCATCGAGGAGCACGAGCCGGGCGGGCTCGGTGTCGAGGCGGGCGAGGGCGGCGCGCCGCCGCTGCCCCGCGGAGAGTCGCTCGCCGGGGCGGTCCATCACCTCGCCGATGCCCCACGAGCGCAGCGCGCCCACCACATCGGCGGCGCGCTCGCCACGGAACGCGGCGAGGAAGGCGAGGTTCTCGCGCGGCGAGAGCCCGCGGAGCAGCATGGGGCGATGGCCGATGTACAACGGCGTCCCCTCGACCTGGCGCGACCCGCGGGCCAGTGGCACGAGCCCCGCGAAAGCTCGCAGGAGGGTCGTCTTGCCGGCGCCGTTGTCACCGCGCACGACCGTCAGCCCCGGGCCGATCTCGCACGAGACGTTCCGGAGCACGGCGCGGTCGTCGAGCACGACCATGGCATCGTGAAGGGATGCGGCGGGCATTGCGGCTCATTCTCGCGGCCACGGCGGTCCTCACGTCGTGCGGGCCTGCCGAGCCGGTCGCGACCGAGCCGGTGGAGCGGGGCCGGCAGGTCTACCGGGCCCTGGATTGCGCGGCCTGCCACGAGGCTGGCCCGCGCAACTTCTGGCGCCCGGTCGGCCCCCCGCTCGACCGGGTCGGGGAGGTCGCCGGCACCCGGCGCCCGGGGGTACCGGCCGAGGAGTACCTCCGTCAGGCCATCGTCGACCCGGGGGCGTATCTGGTGCCCGGATACCCCGATTCGATGCCCCGCGGCCTCGAAAAAGGGCTATCGGAGGCCGATCTGGCCGCTCTGGTCCGGTACCTGGGGTCGTTACGGTGAAGATGGCTCCTAACGACGCTCCGCCGGGCCCCGTTACGCCGGTAGGGCAGGACGAGGACGCCGCGCTCGCGGTCCGGGCGTCCGGCGGCGACGCGGGTGCCTTCGGCCTGCTCTACGACCGACACGTCGCCGCGATCTACCGGTACGTCTACTACCGGGTCCGTGACGACGCGGAGGCCGAAGACCTGACGAGTGAGGTGTTCATGCGAGCGCTGCGGGCGATGCCACGATACGAGCCGCGCCAGGCCTTCCTCGCCTGGCTCTACCGGATCGCGCGCAACGCCGTCATCGATCGCGCCCGCCGGGGCGGCCGCCAGGTCTCGTTCGAGGACGCGCTGGAGCACCCCCACGCCGATCAGGTCGTCGTCCCGGACAGCGAGCTCGTCGCGCACGCCGAGAGCGATGCGCTCCGGACGGCCCTGCAGAAGCTGACGCCGCTGCAGCAGGAGGTCATCGTCCTGCGTTTCCTCGAGGGCTACAGCACGCAGGAGATCGCGCGCCTCGTCGGCAAGCGCGAGGGCACCGTGCGCGGCATCCAGTTCCGCGCCATCGGCGCGCTCCGCCAGCTCATCCCCTCGCGGGAGGCGCTGTAGTGGACCCGCGGTTCCCCGAGCCGAAGCTGCGCGAGGAGTTCCGCCGCGAGCTGCGCGCGCGGCTCATGGCCGAGGCGCAGACGGTCCTCGTGCCGCGGCGCCGCGAGACCGCCTGGACCTTCCTGCGGCCCGCCCTGAGCATCGGTCTCGCGGCGGTCGTCCTCATGGCCGGCGCGGGGACCGCCGCTGCGGGGAGCGTTCCCGGGGATCCGGCCTTCGTCCTCAAGCGTGCGGCGGAGGAGCTCCAGGTGACGCTCACCTTCGACGATGTCCGCCGCGTCGAGCTGCTCGCGGCGATCACGGACCGCCGTCTCGCGGAGCTCCAGAAGGTGGCGGAGCATCAGGAGAAGGCGCCGACGGCGTCCGAGGAGTACGCGGCGGCCGTCGCGAAGTTCCGGGCTGCCGTGGACGCGCTCCAGCAGGCCGCGCCCCAGGAGAAGAAGGACAAGGCGCAGGGCGTGGCTGACGCCGCGCGCGAGAAGCACGAGGCGATCGTCGAGGAGCTGCGTGAGCGTGTCCCGGAGAAGGCCAAAGAGGCGCTCGACCGGGCCAGGGACGAAGAGGACCGCGACACACCGGAGCGCGCCAAGGAGAAGGACCCGCGGCGCACCGACCGGCCCGAGCGCTCGCGCACCCCGGAGCCGAGCCGCACCCCGCGGCCGAGCGCGAGCACACGGGCGAGCGAGGCGCCGCGCTCCACCGAGCGCAGCGGGACCACGCGTCCGTTCACCCCGCGCCCGAGCGCGAGCGGCGAACCCGACGACGACGACGACTAGGACGGACCGCCGGGGACCCGCCGCGCCTTAGGAGGCTCTCCTGCGCTGGCGCTCCAGGCGGATGTCGATCGCGGGGACCGGCCCGTGGGCGGGACCCGGCATGAGGACCACGTTCGGAGCGGGCTCGTCCTCCACGGGTTCGAACCAGGAGCGCACCATCCGCGCGCATCCGGCGCACACACGGGAGACGAGCCGCCCAAGAACGTCCATCGCCGCTCGTCCGAGCAACGGCCGTGCCAGCCGCGTCTTGGCACGCCGAATGCCTATGGGCTGGGCATGTGCAAGTGCAGCGCGTGCATCAGCAAGCGGCTCTTCCTGCGGATCATGGCGATCGTGACGCTGTGAAGTACGTCCTCATCGCCGAGGACGATCCGGACATCAGCGCACTGATCGCCGACGGGATCTCCGACCACCTGTACGTCGCCACGCATGTCGTGGCCAACGGTGCGCTGGTGCCCGATGCCGTCGCCGTACGCCGTCCCGACCTGCTCATCCTCGACGTGAATCTCCCCGGACTCTCGGGTCTGGACGTGTTCGATCTGGTCCGGAGCGACCCGCACTACAGCGGCATCCCCGTCCTGTTCCTCACCGCCTCTCCCGAACGCGCCGAGAGCGCGTTCTCGCCGTCCGGCGAGCATCGCGTCATGGCGAAGCCATTCGATGTGGACGAGCTCGTCGCGGTCGTCGACCGCATGTTGGACGGCCGCGCGGTGGAGACCGCCGCCTAGCCTAGCCCGCTGAGCGCTCCGATGCGGCTCGCGCGAGGCGGGGCCAGCGCGCGCGAACGGCGGCCACGATGCCCTCGGCATCCAGCCCGTAGTGGTGCCGCCACAGGCTCTGCGCACCGTGGTCCACGTGCTCGTCGGGGACGCCGATCATCTCCATCTCGACCCGCGCGCCGCGCTCGCTGAAGAGCTCGGCCACGGCCGAGCCGAAGCCGCCCGCGATGACGTGCTCCTCCACCGTGACCACGCGCGGGATGCGCGCGGCGAGCGCGAGCAGACGCTCGGCGTCGAGCGGCTTGGCGAAGCGAGCGTCCACGACGGTCGCCTCGACGCCGTCCCGTGCGAGCGCCTCCGCCGCGCCGAGCGCCGCGGTCACCGGGTGGCCGTACGCCACGATCACCAGGTCCGCGCCCTCACGCAGCGTCTCGGATGTGCCGATGGGGATCTCCGCGAGCGGCTCGTCGAGCGGCGCGCCCGTCCCCGCACCGCGGGGGAAGCGCACCCCCACGCTGCCGCGCGCCGCGCTTGCGTGGCGGTACGCGGTCCAGAGCATGTGGCGCAGCATCCGCTCGTCGCGCGGCGCCATGAGCGTCATCCCGGGGATCGGCCGCAGGTAGCCGATGTCGTACAGCCCCTGGTGGGTGCGGCCGTCGTCGCCCACGATGCCCGCGCGGTCCATCGCGAGCACGATGGAGAGATCCTGCACCGCGGCGTCGTGCAGCACCTGGTCGTACGCGCGCTGCAGGAACGTCGAGTAGATCGCCACGATCGGTACGACGCCCTGCGTGGCGAGCCCCGCGGCCATGGCGACCGCGTGCTGCTCGCAGATGCCCACGTCGATGAGCCGCGCGGGGAACTCCTTGAACAGCGGGAGCAGGCCCGTCCCGCCGGGCATCGCCGCGGTGATGGCCACGGTGCGCTCGTCCTGGGCCAGGATCTCACGCACCGTGTCGGCGAAGACCGTCGTGTACTGCGGTGCGCTGGGCTTCGCGGAGCCCGCGGGCGAGACGCCATGCCATTTCACGTTGTCGTCCTCGGCCGGGCGGTATCCGTGGCCCTTCTGCGTGTGGACGTGCACGAGGACGGGACCATCGCGGAAGTCGCGGGCCTTTTCGAGCACGTTCTGCACCGCGAAGAGGTCGTGCCCGTCGACCGGGCCGAAGTAGGTGAAGCCGAACTGCTCGAACAGCATGTTCGGGATGAGGAGCGCCTTCATGCTCGTGAAGATGCGACGTCGCGCCTCCTCCGCCAGCTCCGATCCGGGCATGTGGTCGAGCAGCTGCCGGACGACGTGCTTGGCCTCGCGGTAGGGCGGCGCGGTGCGGACCGCCTCGAGGATGCGCGAGACGGCGCCCACATTCGGGGCGATGCTCATGCCGTTGTCGTTCAGCACCACGATGACGCGCCTGCGGTCGTGGCCGATGTTGTTCAGCCCCTCGAACGCGAGTCCCGCGGTCAGCGCGCCGTCGCCGATGATCGCCACGACGTGGAATTCCTCGCGCGTGAGGTCGCGCGCGATGGCCATGCCGTGCGCCGCCGAGATCGACGTACCGGCGTGACCCGCGCCGAAGATGTCGTGCTCCGACTCGCTTCGCGCCAGGAATCCGGACATGCCCCCGAACTGGCGCAGCGTGTCGAACCGCTCGCGCCGTCCGGTGAGGATCTTGTGGATGTAGGCCTGATGGCCGGTATCCCACACGAGCTTGTCCCGCGGCGAGTCGAAGACGTGGTGCAGCGCGACCGTGAGCTCGACCGCACCCAGGCTCGAGGAGATGTGCCCGCCGGTCTTCTGGACGGCGTCCACGGTGAACGTGCGGATCTCCGCGCAGAGCTCCAGGAGCTCGTCCTTGGTGAGTCGGCGCAGGTCCGCGGGCTCGCGGACGCGCTGGAGCACGCTCATTCGATGCTCATACTACGGGCGGGTGCTGGATCTCTCGGGCCGCGCCGCGGTGGTCACCGGCGCGACCGGCCATCTCGGTCGGACGGTCGTCCGCATGCTGCTGGAGCGCGGTGCGCACGTGGCGCTGCCGGTGCGCGACGCGGCCAAGGGCGAGACGCTCCGTGCCTCGCTCGGTGACCTGGCCGCCGGTCCGGACGGCCCACGTGTGCTCGTCGACACGGTCGACATCGCGGACCGCGCGGCGATGGATGCGTTCGTCGAGCGGATCCTGCGGGCCTGGGGCCGCCTCGACATCCTCGTGAATCTCGCCGGCGGCTTCGCGAGCGGCTCGTCCCTCGACCCGGGGACGCTCGAGACGCTGTGGTCGCAGAACGTCCGCACCACCGTCTCGGCGACCGCGGCCTGCGTGCGCCCGATGCGCGCCCGCGGGCGCGGCCGCATCGTCACGGTGGGCGCGTATGCCGCGATCACGAAGGCCAGGAGGAACGGCGCGCCCTACGCCATGGCCAAGGGCGCGCTCGTGAAGTGGAGCGAGGGCCTCGCCGAGGAGCTGAAGGGCGAAGGCATCACTGCCAACGTCGTGCTGCCGTCCACGATCGACAACGTGGAGAACCGCGCGGCCATGCCCAAGGCCGACCCGAGGACGTGGGTCGCGCCTGACGAGCTCGCGGCGGTGATCCTGTTCCTTTGCTCCGACGAGGCGAGCGGCGTCACCGGCGCGGCCATCCCGGTCACCGCACGCACCTGACTCACGTCCGCTCCGCCTGCGCCCCGTCAGCGAAGTCCGGCGCGCTGGTGCTCGCGAAGCGCGAGCCTCGACGCGGCCAGCTGCAGCGCGAGCGTCCGGCCCACCCAGCGGTAGTGCCAGGGCTCGTAGTCGTAGCAGGTCACGTTCGTCTTGCCCTTGGGAAAGCTCATGACGAAGCCGAACTCCGCGGCGCGCGTGGCGAGCCATCCACCGGTCGAGGTGGTCGACCAGTCGGCGTACTCCCACGGCGCGGCCTCGCCGTCGCCGAAGTCGATGGCCGTCCCGAGCTGGTGCTCGGAGTGACCCGGGCGGGCGCTCGTCCGCAGCGCGCGCTCGTAGCCCCCGACCCGGGTCCAGTACTCGAAGGTCTGCCGCTGAAGGTCGTACGAGCGATAGGCCGACATGATCACCAGGCGATGACCTGCGGCGCTCGCGGCCGCTCGTAGCGCCGCGAGATCGGCGTACGCGACCATGCGGATGCCGGCCCGCGGATCGTCGCTGAGCAGCGCGGCATAGGCCGGATCGCCCCGCCGCGCCAGCACCTCGGCGGCGCCGACGGCCTCGACGGCGCGCTGCGCGGCCATCGGCGCACCGCTGACCGCGCTCACCAGGTCCGGCGGCACGTAGGTGCCCGGCACGGCATAGGTCCAGTCGAGATACGTGCGGACGTGTTCGTCGTAGTCCGTGTTGGGTGTGAGCTCATCCGCCACCGCGCAGTAGGGCGCCGGTCCGGGATCGACCGCCGTCGAGGCGGGTGTGGGGGTCGCGGTCGGTGCCACTGTCGGTGCAGCGGTCGGCGTCACTGTCGGCGTCGGCGTGGGAGCGCGCGTGGCGGTCGGCGCTGCCGTCGCCGGTGTCGCCGTCGCGCCTGCGCTCGCGGATGGCGCGACGGCGGTCGGGGCGACGCAGGAGAACAGCGTCGTGACGACGACGATGGCGGTGAGTGCGCTCGCGGCCCGCGCCATCCTGACTAGATCCCTGTGGGAGCGAGCCGCTCCACCAGCGCACCCGCCCACTCGGCGTAGGCCTCGGCCGAGGGATGGAGCCCGTCGGCGGCCACCATGCCGTTCCGCAGCTGCTCGCGCATGAGCGGGAAGAGGTCGACGTAGACCGCGCCCGCGCGCTCCGCCTCCTCGCGCGCGATCTGGTTGAAGCGCTCGATCGTCCGGGCCAGTCGCGCAGGGTCGCCGAAGGCCGCGGCCCCGGGGCAGAGCGACCAGTCGGGCTGGGGGAGCGCGTAGCGAGCGGCGGCCGGCGCGTCCGCCCGCATCCGGTCATGGATCCGCCGCAGCTGCGTGCGGTAGCGCTGCTCGCTCACGCCCGCGACGATGTCGTTCGCGCCGATGAGCAGCGTGATGACGTCGGGCGCGAACGCTTCCACCAGCGGCAGCTCTTCGCGGATGAGGTCGTCGGTGGTGTGGCCGTTCACCGCAGGGTTGCGCAGATCACACTCGCGGCCGTCGTCCCACCACAGGTTCACCAGGACGGCCGGGAAGGAGCGGTCCGGCGTCGTGCCGGTCCCGATCGTGAATGAATCCCCGAGAGCGAGATAACGCACGGGCGCGAGCGAAGACTACCCGGCGACGGAGCGAGCGGTCGAAATACGCCGGGCCTCCGGCGCGTTCTAGAGTTGGAACAGCATGGCCGACTACGATCTGATCATCATCGGCGGCGGTCCCGCCGGGCTCACGGCGGGCTTGTACGCCGCCCGCGCGAACATGAATGCCGTCCTCTTCGAGGCCAAGGACATCGGCGGTGAGATCCTCAACACCGAGCTCATCGAGGACTATCCCGGCTTCGAGTCGGTGACCGGCGCCGAGCTCGCCGCGAAGATGGGCGAGCACGCCCGCAAGTTCGGTCTGCGCATCGAGACCTACACGCCGGTGAAGGAGATCCGCCTCGACGGCGAGAAGAAGATCGTCGAGATGGCGGACGGCACGATCCACACCGCGTACGCCGTCATCGTGACCGTGGGCGGGGAGCCGACCAAGCTCGGGGTGCCCGGTGAGGCCGAGTTCCACGGGCGCGGCGTCTCGTACTGCGCGGTGTGCGACGGGGCGTTCTTCAAGGGTGCCGACCTCGCCGTCATCGGCGGCGGCGACAGCGCCTTCCAGGAAGGCCTTTTCCTCACGCGATTCGCCAAGTCGCTGAAGCTCGTCCACCGGCGCAGCGAGTACCGGGCCCAGGCGATCCTCCAGGACCGGCTCCTGGGCATGGACAAGGTCTCGACCATCACCCCCGCCGTGGTGAAGGAGATCGGTGGCGACGAGTCCGGCGTGAAGTGGATGGACGTCGAGCGGGAGGGCAAGGTCGAGCGTGTGCCGGTGGAGGGCGTCTTCATCTTCGTCGGCTTCAAGCCGGTGGGGCGGTACCTCTTCACGGACCACATCGCGCACGACGAGAACGGCTACCTCATCACCGACCAGTACATGCGCACCAGCATCCCCGGCGTGTACGCCGCGGGCGACACCCGTGCCCAGCTCGCCAAGCAGGTCACGACCGCGGTCGGCGACGCCACGACCGCATTGCTCCATGCCGAGCGCTATATCGAGGAGCTCAAGCACGCCGCGCGGGTCTTCCCGCAGGTCCCGCGCGACGTCATCGTCCGCGCCACCGAGGGCATGCGCATCCTCACGTTCGCACCGGGCCAGGACGTCGTGCGCGAGGGGGACCCCTCGCTCGACTTCTTCGTCATCGCCAGAGGCGAGGCGATCGTGGTGCAGCGCGACGCCACCGGCGTGGAGCGGATCGTGAACACCCTGCGCGAGGACCAGTACTTCGGCGAGCTCGGGATGCTGCGTGGCGAGCCGCGCAATGCGACCGTCCGCGCGAAGACGAGCCTCGAGGTCATCGCGGTGTCGAAGGCGTCGTTCACCATGCTCGTCGAGAGCTCGCAGCAGACCGCCGACGAGATCGCGCGCGTGGCAGCCTCACGCATGCGGGAGGCTGCGCCCGTCCGCTAGGGTCGCGGCCCGGCGGTCACGACGCTAGTGCAAAGAGGCGCTTCGCGGCGGCGCGAGGTG
>DASSPF010000102.1:0-15582 GCA_035699805.1 Candidatus Limnocylindria bacterium | reverse complement strand
GTCCCGAGGGCGTGCTGCCGGAGGATGTCCATGGCGTACGTGGTGGGCAGCGCGTAGGCGACGGGCTGGAGGGCGCCCGGCAGCAGCAGGATCGGGAACGCCACGCCGGAGGCCGTCGCGAAGAGGAAGTTCGTGCAGTCGATGAACAGGTTCGCGTCGCGCATGAGCAGCACGAGCCCCGCGAGCAGGTGTGCGACGCCCACCAGCGCGACGGCCGCGATGGCCAGCGCGGGCAGCGCGTAGAGCATCTCGGCACGCAGGCGGAGTCCGAAGAACGCCACGCCGATGGCGAAGATGGCGATCTGACCGAACACGAACCAGAAGAGCCCGCCGAGCGCGCGCCCGACGACCAGCGTCTCCTTCGCTGTGGGTGTCAGCCAGGTGGGCTCGAGCGTGCCGTTCTCAAGCTCGTTGCGGAAGCTCATGCCCATCGCCCAGAACGCCGTCGCGACCAGCCCGCTGATGACCCCGCCGAGGAAGATGAATCCGGCGAGATCGTCCGTGCCGATCATCTTCTCGAGACCGACGACCCGGCCGCCCACCGCGAACGACGCGCCGAACAGGAGCGCAGGCAGCACGCCCTGATAGAGGGGCGTGAAGATCTGCGACGCCACGGAGAATCGGTAGCGCGAGGTCACGCGGATGTCCTTCCGCGCGAGCGCGAGCGCGGCCCGGAGCTCATCCATCAATACCGTCCGAGCATCCCGGTGCGCCGCGCGCTCGCCTCGAGCACGCGGAAGAGCAGGACCGCACACCCGCCGAGGATCACGCTGAGCACGGTGAGGGTCGCCGCGGCCGGGACGAGGTCGATCGGCGTCGCGCCGGCGAGCAGCACCTCGCGGATCGCGGCGACCACATACGTCGGCGGCATGAGCGCGGACGTCGCCTGCGCCCAGTCCGGCAGCATGACGATCGGGAAGGTGATCCCACACAGCAGTGAGAGCGCGCCGCGCACGAACTGCACGGCGGGACCGACCTCGCCGAAGCGGAGCACCGCGGCGCCGAACAGCGCCCCCATCGCGTACATAGCCGGCAGACCCGCGAGCACGACGAGGAAGGTGAGGAGGATGCCCGCCGGCGGCAGCACCACGCCGAAGAGGAGCCACACCGCGACGCCCATCACCACGAGCTGGAACACCGTCCAGACGACGTTCGTGAGCGTCGGACCGAAGAGCGGAACGAGCCGGGACGCGGGCGTCAGGAAGACCGCCTCCAGCGAGCCGGTCATCTGCTCCCGCCGCAGCGCCGTGCCCGGCCCCCAGAGCAGCGTCGAGAGCCACATGTACATCGCGTAGCCGACGAAGATGAAGACGGTGACCGCACTGGTCCCAGCTCGTGACGCAAATGCATCGAGGGCGGCCGGATCGCCGCCGCCTGAGTAGGCCTCGCCCATGAGCACCCACACCGCCGGCAGCATCACCGGCCAGAAGATCTGTCCGATGAAGTTCTGTGGGTAGCGCCGGATCTGCCGGAACGACATCCGCCCGGCCGCCGCGAGCGCGCGAAGATCGGCGACGGTCATCGCGGTCACTCGCGGAGCGCGCGACCCGTGAGCGAAAGGAACACGTCCTCGAGGGTCACCGGGACGACCTCGACGTGCTGCACCGTCGCGCCGGCCGCCTGCGCGGCATCGAACGCCGCGGGCACGAGCGCTCGCGCTGAAGCGCAGTGGATCGTGACCGAGAGCGTGCCGTTGTGCCGCTCGCTCCGCGCCACCGTCCCGGTCCGGCCGAGGCGCTCGAGGAGTGCGCCGTGGTCGCCGGCGAGCCCGATGTCGAGCCGCACGATCTCCTCGGCGCGGATCGTCCGCTTGAGCGCGGCGGGCGAATCCAGCGCGACGATCCGGCCGTGGTCGATGATCGCCACGCGGTCGCAGAGCTGGTCGGCCTCCTCCATGTAATGGGTGGTGAGCAGCACGGTCCTCCCCTGGGCGCGCAGTTCGCGCACGCGGTCACGCAGGTCGCGCGCGGACTGCGGGTCGAGGCCCACGGTGGGCTCGTCGAGGATGACGAGGGGCGGGTCGGGGAGCAGCGCGCGCGCGAGGGCCAGCCGCTGGCGCATCCCGGTGGAGTACCGCTCGACGTAGTCGTCGGCGCGGTCGCCGAGCTTCACCGCCGCGAGGGCGCCATCGATGCGGGCGCGGGTCTCGCGCGGTGGGACGTGATAGAGCGCGGCGAAATACTCGAGGTTCTCGCGCGCGGTGAGCTTCCAGTACAGGCTGCGCTCGCCGGACAGCATCGCGCCCAGCCGGGCGCGCACCGCGCGCGGCTCCCTGGCGACATCGATGCCGAGCACGGTGATCGTCCCGCTCGTGGGCTCGAGGAGGGTCGAGAGCATCTTCATGGTGGTGGTCTTCCCCGCCCCGTTCGGTCCGAGGAGACCGAAGATCTCACCGGTCTCGACGGTGAGGTCGATGCCGTCCACCGCGCGGAACCGGGTGCGGCGGTCGGGCTGCCGGCCGAGGCGCTGCCAGACGGTACGACGCCCCTTCTCGAATTCCTTTACGAGGCCGCGCGCCTGGACCGCGGGCCCGCCGGTCATTCGACGAAGATCTCGACGCGATCCTCGCCGTCGGCGATGTCCACCACGCGCCCGGGCAGATCGATCGAGCGGAGGAGCTCGTCGAGGTCGATGCCGAACTTCGACAGATGTCCGCGGACGAGCCCGCTCGATCCGAGCTTCAGCTTGCCCACGCGCGCGATGGCGAGCGGGATGGCCACGTTGACCTTCTGCTCGCCGCCCTCGGTCACGCGGATGCGCAGGATGCGCCCGCGTGGCCCCGGCGGCCCCGGACGTGGCGGGGGCGGCGGCGGCCGACGCGGCGGCGCGGCATCGTCGATGTCGCCCAGAGCGCGCAGCAGCCGGTAGGCCTGGTCGCTGTCGATCTTTCCATCGGCGAGCAGGCGAAGGACCTGCATGCCCTCCTCGCTGGGCATCAGCGCGCCCGGCGCGCGGCGTCGAGCGCGCTCGCGGCGTCGTCGACGTTGAGCTCGCCCTTCGCGAGACGCTCGAGGACGCGGCGCACCTCGTCGGAAGCGGGTGTGTCCATCGGCTCGGTACGCAGGACGTCCTGCGCGCCGTCGGGCTCGGGACCGCCCTCATCCGCACGCGCCACGAACGGCGCGTCGGTCGTGGGCACCCCGGGCACGTCCTGCGACGCGCCGCGCAGGGTGAGGTCGCCGCTCACGGTCTTCACCACGACGTGGCCGCGGCCCTGGCCCAGCGCGACCGCGAACTCCTTCCGGCCGTGGCGCGTGACGCGTGACGCGCCATCCGACTCGAGGTCCCCGCTCGCGGTCTTGAAGTCGACCGTGAGATCGGGGTCGACCAGGCTCAGCTCGACGTCGCCGCTGATCGTCCGGAAGCGGTGCTCGCGCGCCGCCTCGAGGACGCCCTGCAGCTCGACATCACCGCTCACGGTGTGCAGCTGCATCGAGCGAAGGCGCACGGCGTCGAAGGAGAGGTCACCGCTCACGCTGTTGCCCTCGACGTGGCCGACGTAGCCGCGCACCTCGACGTCACCGCTCACGCTCTTCAGGCGCAGTGGCCCCTCGGCGTCGGCGAGCGCGATCTCTCCGGACACGCTCTGCAGCTCGAGCGGCCCGCGCGTCCCGCGCACGTCGAGGTCCCCGCTCACCGTGTGCGCGTCGATCGCGCACTCGCGCGGCACGGTGATGTCGAAGTCGACGCGGAAGCGCTTGCCCCGGAAGAGGTCGATCCAGCCGCGCTCCTGCTCGTAGAGGTGCGGCTCGACGCGCAGCTCGTCGCCGGAGCGCTCCAGACGGACCTCGAGGTTCTGCAACAGGCGCTTGGCCCGGTCCTCGCTGGTCGCGCTCACGCGCTTGGTCGCGATCACCGTGATCGCCCCGGCAGCATCACCCACATGCACCTTCGTCTCGCCGGAGATGTTGCGCACGCGCAGCCGAGGCATCCGCTCGAAGGCGAATGTCTCCTGGATGGTCTCGCTGTAGCTCTCGCCGTCGGCATCGCGCGAGACATCCCCCATGAAGCGCTTCGCGAGATCGCCGATGCCCATGCCGTCGATGTCGAGGCCGCTGATGTGCAGCCCGTGTCCCGAGACGCGGATGCGGCGGCTCTGACGCTCGGCCCGACGGGCCTCCCGTTCGGCGTCACGCAGGGTCCGCGCGGCCTCGCGCGCCGCCTCGTTGGCCGCGCGCTGCGCCTCACGCGCGGCGTCGCGAAGGTCACGTACCCCGCCGCGCTCGTGCTCGCTCGGGTCGTAGCGCGACCAATCCTGCGTCGCGTCCGGATCGCGCTCGTCGCGGCCGCTCATCGCTGCGACTCCGTCTCGAGCAGGCTGGCGGCGTCCTCGGGCTTGATGCGGCCCTCAGCGAGCTCGCGGAGGATCTCCTTGCGGCGCTCGGCCTCACGGTCCGGCTCGGCCTGGGACGGGAACCCGAGGGCGCGGATGACCGCGTCGAGCCGCGAGCGCACGGTGGGATACGAGATGCCGAGCTCGCGCTCGACGTCCTTGAAGCTGCCCCGGGCGCGGATGAACGTCTCGAGGAACTCCAGCTGCTCGGGCGCGAGCGCGTGGAAGCGGCCGAGCGAGAACGAGCCCTCCAGGCGCGTTCCGCAGCCCTCGCACTCCAGCCGTACGACACGCAGCTGCTGGGTGCAGATGGGGCATCGGGCGACGACAGGATTGGCCATGGACCGAAGATGCGCTCGACCTCAATGACTGTCAAGGAGAACTGAGCGTTCTGTAGCCGAGATTGCGAAACAGTGAGGTCTGGGCCCGCCGTGCGCGATCAGGGTCCCGGCGATGCCGTGGCCGCCCGGCGCAGCAGCCGGGCTCGCTCGCGTTCGTTCCTCGTCATCGCCGCGGCGCGGGTGAATTCGGCACGCGCCTCCACGTGGCGATCGAGCCGCTCGAGGAGGTCCCCGCGCGCGACATGCAGGAGGTGGTACCGGCGCAGGGCGGGCTCGTCACGCAGCGCATCGATGAGCGCGAGCCCCGCCGCCGGACCATCCGCCATCGCGACGGCGACGGCGCGGTTGAGGCTGACCACCGGAGAGGGCGTGACCCGCAGGAGCTCGTCGTAGAGCGCGACCATGCGCCGCCAGTCCGTCTCCGCCGCCGCGTTCGCGCGGGCGTGGCACGCGGCGATCGCCGCCTGCAGCGTATAGGGGCCGCGCGCAGCCCCGACGGCTTCGGCGCGAGCCAGAGCGGCGAGCCCGCGCTGGATGAGCAGCCGATCCCAGCGGGAGCGATCCTGATCGAGGAGCAGGACGGGCTCGCCCTCCGCATCGGTCCGCGCGCGGAAGCGCGAGGCCTGCAGCTCCATCAGCGCGACCAGGCCGTGCACTTCGGCATCCTGGGGCATCAGCCCGGTGAGGACCCGTCCGATGCGCATCGCGTCCTGGCACAGCTCGGGCCGCAGCACATCATCACCGGCCGTCGCGGCGTAGCCCTCGTTGAAGACGAGGTAAATGACCTCCAGCACCGAGCCCAGACGCGCGGACCGATCGGCCGCCGCGGGCAGCTCGAATGGGACGTGCGCATCGCTGAGCGTGCGCTTCGCGCGGCTGATGCGCTGTGCCATCGTCGGCAGGGGGACCAGGAAGGCACGGGCGATCTCCTCCGTCGTGAGCCCGCCGACGACCCGCAGCGTGAGCGCGACGCGCGACTCCGTCGGCAGGACGGGGTGGCACGCGGTGAAGACGAGGCGCAGCAGATCGTCGTCGATCTCCTCTTCCAGGCGCTCCTCTCGCCGGGATGCATCGAGCTCCTCGCGGACCGCCAGATCGCGGCCGAGCTCCTCGTGCTTGCGCTCGCTCATCACCCGACGGCGAATGTGATCGACCGCGCGGTGCTTCGCGGCGCCCATGAGCCAGGCGCCGGGCCGCTCCGGGATGCCGCTCCTCGGCCACTGCTCGAGAGCGATGACGAAGACATCCTGCGCGAGCTCCTCGGCGAGCCCGACATCGCGGACGAGTCGCGCGAGGCTCGCGATGAGCCTCGGCGACTCGATCCGCCAGATCGCCTCGAGCTCCGCCTTCAGGATCGGTACGCCGCCTCGAGCGTCGCGATGTCGAGCTTGCGCATCCGAAGCATCGCCGCCATCGCCTTCGCGGTGTTGCCCGACGCTGCGTCCGTCAGCATCTTCCCGATCGACTCCGGGATGATCTGCCACGAGAGGCCCCAGCGGTCGACGAGCCAGCCACACTGGCTTTCGCGGCCGCCGTCGGCCAACAGCTTCTCCCAGAGCGTGTCGATCTCGGCCTGCGTCTGACACGAGGCGACGATCGAGAACGCCTCGCTGAATCGGAAGTGCTCGCCGCCATCGAAGGCCGTATAGCGCTGTCCGTCGAGCTCGAACTCCACGTGCATCGCCGCGCCCTTGGGGAACGCCTCGTTCCCTTCGCTGCGCTGCACCTCGACCACGCGCGAGTCCTTGAACAGCGAGACGTAGTACCGCGCGGCCTCCTCGGCGCCCTGAACGAAGACGAGGCACGGAGCGACGGCCGTCATGCCGAGCGCTCCTTCTGCAGGCGCGTGGCCGCGGCGCGCAGCTCATCTTCCTTTCGGCGCATCTCCGGGGTGAGGTTCTCGCCGAAGTCCTCGTTCTCGAAGATCTCGCGGATGACGATCTCGGTGCCGCCGTCGAACGGCGCGCGCTTGAGCCACTCGACAGCCTCCTCCCTGCTCTTCGTCTGCCAGATCCAGAAGCCGGCGAGCTCCTTCGTCTCGGCGAACGGGCCGTCGACGACGGTGCGCTTGCCCCCCTCGAACCGGACCTTCGTGGCGGCCGAGGTCGGCTTGAGGCCCTCGCCGGCGAGCATGACCCCCGCTTTGACCAGCTGCTCGTTGTACTTCTGCATCTCGGCGAGGAGCTCGGTGCTCGGCAGCTCGCCTGTCTCGCTGCGCTCGTCGCCGGGGACGATGACCATGAATCGCGGCATTTCGCTACCTCCTGTGTCGGTCGATGTGACCGTGTCTATCTGATCGTCGATCAGCATCCGCCGATCTCGACACGGTGCGCTACCCCTCGAGCGTGTCCTTGATGCGCCTCGCGAGAGCCGCCCCGACGCCCGGGATCGCGGCCACGTCGGCGAGCGTCGCCTCGCGCAGGCCGCGGACGGAGCCGAAGGCACGCAGGAGCGCGCGCTTGCGCGTCGGCCCGACGCCGGCGACGTCATCGAGGGCCGAGCGCACCGCGCGCTTGGAGCGGACCTTCTGGTGGTAGGTCACCGCGAAGCGGTGCGCCTCGTCGCGGATGCGCTGCACCAGGTACAGACCCTGTGAGGTGCGCGGCAGCACGATCGGGTCGGCCCGGTCGGGCCGAAAGAGCTCCTCGCGCTCCTTCGCGAGCGCGACGACCGGGATCTGGAGCCGGCCGGCGTCGGCGAGCGCGGCAAGGCCCGCCGAGAGCTGTCCCTTCCCACCATCGAGGATCACCAGGTCCGGTAGGGCCCACGCCGTCCCGCGGTCGTCGTCGCCCGCCCCACGCGCGAAGCGCCGCCGGAGCGTCTCGCGCATGTTCGCGAAGTCGTCGTTGCGATCGCCGGCGCGCGCGCGGAACCTGCGGTACTGCGACTTCGCCGGCCGCCCGTCCTCGAACACGACCATCGAGCTGACCACGCTCGTCCCCTGCACGTGGCTCACGTCGTAGCACTCGATCCGCTTCGGCGGACCCTCCAGCCCAAGTGCCTCCTGCAGCTCGCGCAGTGCCGCGTCGGTCTTGCCGCGATCGGCGAGCCAGCGGACGCGCTCCTGCTCGAGCGCGTCGGCCGCGTTGCGCGCGGCGAGCTCCGCCAGGTGACGTTTGCGCCCCCGCTGCGGCACGTGAAGCCGCACCGGACCTCCCCGCCGCTCTGCGAGGAAGGGCACCAGCGTCGCAGCCTCCGGCAACCTGACGGGCACGACGACCTCAGGCGGGATCGCCACGGCCACGCCGTAGTGCTGGCGCAGGAAGGACTCGATGACCTCGGCCTGCGTCGCGCCCATGGAGCCCTCCAGCGCGAAGTGGTCGCGGCCTACGACCGTGCCGTCGCGGACGCGAAAGAGCTGGACCACGGCATCGTTCTCCGCGATCGCCGCCGCGAGGACGTCGAAATCGTCGCCCTTGTACGCGTGGACGTCCTGTCGCTCCAGCGTGCGCTCGATCGCCACGACGCGGTCGCGCAGCAGCGCCGCACGCTCGTACTCGAGCGCCGCCGACGCTGACTCCATCTCGCGCCGCGCGTCGCGTGCCAGCGTCTCGTAGCGGCCCTCGAGGAACAGCACGCTGCGCTCGATCGTCGCGCGGTAGTCCTCCCTGGTGGCGTGGCCGACGCACGGCGCGGTGCAGCGCTTGAGGTGGTACAGCAGGCACGGCCGGCCGCCCGGGAGCGCGCTCGGCGGGACCGTTCGGCCGCGGCCATCGGTCGCGTCCGCGACGATCGTGAGCTTGCACGTGCGGTACGGGAAGAGCTTCTGCAGGAGATCGAGCGACTGGTCGACGGACTTGGCGTTGGCGAACGGGCCGAAGTAGCGGGCATTGCGATCGCCGAGCGTGCGGGTCCGGAGGATGCGTGGGAAGTCCTCGCCCAGGGTGACCTTCACGTACGGGTAGGACTTGTCGTCCTTGAGGCGGATGTTGTAGCGCGGCCGGTGCTGCTTGATGAGGTTGTTCTCGAGCAGGTACGCCTCGGCGATCGATCCGGTGACCGCGTACTCCAGGCGCTCGGATCGCTCGACCATGCGGATGTGGCGGACCTCGAGGCTCGCACCGAAGTAAGCGCGGACGCGGTCGCGCAGCACGTCGGCCTTGCCCACGTAGAGCACGCGCCCGCGGCTGTCCTTGAACAGGTACACGCCGGGCGACGCCGGGAAGGCCGCCGCCTGCGCCTCCAGCGACGCTCGCCGATCGGTCCGATCCATACACCCGAGTATCCCGAGCGCGGAGCCACTATGCTTTCGCGCAGCAAATGTGGACTTGCGCGACGTGAAAGAGGCGACCACGCCGGCGGCGAAGCGGCCCCGTCGCTCCGTCCAGTCGGTGGACCGTGCGCTCGACCTGCTCGAGGCGCTGGCGTCCGCGGACGGTGAGGTCAGCATCACGGCCCTCTCGGCGCGCACCGGCCTGCACGTCTCCACCGTCCACCGGCTGCTGTCGACGCTCCTGCGCCGCGGCTACGTGCGGCAGAACCCCGAGACGAGCCGCTACTACGCTGGCGCGAAGCTCGCGACGCTGTCCGAAGGCCGGTCGCGGTATGGCGAGCTCCGTCTGCGCGCCCGACCGATCATGCGCGCCATCACCGAGGTCACGCGCGAGACGACGAACCTGGTGGTGCTCGACGACGTGGCGGCCGTCTACATCGACACCGTCCCGAGCCCGCAGGTCGTCCGCCTCTTCACCGCGATCGGCAATCGGGTGCCGCTCCACGCGACGGGTGCGGGCAAGTGCCTGCTCGCGGCGCTCCCCGCCGCGAAGCGCGACGCGCTGCTGGACCGCATCGAGCTCCGCCCATACACACCGCACACCATCGTCGACCCCGCGGCGCTGCGCCGCGCGCTGGAAGAGGCGCGTGAGCGCGGCTTCACCATCGACGACGAGGAATACGACGATGGGGTGCGCTGCGTCGCGGTGCCGGTCGGCGGTATGAGCGACGCCGTCGCGTCGCTGTCGGTCTCCGCACCGGCGAGCCGGCTGGGCCGCCAGCGCTGCCTCGAGCTCGTGCCGCTCCTTCGCCGCCACGCCGCCGAGCTCGCGGCGGCCCTGCGCGACCGCGGCGACGGCGCGTCATGAGCGCGACCGCGGTCCGCGCCGGCCTGCGCGGGCGCGAGCTGGTCGACGGCCTCACGCGCCTCCTCGGACCCGCCAAGGTCCTCGGCACCAAGGAGGACCTCATCCTCTACGAGTACGACGGCGCCGTCGACACGGCGACGCCTGATGCCGTGGTCCTGCCGAGCGACACATCCGACGTGGCCGCGGTCGCGCGCTTCTGTCACGAGCACCACGTCCCCATCGTCCCCCGTGGGGCTGGGACGGGTCTTTCCGGCGGCGCCATCCCGGTGGAGGGCGGCGTGGTCGTGTCCTTCGCGCGCATGGCGCGGATCATCGAGCTGGACGTGCCGAACCGTCGCGCGGTGGTCCAGCCGGGGCTCATCAATCTGCACCTCTCCACCGCCGCGGCCCCGCACGGCCTCTACTTCGTCCCCGACCCATCGAGCCAGAAGGCCTGCACGCTGGGCGGGAACGTGGCGGAGAACTCGGGCGGGCCGCACACGCTCGCGTACGGCGTGACGACCAACCACGTGACCGGCCTCGAGATCGTCCTCGCCGACGGCACGGTCGTGCGGCTCGGCGGCAAGGCCGAGGACGGCGAGGGCTACGACCTCGTCGGAGCGTTCGTCGGATCGGAGGGGACGCTCGGTCTGGTGACCGAGATCACCGTGAAGCTGACCCCGCTGCCCGAGGACAAGCGCACGCTCCTCGCGGCCTTCGGCTCCATGGACGAGGCGTCCGCGTCGGTGTCGGCGATCATCGCCGCCGGCATCGTGCCCGCCGCGATCGAGATGCTGGACGCGCTCGCGACCGAGGCCGTCGAGGCCGCCGTGGGCGCGGGCTACCCGCTCGACGCCGGCGGCATCCTGCTGGTGGAGGTGGACGGGCTGCGCGAGGGCCTGGACGAGGCCATCACCCGCATCGAGGACATCTGCCGCGCGAACGGCGCGACGACGCTGCGCCGCGCGGCGAGCGCGCTGGAGCGCGACCGCCTCTGGGCCGGGCGCAAGGGCGCGTTCGCCGCGATGGGCCGGCTCGCGCCCGCCTACTACGTCCAGGACGGGGTCATCCCGCGCACGCGCCTGCCCGAGGTGCTGCGCACGATCCGCGAGGTCTCGGCGCGCCACGGGCTCCGCATCGCCAACGTCTTCCACGCCGGCGACGGCAATCTGCACCCGCTCGTCCTCTTCTCCGACGTGAGCGAGCTCCCCCGCGTGCACGAAGCCGGGCTCGAGATCCTCACCGCGTGCGTCGAGGCTGGCGGTTCGCTGACCGGCGAGCACGGCGTCGGCATGGAGAAGAACTGCTACATGCCGCTCCAGTTCGCCGCAGCGGATCTCGCGGCCATGCGCCGCGTCAAGGACGCGTTCGACCCTGCCGGCCTGGCGAATCCCGGGAAGATCTTCCCCACGCCCGGCCGCTGCCGGGAGTTCCAGCTCGCGGCAACGACGTGAGCCGCACCACCAACGCCGTCCGCGTCGCGACGTACGAGGAGTGCGCACGTGTGCTCGCCGACGCGTCCGAGCGCGGCCAGTCGGTCCGCATCCGCGGCGCGGGCACGAAGGACTACCTCGGCGACTCGCTCGACGCGGACATCGTGCTCGAGACGGGGGCGCTCAGCCGGATCGTCGCGCATGTCCCGGCCGACCTCACCATCACCGTCGCCGCCGGCACACCCTTCGCCACGGTCCAGCGCGCGCTCGGAGAGGTCGGGCAGCGGCTCGCGCTCGATCCGCCGCACGCCTCGCACGCGACGATGGGAGGCATCGTCGCGGCGAACAGCAGCGGCTTCTGGCGCGCCCGATACGGCGGCGTGCGCGACCAGCTCATCGGCAGCACGATCGCGCTCACCGACGGTAGCCTCGCGCGGAGCGGTGGACGGGTGGTGAAGAACGTCGCGGGCTACGACCTGAACAAGCTCCTCATCGGTTCGCTCGGCACGCTGGGCGCGATCGTGGAGTGCACGTTCAAGGTGCTGCCCCTCCCCGCGGCGAGCGATGGGGTGCGCGCGACATTCACGCGCCCGGGCGACGCGTTCGCGGCCGCGGACGCGGTGGCGCGAACGCCCGCGCGTCCGGTCGCGCTCGTCGTCGACGGCAAGGCGCGCGACAAGTGGCACCTCTACGTGCAGAGCGACGGCGATCCGGCGGCGGTCGCCCGTACCTGCGAGATCGCCGCCGCAGCGGCGAGCGGCACCGGCACGGCCGAGCGAGATGGTGCCGTGGCAGACGCCCTCGCGCCGCTCCGCGAGCTCCCCGCTGCCGCGGTCGGCGCGGTGGTGCGCGCGGCGCTCCCGCCCGCCGCGCAGCCGGCGTTCGCACACACCGCGACACGCGTCGATGGCTTCGCGCGGCTGGTCGCCGACGCCGCATCGGGGATCGTGCGCGTGCACGTGACGGGCGTCGACGACGACCTCGTCGCCGCGGCGGACGCGCTCCTCGCCGCGGCGCGCGTCTGCGGCGGCAGCGCACGCGTGGAGCGCCGGCCCGAACGGCTCCGCGCGCGGGTCGCAGCCTGGGGTGACGGCGACCTCCCCGGGCTCTTCCTCATGCAGCGCCTCAAGGCCGCGTTCGATCCCAGCGGGGTGCTGGCCCCGGCGCGCGGTCCGGTCCGATGACGGGCTACCCGAACGCGGTCGATGCGCCCGCACCGGATCTGCTCTCCCGCTGCGTCCACTGCGGCTTCTGCCTCCCGACCTGCCCGACCTACGCGGTGCTGGGCGTGGAGATGGATTCACCGCGCGGCCGCATCAAGCTCATGCAGACCGTCTGGGACGGACGCATCGACGCGGCGAGCGACGGCTTCGCGCAGCACATCAGTGCGTGCCTGGACTGCCGCGCGTGTGAGACCGCGTGCCCGTCGGGCGTGGAGTACGGCAAGCTCGTCGAGGCGGCGCGCTCGCAGATCGAGGCCGCGCGGCCACGCGGCCTGGTCGCGCGGGTGGTGCGCACCGTGGCGTTCCGGCTCCTGCTGCCCAGTCCCCGTTTCCTCGCCCTCTTCGCACGCTTCTCCCACCTCGCCAGGCGCCTGGGCACGGCGCACGTGCTGCGCCTCGTGGGCGCGAGGCGTCTGGCGGACCTGCTGGCCCTCGTTCCCGGCCGTGTGTCGTCGCGCGCGCTGCCGGCGGTGTTCCCCGCGCGGGGCGCGCGCCGCGGGCGCGTCGCGCTCTTCAGCGGCTGCGTCATGCGCGCGGCCTTCGCGGAGACGAACGCCGCGACGGCCCGTGTGCTCGCGCGCAACGGGATCGAGGTCGTCGTGCCCGAGGACCAGACCTGCTGCGGGGCGCTCCACGCGCACGCGGGTGGCCGCGAGGACGCGCGCCGGCTCGCGAGAAGCAACATCGCCAGGCTCGAGGCGCTCGAGGTCGACGCCTTCATCGTGAACGCCGCCGGCTGTGGAGCGCACCTAAAGGAGTACGGCTGGCTCCTGAAGGACGACGCGCGCTGGCGCGAGCGCGCGGAGCGCTTCGCCGCCCGTGTGCGCGACGCGAGCGAGCATCTTGCGGCCGTCGGCCTGGTCGCGCGACCGGGTCCGCTGCGCGGTCGCGTGGCGTACGACGACCCCTGCCACCTCATCCACGGGCAGCGCATCAAGGATCAGCCGCGCGCGCTCCTCGCCGCGATCCCCGGCATCGAGGTCGTCCCGCTGGCGGAGGCCGACTGGTGCTGCGGCAGCGCCGGCACGTACAACATCACCCAGCCCGAGCTCTCGAAGGCGCTCCTGGACCGCAAGGTCGGGCACATCCTCGCGAGCGGCGCGCAGATCCTCGCGACCGCCAATCCCGGCTGCCAGATGCAGATCGAGGCTGGTGTACGCGCCGGTGGCGCGCGCGTGGAGGTCGTGCATCTCATGGACCTGCTCGACCGCGCCTACGGCGCGCCGTGAGCACGTCCAAGGGCGAGTTCCACCGCAAGCTCGAGCGCGCGCTCGCCTCTCCCGGTCTCCGTGTGGCCCTCGAGCGCGCGATGCCCGCGCTCGGCCAGCGCCGCAACACCCGGATGCGCGAGGTGGACTGGCCGGCGCTGCGCAAGGACCTCGGCGCGCGCAAGCGGAGCGCCATCGATGACCTGCCCGCGCTGATCGCCCGGTTCACCGAGGAGGCTGAGGCGGTGGGCGCGAAGGTGTACCGCGCCGCCGATGCGGCCGAGGCCAGGCGGATCGTCGCCGCGATCTGCCGCTCCAAGAAGGCGAAGCTCGTCGTGAAGTCCAAGTCCATGGCGACCGAGGAGATCGAGCTGAACGAGCACCTCGAGTCGCAGGGCATCACCGCGGTCGAGACCGATCTCGGGGAGTGGATCATCCAGCTGGCGCACGAGCGGCCGTCGCATCTCATCGCACCGGCGATCCACAAGACGCGCGAGGAGATCGCCGAGCTCTTCGGCAAGGTCGTCGGCCATCCCGTGTCGTCCGACCCCGCCGAGCTCGTGGCGATCGCCCGCGAGAAGCTGCGTGATTCGTTCCTCAGGGCGGATGTGGGCATCACCGGTGGCAACGTCCTCATCGCCGAGACGGGCACGCTCGTCCTCGTCACGAACGAGGGCAACGCCGATCTCGCGACGACCCTGCCCGCCACCCACATCGCCGTGGTGGGCATCGAGAAGATCGTGCCGACGCTCGATGACGCGGTCGCGGTCCTGAAGCTCCTCGCGCGGAGCGCCACCGGCCAGAAGATCAGCACCTACACCCAGTTCATCACCGGACCCTCGCGCTCGGCGGACATCGAGCTGAAGACCGAGATCGGCGTCCACGGACCCAAGGAGCTGCACTTCGTCCTCATCGACAACGGCCGCACCGCGATGCGCGAGGATCCGGTGTTCCGCGAGGCGCTCTCGTGCATCCGCTGTGGCGCGTGCAGCAACGTCTGCCCGTCCTATCAGGTGGTCGGCGGGCACGTGTTCGGCCACATCTACACCGGACCGATCGGGCTCGTGGTGTCGCCGTTCCATCACGGCATCGACAGCGTCGCGAACGAACAGGCCATGTGCATGGGCTGCAACGCGTGCGACACCGTCTGCCCGGTGGAGATCCCGCTCGCCGCGCTCATCAGCGATGTGCGGGCGAAGGCCGTGGAGCGCACCGGGATGTCCTGGACCAAGCGGATCGGACTCTCGCAGTGGACCGACCCGGAGCGCATCGACCGCACCACCGGCCTGCTCGCCACGCTCCAGCGGCCGCTGCGACGCGGCGCCCTGGTGCGCGTCCCGCTCCTACCGCTCGGGAAGGAGAAGAGCCTCCCGGCCGTCGCCGACCAGCCGCTGCACTACCGGGCGCGAGAGATCACGCAGACCAACCCGGTCTCGCCGGTGATCCGGATCGGGCTCTTCCCCTCATGCATCGTCGACCACTTCCTCCCCGGCGCCGGCTACGCGGCCGCCCGCGTGCTCCAGGCGCTGGGCGCCGACGTGCACCTCGTGGAGGGCCGCCGCTGCTGCGGGCTCCCGCACCTCAACAGCGGCGACCGCGAGAACGCGCGCGCGATGGCGAAGGACGCGATCGCCGCGCTCGAGAAGGTGCAGGCCGACCGTATCGTCGCGCCGTCCTCCTCGTGCGCGATCACCATCGCGGACGATTACGTGCGGCTCTTCGCCGACGAGCCCGAGTGGCGCGCGCGCGCCGCGCGCCTCGCGGAGCGCATCCGGCCGTTCACGAGGATCGCGTACGAGCTGGCGCGCGACCGGGACGTGCGCGGCCGAGCGCTCGACCTCCGTGCCACGTACCACGACGCCTGCCAGTCGGCGAACGTGCTCGGCATCCACGACGAGCCTCGCGATCTCCTGCGCCGCATCGCCGGCGTGCAGCTGGTGGAGATGGCCGATTCCGCGGTCTGCTGCGGCTTCGGCGGCACGTT
>DASSPF010000101.1:0-3212 GCA_035699805.1 Candidatus Limnocylindria bacterium | reverse complement strand
GATGAAGGGGACGAGCGCAGCGTCACTCGAGGGCGAGACCTGCGTGCTCGCGTACAGCGGGGGCCTGGACACGTCCGTCGCGGTCGCGTGGCTGCGCGAGACGTACGGGCTCGAGGTGGTCACGTGCACCGGCGACCTCGGCTCGGTCCGCGACCTCGACCTGATCCAGAAGAAGGCCATCGCCAGCGGCGCGCGCAAGGCCATCGTCCAGGACGCGCGCGACATCTTTGTGGAGTACTTCGTCTGGCCCGGCCTGCAGGCCGACGCGCTCTACCAGGACCGCTATCCGCTCGCGACCGCGCTCGGGCGTCCGCTGCTCGCCAAGCTCCTCGTGGACGCGGCCCGCGCCGAGGGCGCGCGCTACGTGGCGCATGGCTGCACCGGCAAGGGCAACGATCAGGTCCGCTTCGATCTGGCGGTGGGCGCGCTCGCCCCCGACCTCAAGGTCATCGCACCGATGCGCGGCGGCATGAACATGACGCGCGACGAGGAGATCGAGTACGCGCGCACGCGGGGCATCCCGGTGGAGGCGACCAAGAAGAGCCCGTACAGCGTGGACGAGAACCTCTGGGGGCGCTCCGTCGAGGCGGGCGTGCTCGAGGATCCCTGGGGCGCGCCGCCGCGCGACGTCTTCCAGTGGACGGTGGACCCCGACGAGGCGCCGGCGAAGGCGCGCGAGATCGTCATCGCCTTCCGGGAGGGCATCCCCGTCGCAATCGACGGGGAGGAGCTGGGCGGCGTCGCGCTCATCGAGAAGCTGAATCGGCTCGGCGGAAAGCACGGGGTCGGTCGCATCGACCAGATCGAGGACCGCCTGGTCGGCATCAAGTCGCGCGAGATCTACGAGGCGCCCGCCGCGGTCATCCTCCACGCCGCGCACAAGGCGCTCGAGGAGATGGTGCTCACCAAGGAGGCGCTGCGCTTCAAGTCCGGCGTCGCTCGCGAGTACGCGGAGCTCGTCTACAACGGCCTCTGGTTCACCGCGCACCACCAGGATCTCGCCGCGTACGTCCGCTCGACGCAGCGCTTCGTCACCGGCGAGATCCGCGTGCGGCTCGACCGCGGCACGCTCACCATCGTCGGACGCCGCTCGCCGCACTCGCTGTACTCCACCGCGCTCGCGACCTACGGGAAGGGTGATCTGTTCGACCACCGCGCGTCCGAGGGCTTCATCACCGTGTTCGGGATGTCGCTGCGCACCCAGGCGCGCACCCAGGCGCTCTGGGGCGAGGGGACCGCGGCCATGCTCGACGTGCCCAAGAAGGAGATCGAGCGACGAGCGGCCCTGCCGCGAGGAGCGCGTCCGCAAGCGAGCGCGAAGGGGAAGAGCAGGGCGAAGCGGCGATGACCAAGGAGCACCTCTGGTCCGGGCGCTTCGCGGGCGAGCTCGACCCGCGCATCCGCGCGTTCACCGCGTCGCTGGATCTCGACCGCCGCATCGCGCTGCACGACGTGCGGGGCAGCATCGCCCACGCGCGCATGCTCGGCCGCCAGCAGATCATCACGGCGGAGGAGTCCGAGCGGCTCGTGGGCGCGCTCGAGGGCATCGCCCGCGAGATCGCGGACGGCTCCGTCGTCTTTCCCGCCGACGCCGAGGATGTGCACTCGGCCGTAGAGCGAATGGTCACCGATCGGCTCGGCGCCCTCGGAGGAAAGCTGCACACCGCGCGCAGCCGCAACGACCAGGTGGCGCTCGACCTGCGGCTCTTCGTCGTCGAGCTGCTCGACGACCTCGATCGCGCCGTCCGCGCCCTCGCGCTGGCGCTCGTCGCACGGGCGACCGACGAGGTGGATACCGTGCTCCCCGGCTACACGCATCTGCAGCGCGCGCAGCCGGTCTCTCTCGCGCACCACCTCCTCGCGCACGTCGAGGCGCTCCGCCGCGACCGCGCACGCATCGCCGAGGCGCGCGCACGCGCCGCCGTGTCGCCGCTCGGCGCGGGCGCGCTCGCGGGCGTCCCCTATCCGGTCGACCCGGCGGGGGTGGCGAAGGAGCTCGGCTTCGAGCGCACCTTCCGCAACAGCATCGATGCGGTGAGCGATCGCGACTTCATCGCCGACTTCGTGTACGTCTCCGCGCTGGCCGCAGTGCACGCGTCGCGCATCGCGGAGGAGCTGGTGCTCTGGACCTCCGCGGAGTTCGGCTACGCGGAATTCGCGGACGCGCACGCGACCGGGTCGAGCATCATGCCGCAGAAGAAGAACCCCGACGTGGCCGAGCTGGTGCGCGGGCGCGCCGGGCGCATCATCGGCGACCTCGTCGCGGTGCTCACGACGCTCAAGGGCCTGCCGCTCGCGTACGACGGTGACCTCCAGGAGCAGCGCGTCCCGTTGTACGACGCGAGCGCGACCGCTCCGGCGCTCGACGCGCTCGCGCTCGTCGTCTCCGGCCTGCGCCTCGACCGCGACGCCATGCGTCGCGCGACGGAGCGGGGGATGCTCACCGCGACCGACCTCGCCGATCATCTCGCGCGCGCCGGCGTGCCATTCCGCGAGGCCCACGCCGTCGTCGGCGGCCTGGTGCGCGAGCGGCTGGCGCAGGGGAAGGACCTCACCGGGGTCACGCTCGACGAGCTCCGCGCCGTCCACCCGTCCTTCACGCCAGCCGCGCTCGAGGAGATGACGGTCGGGCGCTCGCTCGCCGCGCGCTCGTCGCCCGGCGGGACCGCGCCCGATCGCGTGCGCGAGGCGCTCGAGGACGCGCGCCGCGCCCTCCGCGGATGACGGCGGCGATCCGTCCGGCGCGCGCGAGCGACGTGGAGGCGATGCGCGAGCTCATCGACCGCTATGCGACAGAGGACCGCATGCTCTCGCGCTCGCGCGAGTTCCTCATCGAGCACCTGCGCGACTTCGTCGTGGCCGAGGTGGACGGCGCGTTCGCCGGATGCTGCGCGCTGGCCGTGCTGACACCCGACCTCGCCGAGATCCGCTCGCTCGCGGTGCGTCCCGAGGCGGGTGGCCGCGGCGTGGGAAAGGCGCTGGTGGACGCCTGCGTCGCCGAGGCGCGCCGGCTGGGTCTGCAGCGCGTGTTCGCCCTGACCCTCGTTCCCGAATTCTTCGAGCGCTGCGGGTTCACGCTGACGAGCCTCGGTCACCTGCCGGAGAAGAGCGCGTCGGAGTGTCCGGTGTGCCCGAAGCGCTTCGCCTGCGACGAGCAGGCGATGCTGCTGCACCTCGATGGGACGACTCCCGTCCCACTCGCGCCCGGCGAG
>DASSPF010000100.1:0-2032 GCA_035699805.1 Candidatus Limnocylindria bacterium | reverse complement strand
TCTCGCCTTCACCACGGCCGCGGGCTCCGCGCCCGTCGCCCACACCTCGGCGAAGACGTCCTTGGCCGCGGTGGCGGAGATCTCGCCGGCCTTCACCAGACCCACGAGCGCGCCCAGATGCTCCGGCCGGAGCTTCGCCCTGCCGATGGCCGCCCCGTCCTCCTTGAGATGACGCAGCACCTCGCCGGTGACCCAGTTCGCGACGGCCTTCGCTTCCCCACCCGCCGCGGCCACCGACGCCTCGAAGAAGTCGGCGAGGTCGCGCTCCGACACGAGGATGCGCGCGTCGTGCTCGGAGAGCCCGTACGCCGACACGAACCGCGCGCGCCGGGCGGGCGGGAGCTCGGGGATGGCGGCGGCAAGGCGCGCGACGAGGTCGCGCGAGATCTCGAAGCGCACCAGGTCCGGCTCCGGGAAGTAGCGGTAATCCTGCACGTCCTCCTTCGAACGCTGGAGGAACGTCTCGCCGCGCTCGGGGCTCCAGCCCACGGTGATCTTCCCCTGGCGCGTGCGGATCTCGCCGCCGTCCTGCCACTCGCGCCAGAGGCGCTCCGCCTCGTACGGGACCGACTCGCGGATGGCCTGGAAGGAGTTCAGGTTCTTGATCTCGCTCTGCGGCGGCCAGCGCGTCTCGCCGCCCTCGCTGAAGCGGATGGACACGTTCACGTCGAAGCGGCCCGCGCCCTCCTCCAGGCGCATCTCGCTCACACCCGCGCCGACGATGGTCTCGCGCAGCGCGGTGACGTACGCGACGGCCTCGTCCACCGTGTTCATGTCCGGCTCACTCACGATCTCCAGGAGCGGCACGCCGGAGCGGTTGAAGTCGATGAGCGCGTAGCCCTCGCCGTGCTTGCTGTTCGCGGTGTCCTCCTCGAGATGGGCGCGGTGGATGCGGACCTTCTTCACTCCCGACGCGGTGGCGATCTCGATCCACCCGTTCACGCTGAAGGGCAGGTCGTACTGCGAGATCTGGTAGCCCTTGGGGAGGTCGGGGTACATGTAGTTCTTGCGGTCGAACTTGGTGTGCTCGGGCACCGCACAGTGCAGTGCCAGGCCCGCGGTGATGGCGAGCTCGATGGCGCGCCGGTTCGGCACCGGGAGCGCACCGGGGAGCCCCAGGCAGACCGGGCACACCAGGGTGTTCGCCGGCGCGCCGAACCACCGCGCCGAGCAGGCACAGAACATCTTCGAGCGCGTCCCGAGCTCGACGTGCGTCTCGATGCCGATGACCAGCTCGTACGGTGTGGTCACGGCGTACCCTGCGGCTGCGGGATGCCGGTGGGGACCGGCCCGCTGGTCCGCTCGCTCGCCTCGATGACCCGCGCGAGGTTCACGATCACGCGGTCGCCGCTCACCGAGACGTTGTACTGATCGAGATTCCGAGCGCCTGCGTCGATCGCCTGCCCCCGACCGTTGAACGTCGGGGCATGCCCGTCCGGGCACTGGGCGATGAACGTGCGCTGGTCCGCGGAGCTCAAGCCCATGGGCGTGACCGTGCAGCGCACCGAGCCGCCAGGACTGCGTGAGTAGGCCCGCCGGACGGCGACGTATTGACCCCTGACGGGCTGTGAGATGAGGAACTCGCGCTCCAGCGGGACGATCGGTGTTCCGACGAGCTTCGGGGCGGCGCCGACGGGCGGCAGGTCGCTCGTCGCGAGCACCAGGCGGTCGCCCGCCACGAGGGCCGGCGGCGTGGCGAGGTACGGCGCGAGCGCGGCGACCGACACGATCACGATGACCACCAGACCCACGACGAGCAGCAGCGCGACGAGCACGTACTGCTTCCACACCGGCGTGGGGTCGAGCGACTCCGGCCCCGCCCAGTGCTCGGTCGGCTGATCCTCATGGCGCGTCCCCAACGCTAGAGCCGCGCGATGAAGCGCTCGATGCGGTCGGCGGCCTCGCCGATGTTCTCGAGCGACGCCGCGTAGCAGGCGCGCACATGGCCCCGGCCGCGTTCGCCGAACGCGTTGCCCGGCACCACCACGACCTTCTCCTCCTTGAGGAGCCGCTCGCAGAACTCGTCGTCCGT
>DASSPF010000099.1:0-4465 GCA_035699805.1 Candidatus Limnocylindria bacterium | reverse complement strand
CGCCTTGCACTCCTTCACCTGTTCCGTCTGACGGTCGACGCTCAGATTGCGATGCAGCACGCCCAGTCCACCCAGACGCCCGAGCGCGATCGCCATGCGGGCCTCGGTGACGGTGTCCATGGCGGCGGAGACGATGGGGATATCGAGCGCGAGCTCACGCGTGAGGAGCGTGCGGGTGGAGACCTGTGCCGGGAGGACGTCGCTGCGAGCGGGGATGAGGAGGACGTCGTCGAAGGCGAGCCCTTCGGTGCTGAACTTCTCCTCCGCCGTCACGCCACCGCCCTCACGCGGACCAGTCTACCGGTGCGGGACTATTTGGCCTTCGTCGCCCCGGTGACCGCGCTCGCCGCGCTGCGGTTGCCCGCGTTGTCGATGGTCACGAGGTAGGCGCAGTAGCCGGAGTTGGGAGTGAGGCCGCTGATCTGGTAGGCGGTGACCGCGCCGATCGTTGCGAAGTTCGGGTAGTTCGTCGTGTTCGCCGCGGGGCACGTCGCGACGGGGCCGGTCCAGCGCACCTCGTAGCCGCTCACGCCCGAGGTCGCGTCGGTCCCCGCGGTCCAGGTGAGGTCCACCGTGACCGGCGCGTTCTTCGCGCCCTGGGCCGAGGCGAGGCCGGTGACCGCGGTCGGCGCGGTGCCGTCGATGCGGATGGTCTGGGTAGCGCTCGAGGCGGCGTTCCCGGCGGCGTCGGTGCCGAAGTACGCGACGGTGTGGCCGGCGCTGTCCCCGCTCACGCTGACCGTGACGGTCGCACCGGCGGTCGAGACCTGGCCGGCGGCGTCCACGTTCCGGGTGACGGAGCCCATCCCCGAGCCGGTATCCGTTCCGCTCACCGTCACGGAGACCGCGGCGGTGTACCAGCCGGAGCCGCAAGCGGCGCCGTTGCAGGTGATCGACATCGCCGGGGCGGTGCGGTCGGAGAGTCCCGTCCGGGCAGGGCTGCTGGCGCTGCTGAACGACCCCCCGCCGGTGACCCTGGCCTGGATGACGTACTCGTACGTCCCGTCGCTGGGCGGGGTGTCGCTGTAGGTGAGGGCGCTCGTGGTGCCGACCAGCGCGTACGGCCCGCCCACCGGACCGCGCAGCACGTCGTAGCTCAGCGTGTGGCCGGCGCCCGGCGCGGTCGGCGTGGCCGCCCACGCGAGGTTCACCACGCCCGCGGCGGCCGAGACGGTCGCGCTCTGCGAGGCGGGCGGCTGCACCAGCAGCGTCTGGAGGGTGTTGGCCGGGTTGGTCGACGAGCCGGTGAAGCTCGCCGCGGTGTCGGCCGAGACGATCCCCGCAAGAGCGAAGGTGACGAACAGCACGAACGCGATCGCCAGAAGGCGATCGCTCTGTGCGGCGAAGGCGCGGAGGATGGTCATGATCAGGCCACCCGCTGCGTCCGCTGCTGTGAGCGGGCGAGCCAGGCGAGGTGCGCGTTCCACGCTTCGTCCGCATCCACGGTGACCATCACGGGCACCGGGCGGCGGACCAGGCGTGGTGCGGGCATCTCGGTCGCGGACGGCTGCTTGCGGAAGATGAGCGCGGCGGCGCAGGCGAAGAAGACCAGCGCGGCGATCAGCGTGAGGGCGAGCCGCCAGTACGCCTGCACCGACGCGATGAGGTAGCCGGCGGTCGGGAGCGAGGCGCGGACGACGCCGACCTGGCCGGGGAAGGCCTTCGCGCCGGGGTCCGCGACGGTGTTCGCGTCGCCCTTGGTCACGAAGGTCGGGCCCTGGGCGTTCCGGCCCACCTCGATGACCCGGTGCGTGGTGGTCTGGTCGAACTGCTGGAAGGTGATGACGTCGCCGAGCTTGACCGCCGACGGGGACACCGGCTGGACGAGCACGAGCGACCCCTTCTGGATCGACGGCTCCATCGATCCGCCGGTGACGACGTAGGTGGCGAGACCGGTGGCGCGGATCGAGACGAAGGCGAGGCAGAGGATGAAGAGGAGGGCGAAGGCGATGGTGGTGAGCAGGTCGCCGATCTTGTTCGTCATCTCCGCGCTCCTTTCATCTCTCTCTGTGCTGTTCGGACCGGGGCGATCCGTCCCAGGCGGACCGCCCCGGTCGGGGAGGGGGCTGTTACTTGGCCGAGCCGGCGAGCTGCGTCGCGGTGTAGGTGATCGTGAAGTCCTGCGTCAGGCTCTGGAAGGTGTTGCCCGCCGTGGTCGGGAAGCTGAAGTCGTAGGTGAGCGTGTCGGTCGCGCCGGCGGCGATCGTGCCGGAGGCGGGGATCGACATGTCCTTCAGGGCGCCGGTGTAGAGCGTCGTCGCGCCGCGCTTGACCGTGACCTGGAGGCCGTTCGTCACGTCGGACCAGAGCGCCGTGTTCGCCACCGCGCTGATCGAGCCCACGTAGGTGAAGCCCGCGTTGCCGGTGTTCGTGATGGTGACCGTGCGGCTGGCCGTGTCGCCGGGCACGAGGTTGGTCACGTTGACGAGGTCGTTCGCGTTCGGCTTGTCGTTGCTCATCGAGATCGTCGCCGAGCCGAAGGTGTTGTTCGGGTTGGTGCTGGTCGCGGTGAACGCCGCGCTGGTCGAGTCGGCGGTCGCGGTCAGTCCGATCAGGACCATGCCGGCGAGCGCCATGCCTGCGAGGAGGTTGAGCTTGCGCATCTGCGTTGTCCCTTTCTCTTTTCCGCTCCGCCGGTCTGTTCGCGGTACTGGTCGGGCGGTGTTCTGTCTGCTGGGGTCACTGTCGGCCCCGCAGGCAGGCGGGCCATCGGCGCAAGGGGGGAGGAACGACCCTCGTTGGTCGTAGTCCTCGGCGGTCACCCGCCTGCGGTCTGGCGGAAATGCGCCGGAAGTCACCCCAGCGGAGGAGGGGCCTCCTCCGCAAGCACTAGGTCTCGGGTGAGGTCAGGGGGTGCGCTTGCGCGCGAGGCTCTCGCCGAAGGCGGTGCCGCCGCCGGCCCAGAGGTTCAACATGTCGACGCGCTGCCTGCTCCAGGCGCGGGCCCGCCACCAGAACACCGTCGCCGCCGAGAGCGCGATGAGGCAGGCGCCGGGAAGGATCACCGGCTGGAGGTCGACGAACAGGTCGAAGCGGTGCGCGACGATCCCGAGCGCGACGAGAGCGAGCGCCTCCACCTCCGCGACGATCAGGAGGAAGAGCAGCGCGAACGAGGCGGCGCCGAAGCTCTTCTTCGCGCGATAGGGGAAGGCGATGTCCATGAGTCCGCCCACGTCGGGCGACTATGGGCGCTGCCGGGCGTGCGAGCAAGCCCGGCGGTGTGGACAAGTGGTCACAGCAGCGTCGCGGCGCGCTCGGGCCCGATGCCGACCATACCGATCGGCGCACCCACCGTCTGCTCGATCTTCGCCAGGTACTGCCGGGCCTCCGCGGGGAGGTGGGCGCGGTCGACCACGGCCTCGAGGGTCGTGCGCCAGCCGGCGCATCGCTCGTAGACCGGCGTCGCGCGCTCGAGCACCTGCGTGGGCGGCATGTCGGTGGTGCGCCGCCCGTCGAGCTCGTACGCGACGCAGAACGGGATCGATTCGTACGCGCCGAGGACGTCAAGCTTGGTCACGGCGATCTCGGTGAACGCGTTCAACCGGTGCGCGTGGCGCGCGGCCACGGCGTCGAACCAGCCGACGCGGCGCGGACGCCCGGTCGTCGCGCCGTACTCGTTCGCCATCTCGCGCAGCGCATCGCCCTCCGGACCGCTCATCTCGGTGGGGAACGGTCCCTCCCCCACCGCGGTGGAGTACGCCTTCACCACGCCGATCACCTTCGTGATGTAGCGGGCCGGGATGCCCGCGCCGATCGTCGCGCCGCCCGCAAGCGGATTCGACGACGTCACGTACGGATAGATGCCCCAATCGAGGTCGCGCATCGCCCCCAGCTGACCCTCGAGCAGCACGCGCGCGTCGGTGCGCACCGCGTGCTCGACGAGCGGCAGCGTGTCCACGATGCGGTCGCCCACCGTCGCCGCGGCGCGCAGCACGCGATCCGACACCTCGTTCGCATCGAGCGGCGCGTCGCCGAACCGTTCGATGAGCTTGTTCTTGGTCTCGAGCTCGTGCGCGACCCGAACACGGAAGCGGCGCTCGTCACGGACCTCGTACACCTGGATGCCGTGACGCGCGACCTTGTCCGCGTACGCGGGCCCGACACCCTGCCCCGTCGTGCCGAGCTTCTGCCGCCCGCGCTCGCGCTCGTCGAGGCGATCGAGGAGCGTGTGCCAGGGCATGAGGAGATGCGCGCGGTCGCTCACCCGCAGGTTGGCCGTGGAGATCCCGTGCGCCTCGAGATTCGCGAGCTCCTCGCAGAGCACTTCGAGATTCACCACGGTGCCCGGGCCGATGATGCACAGCGCGCTCGGGTTGAAGACGCCGGAGGGGACGAGGTGGAGCTTGAACGTCCCGTGCTGATTCACGACCGTGTGCCCGGCGTTGTTGCCGCCCTGGTACCGGATGACGACATCCGCCTCCTGCGCCAGGAGGTCGGTGATCTTGCCTTTGCCCTCGTCGCCCCA
>DASSPF010000098.1:0-18434 GCA_035699805.1 Candidatus Limnocylindria bacterium | reverse complement strand
CACGTGCTGCTCCCCCTTGCGGCGAGCAGCCAGGCGGTAGAGGCTTGACCGCGTGGCCACCATCGCCTGGGTCGAGGACGACCTGACCATCCGCAAGCTGGTGCACGCCGCGCTGCGACCGCTCCCGCATGAGGTCCATTTCGCCGCGGATGGTCAGCAGGGTCTCGAGCTGGTGGAGCGGATCCGCCCAGACATCGTCTTCACGGACGTCGCGATGCCGGTCATGGACGGCATCCAGCTCGCCGACGCGATCCGCTCCAGGCCGGAGCTCGCGTCGACGCCGATCGTCTTCGTGACGGCCTCGCTCCAGAAGGCGCAGATCGACCGGTACTTCGCGCACGGGGCGGTCGCGTACCTGCCGAAGCCGTTCAGCACGGCCGAGCTGCGCGAACAGCTCGCGCGGCTGCTCCCGCGATGACCGCGCAGCACATTCTGTTCGTCGACGACGAGGAGCAGATCCGCAAGCTCCTCTCGACCTACCTCGGCCGGCAGGGCTACGACGTGAGCCTCGCCACGGATGGGTACGAGGCGCTGAAGGCGGTGCGGCTGCGCACGCCGGATCTTGTCATCACCGACGTGAACATGCCGAACATGAACGGCTTCGAGCTCGCGCGCCGGCTCCGGTCGGATCACCGCACCGCGCGCATCCCGATCCTGATGCTCTCCGCGCGCAAGGAGGCCGACGACATCCTCACCGGCTACTCGGAGGGCGCCGACGAGTACGTCGCGAAGCCGATCGAGATGGCCGTGCTCGCGGCGAAGGTCGATGTCCTCCTGAAGCGCGTGAAGGCGACCGCGGGCGAGCTCGTGAAGCGCCGCGGACGGGTGCTGCTCTTCGCGCACGGTAAGGGCGGCTCGGGCGTGACCACCCTCGCGGTGAACGCGGCGGTGGCGCTCGCAGAGACCAAGCTCTACCGCGTGGGCCTGCTCGATCTCAATCTCGAGTTCGGGAACGCCCACATGCACCTCGACCTCAAGCCGCAGAAGACCCTCGCGACGCTCGCGGCGCTCGATCCGGCGCAGCTCGACGAGACGACGTTCGCGCCACTGCTGACCCAAGACCGCAGCGGCGTCCAGCTCGTCTCCGGCGCGGGCACCCCCGAGGACGCCGAGCTCGTCACCGTCCCCCTCGTGCAGCACGGCCTGGACCGTCTGCGCGCGGCGGCCGACTACGTCATCGTCGACAGCCCGCCGTCGTTCAGCCAGCAGGTCCTGGCGGCGCTCGATGCGTCCGACGGGACGCTGCTCGTGGCGGAGCCGCACCTTGCGTCGCTCGAGGCGACCAGGCACTGGCTGACGGTCCTCGAGAAGCTCTCGTATCCGAAGGAGCGGGTGCTCGTGGTCCTGAACCGGACGACCCAGTCCGGGCTCGAGACCGACCAGGTGGCCCGCTTCTTCAACCGCCGACCCGATCTCGTCGTACCCTTCACCCCCGTGTTCGATGAGGCGGCGGATCGGGGCCGTCCGCTGGTGGTGCTGCGACCGGACAATGCCGCCGCCAAGGTCATGCGTGACCTGGCCGCGCAGCTGACCGTGCTCGCGCCCGCGGGTCGCTGACATTCGCGTCCGCTTCTGGGGCACACGCGGATCCATCGCCGCGGCCGGACCGGACACGCTGCGCTTCGGCGGGAACACCCCGTGCGTCGAGGTGGTCGCCGACGACGGGACACTGCTGATCCTCGATTGCGGCACCGGCGCGCGGAAGCTCGGGCTCGCGCTCGCGACGAAGGGGGCCATCCGCGCCCACCTGCTCCTCTCGCACACGCACGGGGACCACATCCAGGGTCTGCCGTTCTTCCTCCCGGCGTTCACGCCGGGCAGCCAGCTGACCATCTACGGCCCGGCGGGCGTCGACCGCTCGCTCTCGCAGGCGGTCGGCGGCTCGATGGACTACGCGTACTTCCCGGTCCCGCTCTCGTCGCTCCCGGCGCGCTTCGACTTCAAGGAGCTCGACGAGACCGAGTTCACCATCGGCAGCGTGCGCATCCGCACGCAATTCCTCAACCACACCGCACCGACGATCGGCTACCGCATCAACGCCGGCGCCGCCACCTTCGTGTACGCGACCGATCACGAAGCGCACGCGACGCCGCCGTGGCGCGCCGACCGGCCCATCGCCCTCTTCGATCCGAAGTATCTCGCGCACGCGGGCGACCAGCGCCACGTCGCGCTGCTCGCGCACGCCGACATCCTGGTGCACGACACGCAGTACGCCGCGCGCGATCTGCCGGCGAAGACCGGCTGGGGACACAGCACCGTCGAATACGCCGTGGACCTGGCGCTCGCCGGACGCGTAAAGACGCTCGTGCTGTTCCACCACGACCCGAACCGCGACGACGCCGGGATCGACGAGCTCATCGCGGCGGCCGAGGCGCGCGTCGCCGCGGCCGGCCTGCCGCTGCGGATCCTCGCGGCCGCGGAGGGCGAGGAGCTCGTGCTCGACGAGGGCGCGGCCTCGCCGGTGATCGAGATCGAGCCCGCGGCGCCGCAGCTCCCCGAGCGGGCGCGCATCCTCGTGGCCGACGACGACATCACGCTCGTCCGCATCCTTGAGACGGTGCTCGCCGGCGACGGCTACGACGTGGACCCGGCCTACGACGGGCAGGACGCCGTGGCGAAGGCGACGGCGAAGGAGTACGACCTGGTCCTCATGGACATCCAGATGCCGCTCCTCGACGGGCTCGCGGCCTGCCGCCAGCTCCGCGCGACGGAGCGCTACAAGAGCACGCCGTTCATCGTGCTCACCGCCCGCACGCGGCAGGACGACATGGCCGAGGCATTCACCGCCGGCTTCACCGATTACATCCGCAAGCCGTTCGCGCTGCCGCAGGTGCGCGCGCGCGTCCGCTCGTGGCTTGCCCGTACGGCCGCACGCCAGGTCTGAACCGGGACGCGGCCGCGCGCGTATCCGCTCTGCAGCACGCTCAAGGAGGACGCACGTGGCCGAGCTGAACGAGACCCAGCGCTACTTCATCGAGGAGCACGTCGAGGACTTCCGTGACGGCCTCATCTCGCGCCGCGAGCTGGTGCGGCGCGTCTCGCTCATCGCCGGCGGCGCGGCCGCGGCGGCCACGATCCTCGCGGCGTGCGACCTTTCCCCGCGCTCCGGCGCGGGCGCCCCCACCGCCACGGCGGGCACGACGAGCGGCGGGGCACCGAGCGCGAGCCCCGGTCTCGTCGCCGCCGGGCCGTTCGCCACCCCGCCGGCCGCGCCCACGACCGACGGCGTGACCGTTAAGCCGGACGACCCGCGCATCACCGTGTCGAAGCCGGACGTGAAGGGCGCCGATGGCGCCTCGCTCATGGCGTACCTCGCGAAGCCGACCGTGAGCGGACGGGTCCCCGGCGTCCTCGTCATCCACGAGAATCGCGGCCAGACCGAGCACATCCGCGACGTCACCAGGCGCGTCGCGACCGCCGGGTTCGTCGCGCTGAACATCGATCTCGCGGCGCGCGACGGCGGCGCGGACAAGCTGACCGACGGCGCCGCCTACAACGCGGCGCTCGGAAAGCGCTCCGTCGCGGACAAGCTCTCCGATCACCGCGCCGCGCTCGAGTACCTGAAGACGCAGTCCAGCGGCGCCATCGGCGTCACCGGCTTCTGCTTCGGCGGCGGCGAGACCCTCAGCATCGTCGCCGCCGGCCTGGACGTGAAGGCGGCGGTCCCGTACTACGGGCCCGCCCCATCGAATCTCGCGGACATCGCCAGGACGAAGACCGCGGTGTTCGCGGTCTACGCCGAGCAGGACACGCGCATCACGGCGAGCGCAGCGCAGGTGGAGGAGCAGCTCAAGGCGGCGAAGGTGCCGTACCAGATCACCATCTACCCCGGCGTGAACCACGCGTTCCACAACGACACGGGCACGCGCTACCACGCGGAGCAGGCGCGGCGGGCCTGGATCGCGACCGTGGAGTGGTTCCGCAGGCACCTGGCGTAGTCCCGGCACGTCCCATGCGGGCTCGTTGAACGTGCGCTCGCTTGCCGCTCTCGCCACGTGCCTGGTGGTCCTCGGTGCGTGCGGGTCGCGCGCCGGCACGGCCGGTCCCTCCGAGAGCGCGCACGCGTCGCCATCGCCGTCGGCGGCCACCGCATCGCCCTCACTGCCGTCCACGACCTCACCGACCGTCACACCACGGCCGAATCCCACCGCCGGTCCCGGGACCTATACCAGCCTGGCCTACGGATTCCGGGTGGATCTTCCGAGCGGCTGGCGACGTTCGGCGTGCCAGTCGACCCGGCCCTCCGCAGAGCCCCGTGGGGTGGAGACGTTCACCAATGCGACGGTCGAGGCGGAGACCGGCACGGATACCGGGCCCGCCAACGACGTCGTCCTCGTGCGCGTCGAGCCCAATCCGACCGGCATGACGGCGCTGGCGTGGCTGGAGGCCGGCCATATGGGGAGCAGCGCAGGGACGCGCTACGAACAGATCACGTTCGACGGCAACCCCGACGCCGCGCGCATCGTCACCACCGATGGCACCGCGCTCGCCTACGCCGTGAACGCACGCTTCCGCATCTACGCGGTGGACCGCGGCCTGCGCGATCCGAGGCCCGCGTCGGAGGCGGCGGCACGCGCCATCATGACCTCGCTGCACATCCTGCGCGACGCCGAGCTCGCCGAGGCGCGCGCGACGCTCGCGACACCCTCACCGGCACCGGCACGATCGGCCGAGGCGACCGCCGATACGCTCGCACGCGGCTTCGCGCAGCAGGACACCGCGGTGCTCGTCACGGTGGCGCAGGAGTGCCTCACCTTCGCGCTCGAGAGCGCGGGCGCCGCGTTCTATGCGACGGCGAAGGTCATGCGCGACCTGGCGACCGACTTCGGCCGCGGGCTCAGCGTGACCGTGCAGGCGCGGCCGATCGAGTACGCGTCCGCGCCCGGGACCGGTGCGACCGTCCGCGCGACCTGGACCGATCCCGGTCAGGCGCCGCGCGAGGTGAAGCTGATGCTGCAGAAGGTCGGGGACACCTGGTACTGGATCGGGGTGCTGAGGCTGCGGCCGTAGCGCGCGGCTACTTCTTCTCGAGCATCGCGCGGAGCGCCTCGCGACCCTCGGGGGTGGCGTCCGTCTTCTCGGGCACGATGATCTTCGGCTCCTCGGCCTTCGGCGCGCCGGTCCCGTGGAAATCCAGCGCCTCGCCGCCCGCCTTCATGATGAGCTCGTTCTCCGCCTCGGGCGAGTCGAGTCCGAGCAGCTTGTCCACCGTCTTGCGGTTGCGGATCGACCGCGCCAGCGACGCGAGGACGACCGGGTCCCGCAGCGCTTGGGGGTCCTGCTGTGCGAGCGGCGTCATCGCGACCTGCGACGCGAGCTCGTTCGAGCTCACCGTGATGCCCTCGCGCTTGGCGATCGCGTCGAGGACGAGCATGGCCTTGGCCCGGCGCTCGGCGGCGGGCCGCCACTCCTGACGGATCTCCTCCTCGGTCTTGCGGGCCTGCAGGAGGAACTGCTCGAAGCTGAGCCCCTGCTCGCGGACGCGCGAGCGGAGGTCGGCGACGAGGTGGTCGAGCTCGTCCACCACCAGGACTTCCGGCACCTCGACCTCTGCGACGGACAGGGCGTGCTCCATGAGCGTGTCCGCGGCGCGGTCGCGGGCCTCGTGGAACGCCGCGTGCGCGAGCTCGTTCCGCACGGCACGGCGCAGCTCCTCGGCCGTCGCCACGCCGACGGTCTTGGCGAAGTCGTCATCAAGCTCGGGGACGATCTTCTCCGCGACCTGGCTGGCCCGGATGCGGAATGTGCCGGTCTTTCCCTTGAGGTCCGCGTCGGTCGTGTCGTCGGGGAAGGTCAGGTCGACCGTCTTCTCCACGCCCACCGCGAGCCCCACGAAGGCCGCGCCGAGGCCGGCGATGGACGACTCGCGTCCTGCCTCGACGTGGGCGTTCCGCGCGAAGGGCGGCATCTGCTTCCCGTCGATGGTCACGTCGATGTCCACGGTGACGATGTCGCCGGCCCGCGACTCACGCGTCACCGGGCGGAGCTGCGCGTGCTGCTCCCGCATCGCATCGATGGTCTTCACGATGTCGTCGTCGGTGGGCGGGGCGGGCTCGACCACCGCACCGTGGCCGGCGTAGTCGCCGAGCGTGACCTCCGGCTTCGCCACGACCGTCGCGCGATATCGCAGCGGCTTCCCCGGCTCGAGCGAGGTGATCTCGACGCTGGGCCGGTCGATCGGGGTGATGTCCTCGAGGTCGAGGATCTCGCGGTACGTCTCGTCGATCACGTCCTCGGCCGCCTCGGTCCACAGGTGCTCGGTTCCGTACTGACGCTCGTACATCGCGCGCGGCGCCTTCCCCGGCCGAAAGCCGGCGATGCGGGCCTTCTGGTTATGGCGCTCGAAGACGCGATCCGACTGGCGCTCGAGGCGGTCGGCATCGACCTCGACCTCCAGCGCCACGCGCGCACCCGGCTCCCGCGTCACCGTGTGGCGGAAGGTGCGCGTGGCCGCGGTGTCGGCGGGCGTGCCGGTCGTGGGGGCATCGGACATGGAGTCCGTCTAGTCTAGCCCGATGTTCTTCTACGAGATCCACGAAGGCGACGAGGAGGTGGGGACGGCGGTGCTGCTCGGCCACGAGCAGGAGTTCGACCCGGTGGACTTCTTCGCGCTGGTGAAGAAGGTCCGGCTCCTGGTGATGGAGTCCTACGAAGAGGACTCGCTCTCCGAGGCCATCGCCAACGAGCTGCAGCGCAGCCACGGCTTCATCCACGTGACCGACGACAAGCTCGTCGCCTCGGTGAACGTGGACGAATCGGACGAGAACACCTTCCTCGTGACCGAGGGCGAGGACGCCCGTACGGTCTTTGTGCAGCGCGAGGAGAACGGGCACACCGGTCACGACCACGAGGACGAGATGGAGCGCGACTCATGAGCGAGCGGATCGGCTTCATCGGGACCGGGATCATGGGCGCGCCGATGGCGCGCAACGCCCGCAAGGCCGGCTTCGAGGTCACGGTCGCGAACCGCACGCCGGCGCGGGCGGCGCCGCTGGCCGAGCTCGGGATCACCGTCGTGGGCACGCCACGCGAGGTCGCCATGCGCTCGGACCTGGTCGTGACCATGGTGGTGGACTCGCCGGACGTCGAGACGGTGCTCTTCGGGCCCGACGGCGTCGCCGCCGGCGCGCACGAGGGCCTGCTGGCGATCGACATGAGCACCATCTCCCCCGCCCGGACGCGCGAGTTCGCCGAGCGCGCCGCCGCGCACGCTCCGCCGTTCCGTACCCTCGACGCACCGGTGTCCGGCGGCGAGATCGGCGCGATCGAGGCGCGCCTGTCGATCATGATCGGCGGCGATGCCGCCGACGTGGAGCGGGCGCGGCCGCTCTTCGAGGCGCTCGGCAAGACCATCGTCCACATCGGCGACCACGGCGCGGGGCAGGCCTGCAAGCTCGCGAACCAGATCGCCGTCGCGATCAACAACCTCGGCGTGTCGGAGGCGCTCGTCTTCGCCGCGTCGCAGGGCATCGACCTCGAGCGCGTGCGCCAGGTCATCGCCGGCGGCGCGGGCTCGTCGTGGGCGATGCAGAACTACGCGCCGAAGATGCTCGCCGGCGACTTCGCGCCCGGCTTCATGGTCGACCTGCAGCAGAAGGACCTGCGGCTCGTGCTCGGCGACGCGGACGCGGCGCATCTGGCGCTTCCCGGCACCGCGCTCGTCCACGGCCTGTACAACGCGCTGCAGGCGGCGGGCGAAGGCCGCGACGGCAACCACGCGCTCCTCAAGGTCATCGAGCGCCTCTCGAAGGTCGTGGCCCGCATCAAGCACTAGCCCGCCCGCACTACGCTTGTGCCGGGCGAGTGGCGGAACCGGAAGACGCGTCGGCCTTAGGAGCCGGTGCTCGAAAGAGCGTGAGGGTTCGAATCCCTCCTTGCCCACCGATCGAGCGTGTGGCAGGGAGCGGGGCACGCCGGCTGCATGAGTGACGGCCATGACGCTCCACCTCGCGCAGCCCACCGCGCACGTGCCGCCGAGCACCCAAGTGGTCCAGGGCCCGATCACGTTCGTGGCGCACTGCGACCGCCACGGGATCCCCTTCTTCGGCACGGCGTTCGTCGGGTACGTCCCGGCCGGCGCGCAGGTGGGTCCGGCGACGCTGCGGCGGATGGTGAAACAGGCGGCGCGGTACGGCGAGGCCGCCTTCGCGCGCCGACTCGCGGCGATGCTCGAGGTGTGCGTTCGTCCTGCGGGTATCGCCGTCGCCATCCAGAGCTCGCACGACTGCGCCGGTCCGCGCCTGCTGGCCGAGCCGGACCCGGCCGCGCGCGCGTCCTGGCACGGGCGCTACCGCACCGACCGGCGCCTGCGCGCCGACTTCCTCGCGCGCTGCGCCGTGACCGAAGCGGCCTGAGCGCGGCATTTACCGGCCGTTGACCCTCTCGCTCGCGTGACGGTCGATACGGCATCCGGCCGCACGGTATGCGACCGGACGAGAGGCCGACCAAGCGGCCCTGAGACGACTTTCTCATTGCCAGGGGGACCCCACACCCCTATCCCTGTGTAGTGAGCACGACCGTGCTCGTCGTCGACGACGACGAGGCAGTGCGAACGCTCATCGTGAGCGCGCTCCACGATGCGGGGTACGACTGCCTGGAGGCCGCCGACGGCGAGCAGGCACTGCGCGTCGCGCGGACCATGCTGCCCGAGCTCATCGTCCTGGACGTCGTCATGCCACAACGGAGCGGCGACGAGGTCCACGACGAGCTCCGACGCGACCAGCGCACCCGTTACATCCCGGTCATCTTCGTCACGGGCCGCGGTGAGTCGCGCGAGAAGGCCACGCGGCTGCTGCGCGGCGCCGACGATTACATCGCCAAGCCCTTCGACATCTACGAGTTCGTCGCGCGGGTCTCGGCGGTCATCCGGCGCTCCAAGGAGCTTCGCTCGCTGAACCCGCTGTCGGGCCTGCCCGGCAACCTCACGATCGCGGCCGAGATCGAACGGCACCGTCTCGCCGACGACGGCACGGCCTGCCTATACGCCGACCTCGACCACTTCAAGGACTTCAACGATCACTACGGCTTCGCCCGGGGCGACGAGCTCATCATCCGCCTCGCGCGCCTGCTCCTGGCCGTGGCGGAGCGGTACCCGGACGTCTTCGTCGGACACGTCGGCGGGGACGACTTCGTCCTCCTCGCCGCCGAGCGGGATGCCGCAGCGCTCGCTCGCGACATCGTCCGCGACTTCGATGCGGCGGTGCCCGGTGTGTATGACGACGCCGACCGGGAGCGTGGTGGGATCGCCTTCACCGACCGGCGGGGCGTCGAGCGGCACATGCCCTTCGTCACGGTCTCGATCGGCATCGTCGCCATCGCCCGCGAGCGCTTCGCCGACCCGGTGGCCGTGTCGCGGGCGGCGGCCGAGGTGAAGGAGATCGCCAAGCGTCGCGACGAGTCCAGCTGGGCAATGGACCGCCGTCGCGCGTCGGAGCCGGCACCCGAGGCCCAGCGGCTGGTCGAGCGCTGACCGGACCATCCCGAGCGGGCTCGCGGCACGCCGCCTGCACAGGAGGCGACCGAACACCAAGGAGGCCGCCCGCCCATGGAAAGCAGCGCACCAGTCGTGGTCGCCGGCACGGCGCTCGTCCTGCTCGTCCTGCTGATCCTGGTCCAGACCTCGGCCGGCGCGTTCACCCCGCAGGATGGCGGCGCGATCCACATCGGGCTCCCGCGCTAGCGACTAGACCTCGAGCTCGAGCCCCTCGCGCGCGACGAGCACCTCGAGACCTGCAAGCCGCTCGCGCCCGGCCCGCTGCGCGTCGCGGCCGATGTGATCGAGCGCGTCGTCGCTGCGGTCGGGATCGTGGTGATAGAGGATCAGCCGCTTCACCTTCGCCCGCGCCGCGACATCGATCGCCGCCTCGATCGTGGAGTGCCCCCAGGTCGGCTTGAAGTCGCTCTGCATGTACTGCGCATCGTGGATGAGCGTGTCCGCGCCATCCGCGAGCGGGATGACCGGGTTGGGCTTCCCGCTGAACTGGTCTTCGGTATCCGTCGCATAGACGAGCGACCGTCCATCGGCTTCGATGCGGTACGCGAGCGCCGGCGCCGGATGGGAGAGGCTCGCGGCGCAGATGCGGTACGGCCCGATGCGCTCGTCGCAGCCGTCCTCCAGCTCGCCGATGTCGAGCGTCGCCGGGAGGTCGTCGAGGTCCACGGGAAAGAACGGATCGTCCATGCCCAATCCCAGGAGCTCTTTCATCGGGCGTGACTGCCGCGGCCCGCGGATCCGTAGGGTGCTGTTCGGCACGTAGGCCGGCCGGAAGAACGGGATGCCCTGGATGTGGTCCCAGTGCAGGTGCGAGAGGAGAAGGTCGATGGTGAAGGGACGCGACCCGTTCGCGCCCATGAGGTAGATGCCGAGCTCACGCAGACCGGTGCCCGCGTCGAGCACCAGGAGCGCGCCGCTCGAGTCGCGCACCTCCACGCACGAGGTGTTGCCGCCGTAGCGCACGGTGGTGGGCCCGGGTGTGGGGATGGAGCCACGCGTGCCCCAGAAGCGGATGTGCATTACGGCTTCGCCCCGCTCGCCGCACGGTCGCGCTCCGACAGCCCGCCGGCCGCCTCCTGGATGCTGCCCATGCCCTCGTCCCCCGGCTTCGGCCAGCTCGACTTGAGCTCGTCGATGGTCCGCTCGAGCTCGGGCAGCGCGCGATGGACCGCCGCCATGACCGCCGGATCGAGATGATCCCCGGCCATCCCGTCCATGATCTCGAGGGTCTTGTCGAGCGGGTACGCCGGCTTGTAATAGCGGGGTGCGGTGAGCGCGTCGAACACGTCGGCCGCGGCGACGATGCGCGCGCCGAGCAGGATGTGCTCGGCAGCGAGGCCATTCGGATAGCCCTTGCCGTCCATCCGCTCGTGGTGCTGCGCAGCGATGAGCGGGACCTCGCGCATGTCGTGCGGGAACTCCAGGTGCTTCAAGAACTCGCCGGTCTTCTCGGCGTGCGCCTTCATGTACGCGAACTCCGCGTCGTCGAGCTTCCCGGGCTTCTGGAGGAAGCGGTCGCGCACCGCGATCTTGCCGTAATCGTGGAGCAGGGCGGCGGCTTGGAGCGTGTCGAGCTCCTTCGCGTCGAGGCCCATGGCCTTCCCGATGACCGCCGCGTACCGCGTCACACGCTTGCTGTGACCGGCGGTCTGCTGGTCCCGCGCGTCCACCGTGACGGCGAGCGTCTCGATGAGGCTCTGCCACAGGCGCCGCTGCTCGGCGATGAGCTGGGCGTTCTCGACCGCCACCGCCGCCGAGGAGGCGAGCGACGCGAGCGTGTCGACGTCGGTCTGCGTGAAGGGCCCGCCGCCGCGCTTGTTCACCACCTGGAACACGCCGATGACGCGGCCCTGGTCGCCCTTCATCGGGAACGTCAACAGGCTCTTCGTCCGGTAGCCGCTCTGCCGGTCGGGCTCCGGGTTGAAGCGCGGGTCCTCGTAGGCGTCGGGGATGTTGATGAGCTCGCCCGTGGCGGCCACGGTCCCGGCGATGCCGCGACCGACCGGAAAGCGGATCTCGCCCGAGCCGAGCGCAACGCGCGACCAGAGCTCGCCGCGCTCCCGGTCGACGACGAAGATCGTGGCGCGATCGGCCGCAAGCAGCCCGGCGGTCGCCTCGGCCATGGTGAGGAGGAGCGCGTCGAGGTCGGTCACCGACATGAGCCGCTTGGTGATGTCGAGGATCACGTCGAGCCGCTCGCCGGTGCTGCGGCGCTCGCGGACACGGCGGTCGGCGGCGGCGCGACGCTCGCGCGCGCGGCGGTCGCGTTCCTGCTGCGTCTCCTCGCTCACGCGACCGCGATCTTCTCTATGACCGGCGCCACCGTGGCGGCGACCTGCTCAAGGAGCATCTGGTCGCGCCGCTCGAATGTGCCGTCGCGCTTGTTCAATGCCTGGATGACCCCGACCGGCCGGCCGGCGCTTCCCCACACCGGCACGACGAGCATGTTCAGGGTGCGGAACCCGGTCCGAAGATCCACGTTGCGGTCGAAGCGCGGATCGGCGTAGGCGTCGGGGACGTTGATCGTCTCGCCGCTCTGCGCGGCCTGTCCGGCAAGACCCTTGCCGAGCGGTAGGCGGATCTCGGTCGAGGTGCGCTGCGCGACGCGCGCCCAGAGCTCCTGGCGCGCCTGATCCACGACGTACACGGTGCAGCGCTCGGAGTCGACCGCCTGCGAGCAGAGGTCCACCAACCCGCGCAGGTATGCCTCCCGGTCCTTCTGCACCGAGAGATGGCTCAGCTTCATCAGGATGAGCGCGACCTTGTCGTCCATTCGCTAGTGATACCCCGCCACGGCGGCCGTCGTGACCCGGGCCTCCGGCGGAGGCGCGGGATTGGGGTTCGCGGTCTGGCCGATCCGGTTCACCTGGAAGCAGCGTACCGGTTCGGCGCGCCCCTTCACGGCGATGGCGCCGAGGTCGATCGTCTCGACATCGTCGCCGATGGCGGCGAGGGTGTCGGCGCTGCAGGCCACCTGGTCACGGCGGGCGATGTCCGAGGAGGTGAGGCGCGACGCCACGTTCGCCGTGTCGCCGATCACCGTGTACTCCATGCGGCCCTTCGCGCCGAGGAAGCCGGCCACCACGCTCCCGGTGTTGATGCCGAAGCCGAACGAGACGTCCGGCCCGCCCTTGGCGCGCTCCTCCTGGATCCACCGCTGCATCTCGAGCGCGCACTCGACCGCCTTGCGCGCGTGGTCCGCCACCTCGAGCGGGGCGTTCCAGATCACCATGATGTTGTCGCCGTTGTACTTGTTCACCGTGCCCTCGAAGCGGTTGACGACCTCGACCATGCCATCGAAGTAGCGGTTCAGATGGCCGAGGAGCGTCGCGGGGGTCATCCCTTCCGACATCGTGGTGAAGCCACGGATGTCGCCGAAGAGCACGGTCACCTGACGGTCTTCGCCGCCCAGACCGAGGAGCCCGGACTCCTCCTTCTCCAGGATCGTGCGCGCCACCGAGGGGGTCACGAAACGACCGAACGTGCTCTGGGTACGCGTCACGGCGCGTCGCTCCTCCACCAGCACGTAGCCAAGCGCGATCACCCACCAGAAGGCCGACGGCACGACGTAGCCGATCGAGGGCACCTCCACTGGTCCGTTCCCCACGTCGCCGCCCGTCTGGATGTTGAACAGCACGTAGCCGAGCACGACGTATGCGCCCAGCCCGCCCAGCGCGGCGAGCAGCCCGCCCAGACGCCAGCGCAGGATGAGCAGCATGCCGCCGAGCACGGCGATGAGCATCTGGACGAGCGTGGTGAAGAAGCCCTGACGGAGCACCGGGTAGCGGTTGGTGAAGATCGACTGCGCGGTGTTCGCCCAGATCTCCACCCCGAACATCTTCTCGCCGGCCGCGCCATTGGGGACCGGGTAGTTGTCGGGGATCGCCGACACGGAGTGGAAGCCGACGAACACGGTCCGCCCGGTGATGAGCTCCTTCGGCACGCTGCCGGCGAGCACGTCCCGCATCGAGACCACGCAGAACTCGCCTGGGATCTTACAGAAGCCCTTCTGGTCGCCCGTCGGGGTGGCCGGTGGCGCGGCGTAGTAGATGCCCATGCCACCACGCGGGTTCAGCGGGAGCACCCGCTCCCCGAGCGGCGCCGGCACGATGAGCCGATCGCCTTGGACCCGGGCCTTTCCGAGATCGGCGCGCAGCTGTTTGGCCGCGGCGAGGAGCGGCAGCGAGTGGTAGCGCCGGCCGTCCGGCCCCTCGATGATCAGCTGCGCGTCGCGCACGCGGCTATCCGGATCGGCCGTGATGTTCACGGCGCCAAGCCCGGCCGCGGCGGCAGCGAGATCGGGGATCGGCAGCTCCAGCGCCTCGAAGCGGGTGACGTGATCGCCGAGGACGCCGTCGCCGGACCCCTGCATCGCGAGGTAGACATTGCCCGCGTCCTTGACGGCGGCAGCGAGCAGGCGATCGTCCTCCGCGCTCGGGGACTTGTCGTAGAAGCTGATGTCGAACGAGATGCTCGTGGGGTTCAGCGGCCGCAGCGTGTTGATGAGGTCGGCGTACAGACGGCGCGGCAGCGGATAGACATCGGACGACGCGAGCGTCGCCGAGTCCACGGCAACGATGGTGATCTGGTTCTTCACCTTCGCCGGTGAGACGTCGAGCGCCTTGTCGTACACGATGGTCTGCAGCGTCGTGTCGAGCACCTGGGCCCACAGCGCGACCCCGCCGAGGAGGATGGCGAGCGCGGTGAGGCCCGCGATGACCGCGCGCTGACGCGTCTGGCGCTTGGCCAGCAGCCGGCCCTGCAGCATCCCCGCCCCTCCTGCCCGCCGCGCGCGGGTCGGAGTCAGATTCTAGGGGCCGGACGCCCCCGGCTCAGCCGGCGCCGCGCGCGTGCGCGCGCTCGAGCACCACCCGCAGCACCGCGATGGCACGCTGGTAATCGGCGAGGGCGAGACGCTCCATCGGCGTGTGGTCGTAGCGCGAGTCACCGGGCCCGTAGGCGACCATCGGGCAGCCCCACGCGGGCGCGAGGATGTTCATGTCGCTCGTCCCGCTCTTCACCTTGAACGTCGCCCGCCCGCCGGCGGCGGCGATCGCGCCGACGAACGCGCGTGCGAGCGGTGTGGTGCGCGGGGTGCGCGCGGGCTCCTCGGACGCGCCCACCTCCACGCTCACCTGCGCGTCGCCGGTGTGCGCCGCCGCGAGCTGGCGCACCTCGCCGGCGAGCTCCGCGGTGGTGATGCCCGGGGGGATGCGGTAGCCCACGCGGAGCTCCGCGTGTTCGGTGAGGCCGTCGCTCTGACCACCCTGGATGGCCTCGAGCCGGCAGTCGAGGTGCTCGAAGCCGGTGGAGCCCGGGGTGCGCGCCTCGCCGGCGGCGTGGATGCGCGACCACAGGCCCAGCGCCTCCTCGGTCACGGTCGGCCCGGGAGCCGCGCCGTGGCGCGCGTCGCGTCTGAGCGCGAGCGTCACGCCGAGCCGGCCCTTGTACGCGACGGTGACCGCGTCCCAGCCGGACGGCTCGCCGATCACGCACCAGTCCGGCGCGGGCAGCGTGGCGCGGTGACGCGCGCCGCGGCTGGTGGGCGACTCCTCCTCCACCGCACCGACCACGGTCACCCGCACGCCCGGCACCGGTGTGGTCGCGGCCGCGACGAACGCCGCGAGCGGTCCCTTGGCGTCCACCGCGCCGCGCCCGACGAGCTCGTCGTCCTCCACACGCACCGGGATGTCCCCGGGCACCGTGTCGATGTGACCGAGGAGCATCACGTGCACCGGTCCCTCGCCGATCTCCCCCACCGCGTTCCCGGCGTCGTCCACCGACGCGCGGAAGCCACGCTCGGCCATGCGCGCGACGAGCCACTCGACGGCCTCGCCCTCGTGACGCGACACGCTCGGGATCGCGACGAGCCCGCGGACCAGGTCCAGATCGTCCGCCGCGCTCAAGGTGTCAGCTAGAGGCCGATCGGGTGCCAGACGGTCTTTAGCTCGAGGAACGCCGAGATCTCGTAGGGGCTCTGGACATCGGCCCGGCCATGGACCACGCGCTTCACGTTCTCGGCGCCCAGACGCTCGAGCTCGGCCGCATCGCCGTCGGCGCCCGACAGATCGAGCGCCGCGACGTCCATGTGCGCGGCGAGGATGGGCGCGAGCTCCTTGCGCAGCCCGGTGACGATGTTCACGACACCTGAGGGCACGTCGGCGGTCGCCACGCACTCCGCGAGCTCGATCGCGGCGAGGGGATGCGCCTCGGACGCGATGACCACGGCGGTGTTGCCGCCGACGAGCACGGGCGCGAGGCGCGAGACCAGGCCGAGGAGCGCGGGCTTCGGCGGCGCGATGATGCCCACCACGCCGGTGGGCTCCGGGATGGTGAAGTTGAAGTACGGCCCCGCGACGGCGTTCGCCGAACCGACCACCTGGGCGAGCTTGTCCGCCCAGCCCGCGTACCAGACGACGCGGTCGATGGCCTTGTCCACCTCGGCCACACCCGAGCAGGTCGCCGCGAGGGCCGTGCGGCGGTCCTCCATCATCTCCGCCAGGCGGTAGAGCACCTGGCCGCGGTTGTACGCGGTGGCCCCCGCCCAGCCCGCGCCGGCCTGGCGCGCGATGCGCACCGCGTCGCGCAGATCCTTGCGCGACCCGCGCGCCACGTTCGCGCCCTCGACGTCCAGCGTGCGGCCGGACTCGGAGCGCGGGAACGCGCCGCCGATGAAGAGCTTGTAGGTCTTGCGGACCGCGATGCGGCTCATGGCTCGTCGAACTCCAGGTACGGCTCGAGGCCGTGCAGCCCGCCCTCACGGCCGAAGCCGGACTCCTTGTAGCCGCCGAACGGCGACGCCGGGTCGAAGCGGTTGTACGTGTTCGCCCACACCACGCCGGCGCGCAGGCGCTGCGCCATGGCCAGGATGCGTGAGCCCTTCTCGGTCCACACGCCCGCGGAGAGGCCGTAGGGCGTGTTGTTCGCCTTCTCCACCGCCTCATCGGGGGTGCGGAAGGTGAGCACCGAGAGCACCGGCCCGAAGATCTCCTCCTGCGCGATGCGGTACGACTGCGCCACGTTGGTGAACACCGTCGGCGCGAACCAGTAGCCGCGCTCCGGCAGACGGCAGGGCGGCTGGTAGATCTCGGCGCCCTCGTCCACGCCGGAGGCGACGAGCGCGGTGATCTTGTCGAGCTGCATCTTCGAGTTGATCGCGCCCACGTCGGTGTTCTTGTCCAGCGGGTCGCCGACGCGGAGCGTGCTCATGCGCCGCTTCAGCTTGCCGATGATCGCGTCGTAGATGGACTCCTGGACGAAGAGGCGCGAGCCCGCGCAGCACACGTGGCCCTGGTTGAAGTAGATCCCGTTCACGATGCCCTCGACGGCCTGGTCGAGCGGCGCGTCGTCGAACACGATGTTCGCGGCCTTGCCGCCGAGCTCGAGGGTGAGGTGCTTCCCGGTGCCGGCGACGGCGCGCTGGATGGCCTTCCCCACCTCGGTCGAGCCGGTGAACGCGATCTTGTTCACGTCGGGATGCGCGACGAGCTCGGCGCCGGTGCGGCCGTCGCCGGTGATGATGTTCACCACTCCCGGCGGCAGCTCGGCCTGGCGCAGCACGTCGCAGAAGAGGAGCGCCGTGAGCGGCGTCGTCTCGGCGGGCTTCAGGACGACGGTGTTCCCCGCGGCGAGCGCCGGCGCGATCTTCCAGGCGAGCATGAGCAGCGGGAAGTTCCACGGGATGATCTGCCCGGCGACGCCGATGGGGCGCGGCCGGCGGTTGGGGAACGCGTACTCCAGCTTGTCGGCCCACCCCGCGTAATAGAAGAAGTGGGCGGCCGCGAGCGGCAGGTCCACGTCGCGGGACTCGCGGATGGGCTTGCCGCCGTTTCGCGACTCGAGCACCGCGAACTCGCGCGCGCGCTCCTGGAGGATGCGTGCGATGCGGAAGAGGTACTTCGCGCGCTCGGAGGGCCGCAGCTTGGACCAGCGGCGCGTGTGGGCGTCGCGCGCAGCGCGCACGGCCTTGGCCACGTCGGCCTTCCCGGCCTGCGCGATCTCCGAGAGCGGCTCCTCGCGCGAGGGATCGATGGTGGTGTAGCGCTGCTTGGAGAGCGGCTCGACGAACTTCCCGCCGATGAAGAGGCCGTAGTGGTCGGCGATCTTCACGATGTCCTTGGACTCCGGCGCGGGCGCGTAGTCCCACGGTGAGACGACCGCCGCCGACCTGGCCGCCGCCTTCACCGGCTGCGGCGACGTGTCCTTAATCAACGGTGAAGTAGTCCGGGTTCTGGTAGCGGCCGGTGCGCACCGTGCGGATCTGCATGAGCACGTCGTTGAGGAGCGTCGAGGCGCCGATGCGGTAGCGGTCGGGAGTGAGCCACGCGACGCCGAGCGTCTCGTGGACCTGCACCAGGTACTGGACCGCCTGCTTCGCCTGCCGCACGCCGCCCGCCACCTTCATGCCCACCACCCGGCCGGTCTCCTCGTGCACGTCACGGATGACCTCGAGCATGCACAGCGCGATCGGCAGCGTCGCGCTCGTGGCGGCCTTTCCGGTGGAGGTCTTGATGAAATCCGCGCCGCCGGCGATGGCCAGGAGCGAGGCACGGCGGATGTTGTCGTACGTGCCGAGCTCACCGGTCTCGATGATCACCTTGAGGTGCGCCTTCGTGCCACACACCTCCTTCACCCGCACGATCTCGTCGTACACCTGCGCGTAGCGTCCGGAGAGGAACGCGCCGCGGTCGATGACCATGTCCACCTCGTGCGCGCCCATCGCCACGACCTCGCGGGTCTCCTCGAGCTTCACCGCGAGCGAGGACTGTCCCGACGGAAAGGCCGTCGCCACCGAGGCGACCTTCACGCTCGACCCCTTGGTGCGCTCGAGCGCGGTCGGGACGAGGTTCGGGTAGACGCAGATGGCGGCGACCGACGGGATGTCCGGATCGGTCGGGTCGGGACGCACGGCCTTGGACGCGAGCGCCGCGACCTTGCCCGG
>DASSPF010000097.1:0-12691 GCA_035699805.1 Candidatus Limnocylindria bacterium | reverse complement strand
CGTACGCCTCGTTCAGCAGCGCGAGCTCGCGCAGCGTCCGCGCGTCCGCCGCGGCGCCCTGCTCGGCGCGCGACCGCTCCGAGAGCGTGGCCGCGTCCGCGCCGATGCGGGGATGCGCGTTCAGGATCTCGATCTGCGCCGCCTCGTCGAGCCGGCCGATGACCCGCCGGGCCTCGGCGATGATCCGGTCGGGCGGCGCGTCGCGCAGCGCCGCGAGCCGCTCGACGAGCACCGGGGCTCGCTCGAACGCGACGGCGATGCGATCGCCCACGCGAGTGCCCCTAGCTCCCTCGGTAGGAGGTGACGCCAAAGCGGGAGAGCAGCAGCGGGACGTGGGTGTGACCCGTGCCGAGCTCGATGTCGAGCGCGACGCGACCGAAGAACGCGTCGGCCGAGTACGTGCGCGTCTCGAACACCAGGCGGTAGCGGCCGCTCGCCAGAGCGTGCCCCAGCTCACGGATGCGGCCATCGGCATCGGTGACCGCGCGGGCGACGGCGGCGCCGTCGCGCTCGAGCACCACGGTGACCCCGGCCGCGGGTCGTCCGGTCGTCGTGTCGAGCACGTGTGTCGAGAGCGATGCGTCGGCCATCGGCGGCGTATCGTACCGCTGCGATGCGCCTGGTCCGGATCACCGCGGGAAAGCACACGTTCACGGCGCGGCTCGAAGAGGAGCTCGCACCGCAGACCTGCGCGGCCATCCGCAGGTGGCTGCCCATCCGGAGCAAGCTCGTCCACTGCCGCTGGAGCGGCGAGTCCACGTGGGTGCCCATGGGTGAGAAGCGCCTGGGCGTGGACTACGAGAATCACACCAGCCATCCCGCGCCGGGGCAGGTGCTCGTCTATCCCGGCGGCATCTCGGAGATGGAGATCCTGTTCCCGTACGGCTCGACGCTGTTCGCCAGCAAGGTCGGCCAGCTCGCGGGCAATCACTTCGCCACCGTGATCGAGGGCAACGAGCACCTCGCCGAGGTGGGACGTCTCACGTTGTGGGAGGGCGCGCTCGACTTCGCGATCGAAGAGCTCGGCTAGGTGGCGGACCTCGCCGTCCGTGGTGGACGCGTCGTGCTGGCGACCGAGATCCGCGAGGCCGATGTCCTGATCGCGGACGGGGTCATCACCGAGATCGTCGCGCCGGGCTCGGGCGCGGCCGCGGCGGAGCTCGACGCGCGCGGCGCGCTCGTCCTCCCGGGCGTCGTCGACGCGCACGTGCACGTGAACGAGCCGGGACGCGCCGAGTGGGAGGGCTGGCTCGCGGCGACGCGTGGCGCGGCCGCGGGCGGTGTCACGACGATCGCGGACATGCCGCTCAACTCGCTGCCGCCCACGCTCGACGCAACGGCCTTCGATGCCAAGCGCAGCGCGGCCGAGCGTCTGGCCGTCGTGGACTTCGCCTTGTGGGGCGGCCTGGTGCGGGCCGACGACACCGCTCTGCGCGACCTCGCTGCGCGGGGCGTGGTCGGCGTGAAGGCGTTCCTCTGCCCGAGCGGCGTGGACGAGTTCGCGCATTTGGACGCGGACGAGCTCGTTCCCGCGCTCCGGAGCGCGGCGGCCGCCGGGCTCCTGGTGGCGGCGCACTGTGAGGATGACGGCACGATCGCGCGGGCGACCGCCCAGATCGGCGACCGGCGCGACCGGCGCGCCTGGCTCGACTCGCGCCCGGTGAGCGCGGAGCGCATCGCCATCGAGCGCGTGGCGGCGGCGGCGCGCGAGACCGGCGCGCGCGTGCACGTCGTGCACGTGTCGCATCCCGACGCGTTCGAGAGCGCCGCGCACGCGCGCCGCTCCGGTGCCGACCTCACCGCCGAGACCTGCCCCCACTACCTCGCGTTCGACGCGGCCGACACGGAGCGCCTGGGCCCGCTCCTGAAATGCGCGCCGCCCATCCGCTCAGGTGTGCGCACCAAGCTCTGGGAGCGTGTGGTGTCGGGCCGCGTGGACCTGGTCGCCTCGGACCACTCGCCGTGCACGGCCGGGCAGAAGACGCGCGGTGACGAGGACATCTTCCTCGCGTGGGGCGGGGTCTCGGGGATCCAGTCCACACTTCCGCTCATGCTCACCGAGGGCCTGCACCAGCGCGGGATGTCGCCGGTCGCGATCGCGCAGCTCCTCGCCACCCGCCCGGCGCGGCGTCTGGGCCTCTGGCCGCGCAAGGGCGAGATCCGCGCGGGTGCCGATGCGGATCTTGCGATCGTGGATCCCGATCGTGAGTGGACGCTCACCGCCGACGCGCTGCACACGCGCAGCGGGCTCTCGCCCTACCTCGGACGCCGGTTCCGCGGCGCGGTGGCGTACACGCTCGTCCGCGGCCGGGTCGTCTGCGAGGGTGGCGAGGTCGTCGGTGAGCCGGGGGCGGGCCGGTTCGTCGCCCGGGTGCGCGAGTGATAGCGCAGGAGCTGGTCGAGGTAGACGAGCGTCGTCTGCTGCGCCGGCTCGACGAGCTCGCGCAGCGGGGCGCGCTCCCCGGCGGCGGCATCTACCGCGCGCTCTACACGCCGTCGTGGGTCGCGGCGACCGAGCTCGTACAGGGATGGATGAAGGACGCCGGGCTCCTCGCGCGCCGCGACGCCGTCGGCAACGTGTGGGGCCGGATGGAGGGCGCGCGCGGCGGACGGGCGATCGTCACCGGCTCGCACATCGACACCGTCCGCGGTGGCGGCGCGCTCGACGGCGCGCTCGGCGTCGTCGCCGGCATCGAGGCCGTCGCATCGCTCGTCGCGCGCTTCGGACGCCCGACGCGCATCCTTGAGTGCGTCGCCATCTGCGAGGAGGAGGGCAGCCGGTTCGATACGAATTTCTGGGGAGCGCGCGCCATCGCAGATCGCCTCGAGCCCGACGAGGCGACGCGCGCGCGTGACGCCGACGGGGTGACCCTCGCCGACGCGATGCGTGGTGTGGGGCTCGATCCGCAGAAGGCGACGCAGGCGGTCCGTCGCGACATCGACACGTTCGTCGAGCTGCACATCGAGCAGGGTCCGCTCCTCGACGAGAGCGGCGGGCGTCTTGGTGTGGTCCGCACCATCGCCGGCACCGCGCATCTCGAGGTGGTCGTGCGCGGGGAGGCCGACCACGCCGGGGCGGCGGCCATGGATCGCCGCCACGACGCGCTCCTGGGGGCGTCGGCGATGACCCTCGCCATCGCGGCGGCGGCGCGCGAGATCGGCCCGCCCGCCGTGGCCACCGTCGGCACCATCTCCGTTGAGCCGGCGCAGGTGAACGTGGTACCCGGCCTGGCCCGCTTCACCGTGGACGCGCGCCACAGCGACAACACGCGCCGCCTCGCGCTGCTGACGGAGATCGAGAAGGTGTGCAAGGTCATCGGGCGCGAGCGGGATCTCGCCGTGGAGGTGCGCACGCTGCGCGACCGGCCTCCGGTGGCGCTGGCAGAGCGGACCACGGAGCTGCTCCGGCGCGCCTGCCGCGCGGCGGGCGTCGAGCCGCGCGACATGACCAGCGGCGCGGGCCACGATGCCCAGATCCTCACCGCGGCGGCGCACGTGGGCATGCTGTTCGTGCCGAGCATCGGCGGGCGGTCACACCGCGCCGACGAGGCGACCGCGGCCGAGGACGTCGTGCTCGGCACGCGCGTGCTCGCGACGGCGCTGCGCGAGCTGGCGTACACGACGTGAGCGTCGTCATCCGCGGCGCGCAGGTCCTCACCATGGTGGACGGCGCGCGCCCGATCGAGGCCGACCTGGTCATCTCCGGCTCGCGCATCACCGCGATCGCCGCGGGCGCGACCCCGCCCTCCGACGCGGAGGTGCTCGACCGCCCGGGCTGCTACGTCATGCCGGGACTCGTGCAGACCCACGTCCACCTGGTCCAGACGCTCTTCCGCGGTCTGGCCGAGGACCTCACGCTGCTGGACTGGCTGCGCCGCAGGATCTGGCCGCTCGAGGCCGCGCACGACGAGGCGACGGTGCGCGCGAGCATGCGGCTCGGCCTCGCCGAGCTGCTGCTCGGCGGCACGACGACCATCCTCGACATGGGCACGACCCGGCACGGCGACGTGATGGCCGAGGAGCTCGTCCGCTCCGGGATCCGCGCGCAGTTCGGTCAGGCGATGATGGACACGGGCGAGGGCGTGCCGCCCGATCTTCTCGAGACCACGCGCGCGTCGCTCGACGCGAGCGCGGATCTGGTGAAGCGGTGGCACCGCTCCGCGAACGGCCGCATCCGTTACGCATACGCGCCGCGCTTCGCGCTCTCGTGCACGCGTGCGCTGCTCGAGGCCGTCGCCGCGCTGGCGAAGATGAACGACCTCCTGGTGCACACCCATTCGAACGAGGATCCGGCGGAGCGCGCGGCGATCGAGGCCGCGACGGGGCACGCGCCGATCGCGTACCTCGCCGAGACCGGCATCGCCTCCGAGCGCGCCGTCGCGGCGCACGGCGTCCACGTGGACGACGCCGAGCTTGCCCTGCTGCGAGACACCCGCATGTCCGTGGCGCACTGCCCGACGTCCAACCTCAAGCTCGGCGCCGGCGTCGCCGACGTGGCGCGTCTGCGCGCCGCCCGCGTCACGGTGGGTCTGGGCACCGACGGCGCTGCCTGCAACAACCGCCTCGACGCCTTCGAGGAGGTGAGGCTCGCCTCGTTGCTCGCACGGGCGCTGCATGGACAGGGCGTGCTCCCCGCGGGTGAGGCGCTCGTCATGGCGACGCGCGAGGGCGCGAAGGCCCTGCGCATGGACGACGAGATCGGCACGCTCGAGGTGGGGAAGCGGGCCGACGTCGTCGTCCTCGACCCGATGCGCCTCGGCGGTCCGGGCGGCGACCCCGCGACGCGGATCGTGTTCGGTGGGGGCGGACGGGCGGTCCGCGACGTCCTCGTGGACGGGACCGTGCTGGTGCGTGATGGCGCGCTGGTGACGCTGGATCTGGCGGAGGTGCGCGCGAAGGCGGCCGAGGCGCAGACCGCGCTCCTAGCTCGCGCCCTTCTTGCGTAGCCGGCGGACGTCGTCGAGCGACATCCCACCGGTCGCCTCCCACTCGTGGCCCTTCACCCGGATGTCGTGCGGACAGTAGGCCCACTTGCCCTCGTGGATGGTGAGCGTGTCGGACACGCCGCCGCGCGCCTCCTGGTGCTTCGCGCTCACGCAGCGGAAATGGACGAGCGCACGGTCCTCGGGCACAGCTCCCCTTCCCTTCGCGCGCGACCCCGTGACGTGGAGAATCTACCACCGCCCAGTACGGCTCCAGGACGGCCCCGGCGTCTGGCCCTGCGCTAAAGTCGGGGCCCGTGCCGGTGCTGTTGGCTCGTCATCTCGAGGGTGCGCTTGCGGAGCTGCGCACGCACCCGGAGACCCAGATCCTCGCCGGCGGGACGGATCTCATGGTCGCGGTCAACTTCGGCCGCCTGCGACCCGAGCGCGTCCTGGCCATCGACCGCCTGGCCGAGCTGAAGGACATCCGTCCCGGCCCGCGGACGCGCGTCGGTGCCGGCGCGACCTACACACGGATCCTGGCCGAGCCGAGCGTCTCGATCGCGCTGCGAGAGGCCGCGCGGACCGTCGGCTCGCCGCAGATCCGCAACGCCGGGACGCTCGGCGGCAACCTCGCGACCTCCTCCCCGGCCGGCGACACGCTCCCGGTGCTGGCGGCGCTCGAGGCGACCGTCGTGCTGCGCTCCCAGGGCGGCGAGCGCCGCGTCCCGTTCGCGGAGTTCATGACCGGACCGAAGCGCAACGTCCGTCGGGCGGATGAGCTCGTCGTGGCCGCGGAGTGGGACGACGCCGGATCCGCGCAGACGTTCGTGAAGGTCGGCACGCGCAACGCCATGGTCATCGCCGTCGCCTCGCTGGCGCTGGTGATCGATCGCGCGCGGCGCCGCGTGGGTATCGCGCTCGGATCGTGCGGCCCCACCATCCTGCGCGCGTCCGACGCGGAGCGGCTCGCGGCCGGGCTGCTCGAGGAAGGCGGCTGGGAGCGACCGCTGCAGCCGAGCGCCGCAGCGGCTGCGGAGCTCGGCCGGCTCGTCGCGGAGGCGGCACGGCCGATCGACGACGTCCGCGGCACCGCGGCGTACCGCCGCCATGTCCTCGCCGTGGTCGCGCGGCGCGCGTTCGAGCGAGCGGCGGCGATCGCGTGAGGGTGCGCCTGGTGGTGAACGGCACGCCGCGCGAGATCGAGGCGCGCGAGCACGAGAGCCTCCTCACGGCGCTGCGCGAGCAGCTCGGTCTTCCGGGCAGCAAGGACGCCTGCGAGCAGGGGGAGTGCGGGTCGTGCTCCGTGCTCGTGGACGGCGAGCTGGTCTGCTCCTGTCTGATGCTCTCCGGCGCCGCCGCGGAGCGCGACGTGCGCACCGTGGAGTCGTTCGGCACGGACGGCGCACTCCACCCGGTGCAGCAGGCGTTCGTCGACGCTGGTGCGGTGCAGTGCGGCTTCTGCACACCCGGGTTCGTCGTCTCGACCATCGCGCTGCTCCAGCGGAACCCCGAGCCGACGGATCCCGAGATCAAGGAGGCGCTCGCGGGCAACATCTGCCGCTGCACGGGCTACGGCAAGATCCTCGAGGCCGTGCACCGCGCCGCGGGCTCGCACCGGTGAGCGTCGCCGCGCGACCGCGGCTGCGCGGCGTCGTCGGCGAATCGGCGCCGCGCTCCGACGCGCCGCCGAAGACGCTCGGGTCGTTCCTGTACGCGAGCGATCTCGCGCGCGACGGGATGCTGCACGGCGCGACGGTGCGCAGCCCGCACGCGCGGGCCCGCATCGTCGGCATCGATGTCTCCGCCGCGCGCGCGATGCCCGGCGTCGTCGCGGTCCTCACCGCCGCGGATCTGCCGACGCGCGAGAAGTTCGGTCTCATGCGCCTCGACCAGCCGGTCCTCGCGGACGGCGTCGTCCGCTACTGCGGCGAGCCGGTCGCGCTCGTGGCCGCGGAGGACGCCGAGCGCGCCCGTCTTGCGGCGCAGGCGGTCCGCGTCGCGTACGAGCCGCTCCCGCCGCTCACCGATCCGGTCGCCGCGCTGCAGCCGGAGGCGCCCCGGCTACACGACGAGGGGAACGTCATCGAGGACGTGCGCGTGGTGCACGGCGACCCCGCCGCGACGGCGGACGTGGTGGTCGAGGGCGAGTACGAGATCGGCATGCAGGATCAGGCGGCGCTCGGCCCCGAGGCCGGGCTTGCCATCCCCGATCCCGACGGTGGGGTGACCCTGCACATCGCGACGCAGTGGCTGCACGAGGATCTGCGGCAGATCGCGGTCTGTCTGGGCCTTCCCGAGGAGAAGGTGCGTCTTGTCCTCGCGGGCGTCGGCGGCGCGTTCGGCGCGCGCGAGGACGTCACGCTGCAGATCCACGCGTGCCTCCTCGCGCTCGCGACCCGGCGCCCGGTGCGCATGGTCTACGGCCGAGAGGAATCGTTCTACGGCCACGTGCACCGGCATCCCGCGCGCCTCTGGTACGAACACGGCGCAACGCGCGACGGCACCCTCGTGTTCGTGCGGGCCACGATCGTGCTCGACGGTGGCGGCTACGCGTCGTCGAGTCCGGCCGTCGTGGCGAATGCGGCGTGCTTCGGCGCGGGACCGTACCGCGTGCCGAACGCGCTCATCCATGCGGTCGGCGCGTACACGAACAATCCGCCCACCGGCGCGATGCGCGGCTTCGGCGCGGTGCAGTCGTGCTTCGCGTACGAGGCGCAGATGGACAAGCTGGCCGCAGCGCTCCGGATGGACCCGGTCGCGCTCCGGATGCGCAACGCGCTCCAGGACGGGGACCGCATCGTCACCGACCAGCCGGTCGTGGGGAGCGAGCCGGTGGCCGAGCTGGTCCGCCGCTGCGCGGATCTCCCGCTCCCCGGTCCAGCCGCGGCGGACGATCCGGTCGCCATGCCCGGTGGCGTGGGGAACATCACGCGCGGCGAGGGCGTCCGCCGCGGGACCGCGCTCGCCGCCGGCTTCAAGAATGTCTGCTACTCGCACGCCTTCGACGACTTCTCCACCGCGCGGGTCCGTCTGGTGCGCGAGCGCGGGGAGGCCGTGGCGTACGTCCTCACCGCGGCGGCCGAGGTGGGTCAGGGCATCGTCCTCGTCTGCGAGCAGGTCGCGCGCACCGCCCTCGGTGTCCAGCGCGTGGTGGTCGAGACGCCGGACACGAGCATCGGCTCGGCGGGATCGTCGTCGGCGTCGCGCCAGACCTGGATGACCGGCGGCGCCGTGCTCGCCGCGTGCACCGAGGTCACCGCGGAGCTCGTCCGGCGTGCCGCCGGCCGGCGCCTCGAGGACCTCGACATCGCCGCACTGCTCGACGAGCCGATCGAGCGACTGGTGACGCATCGCCATCGACCGACCGAGCCCCGCAACGCGACGACGCAGAACGACGGCCATGTGGCCTTCCTCTTCGCGGCGCACCGCGCGACCGTGGACGTGGACGTGGAGACCGGTCTGGTCAAGGTGGTCCAGGTGGCGACGTCGCAGGACGTGGGCCGCGCGATCAACCCGGTCGCGGTGGTGGGTCAGCTCGAGGGCGGCATCGCCCAGGGCCTGGGGCTCGCGGTGATGGAGGAGCTCCAGCTCCGCGACGGGCAGGTCCGCAACGCGTCGTTCACCGACTACCTGCTGCCCACGATGCTGGACATGCCGCCGGTCGTCTGCGATCTGGTGGAGCATCCGCATCCCGACGCGCCGTACGGCGCGAAGGGCGTGGGGGAGCCACCGACCATCTCGAGCACGCCGGCGATCGTCGCCGCGATCCGCGCGGCCACCGGCCGCGAGCTGAACCGCGTGCCGGTGCGGCCCGACGACATCGTGTTCGGCACGGTCGCGCGTTCCGGTTGGCGCATCCGCGCGGGGGACGATCCGCGACGCGCGGCGCGGGGGTAAGCGACGACCTGAGGTCTACACTCCCGCCGCATGCGATGGGAGAGCCGGGCATGAACGTGGCTGCGATCGCCGACTACCTCGAGGTCTCGCCGGTGTTCGCGCCGCTCCCACCCGAAGACCGGCTCGCGCTCGCCGCGCGGATGCGTCCACGCACCTTCGCGCGGAACGAGGTGATCTTCCACCGCGACGACCCCGCCGCTCACGTGTATCTGGTCGCCTCAGGGACGGTGAAGATCTCCGTGCAGGGCGACGAGGGCCAAGAGGTCGTCGTCGCGCTCGCGCGGGGCGGCGACGTCTTCGGCGAGCTCGCGCTCTTCGATGACGGGCCGCGCTCGGCCACCGTCACCGCGCTCACCGAGACGGTGACGCTGGCGCTCGCCAGCCGGGACTTCACCAACGCGCTCGAGCGCAGTCCCGCGGCGATGAGGCAGCTGCTCGCGCTGCTCGCGCGCCGCATGCGCCACAGCACCGGGCACATCGAGGATCTCGTCTTCCTCGATCTGCCGGGGCGCGTGGCGAAGTGCCTGCTCGACCAGGACGAGCTGCTGGGAGCACAGGGGAGGCTCCAGTTCACCCAGGAGGTCATCGCATCGTTCGTCGGCGCCACCCGTGTCGCGGTGAACCGGGTCCTCGTCGACCTCGAGCGACGCGGGGCCGTCCGTCTTGGTCGCGGGCAGATCGAGATCGCCGATGCGGCCATGCTGAGGGACGAGATCCATCACTGAGCCGGAAACGCCACGAGCGGCCCCGAAGGGCCGCTCGTGAACTCGCAGGAGGCTGTGTTCGCTTAGTGCGCGATGACCCCGCCGCCGCCGGCGCCGCCGGTGTTGTCGTCCGGCGTGTTCGCGGCCTCGAAGCGCGCGATGGCCTCGCCGATGTCGGACTTCGAGACGCTGCCGGCACCCTCGGGGGCCTGCGTGGCCTCGAAGCGCGCGATCGCGTCGCCGACGTCCGAACGCGAGGCGGCCGCACCGCCGTCAGACACGTCCGCCGCCGAGAGGCTGGCGCTGCCGTCCGAGATGAGTGCGGCGTTGCTGTCGGCGCTGGCGTCCGACACGAGGGCGCCCTGCACTGACGTGCCGCCGTCGCCGGTGACGGCCGCGTTGGCCGAGTTGTACGCCGAGCCCAGGTCGCTGTTCGCGGCCAGGTGCGCGTCGCCCGTCACGTCGCCGAGAGCGAACGCCTTGCTCATGCGCAGATCGACACCGAGGGCCGAGAGGCGTCCGGAGTCACCGCTCCGAATGGCCGCAGCCTCGTCCCGGCTGAGGTCAAAGCCCTGGAGTGCCGCCGTGGGGTTGACCGAGAGCTGACGACGGAACGCGCCGTCACTGATCGCGCGCTGGACCACCTTCGCGAGTGCTTCCTTCGACATCGTTGTGAATCCTCCCTGTTCGTTTCGCTGACTTGCCGTAAGAGTCGCCCCGCCGGGTCGCCCCATCGTCCACCTGGCTGGCGCCCCTTCTGTGATCGTGGTGACAGTTCGCGCCCCTTCTCCCTCCCGTTGGGCCACGTTCGCTGGGCCTACTCCAGCTCCGGGAGCTCGACCGGCTCCCCGCGTGGCTTGCAGATCCCGCAGTGCAGCGCGTCCTCGACGACGAGCGCCCGGAGCTTTGGATGGGTCGTGCCCCGGAACAGGTCGAGCAGAAAGGGGTGCGTCTTGGCGTGGTCTCGGCAGGTCCCGCGGCCGCAGAAGCGGCACGCGCCCAGTGCCGTCCGCTCACAGACCCAGCAATCCACCCGTCACACTCCCCCTACTGCCGAGCCGAGCCCGGCGCCGACATAATGCGCCGTCCGCGCCTGGAAGTCGCCCCTTGTCTCGCCGGAGGCGCGCACCAGCCACGCGAAGTCGGCGCGGCTGAGCGCCGCCAGCTCGAGGTCCGAGACGGCGGTCACCGTGGCGGAGCGTGGCCGTCCGAGGAGCAGCGCCAGCTCGCCGAAGCCGGTGCCGGGACCGATCCGCCGCAGGTGCTGGTCGCCCACCGAGACGTCGGCCTCGCCCTCGCGCACGATGTAGTAGCGGTCGCCGGGATCGCCTTCGCTGAACACCGCCGCGCCTGCCGGCACACGCACGGCCAACAGGCGTGGCAGGATGCGATCGAGCTCCTGGGGCTGCAGATCACGGAAGAACGGCAACGACGCCAGCTGCGCTCGCTCGCTCGCCGAGGCCCGGATCCGCGCGGCGATCTCGAACCGGTCGCGGATCCAGCGCTCGAAGTGACCACGGTCCAGCGACCACAGTGACGACGGCTCGGCTGCTCGAACGGTCGCGCTGCGCGGCCGATCGTCCAGCAGCGCGAGCTCGCCGAAGCCCTCGCCGGGCCCGAGCGCGCCGATGACGGCGTCCTCGGCTCCGAGGACCTCGAGGCGTCCGGACCGCACCAGGTAGAAGCGGTCACCCGGCTCGCCGATGGTGACCACGTTGGTCCCGGCGGCCACGTCGTGCGGCTCGAGATGCGAGGCGATGGCGACCAGCGCCGGCGCTGGGAGGCCGGCAAGGAACGGCACACGTGAGAGCACCTGCGCGCGCTCGATGACCTCCGCCTGGCGGGCGCGCCGTCGTCGCGCTGCCGAAGCTCGCGCGATCCCGCGTCCCCAGGCGACGACGCGCGCCGCGAGGGCCACGACCAGGGGCCCGATGAACACCACCACGAGCACCGCGACCGCGAGGGCCCCGAGCGGACCGGTGCGCAGGAGCTCGGCGGCGGCCGCGGCCACGCGCGATTGCCAGAGCCCCAGGGCGAAGACGAGCATCGCCAGCGACGTGACGATCGCCAGGACGCCGTAGGCCGCGAGCCCGATCTCCGAGCGCGTCCATCGCTGGCGCTTGCGCAGCTTGTTCAGCACCGACGCCCGCGCGAATGCCATCGCACGCTGTCGCAGCAGGGGCGCGTCGAGCACATCCACGAGCACGTGATAGCCGTCGAGCTCGAGGATCGGGAGCAGATTGAGGGCGAACTGGAAGATGAACAGGCTCGCCGCTTTGAACGCCAGATCGCCCGCGACGCCGCCGTCGAGCGCGGCGACCATGGCACAGAGCGCGCCGACCGTGAGGCCACCGACCGGGCCGGCGAGCGCCACGACGATGCGCGGGCGACGGTGACTCATGGACATATCCGTGCTGTCGACGTACACGCACGGGAACAGGTAGTAGACGGCGAGGCCCAGACGCCTGACGCGCCGCCCGTAGTGAGCGATGGCCAGCGCATGCCCCGCCTCGTGCACCGAGATCGAGAGCACCTGGAGCACGATGAGTGAAAGGATCCCTGCCGTGAACGAGCCCTGAAGGCTGATGAGCGTGTGACGCGCCACACCCAGCTCGCGGATCCACGCGACGACGCCCACCACGCACAGTGCCGCGATGAGGACGGCGCCGACGCGGGTGAACGCCAGACGGCCGCCCCACCGATAGAGGTGCTCGACGGCCGCGTTGGCATTGGACCAGTGCGCGATGTCCCACATCACCAGCCGGCGCAGGGCGATGGAAGCCCGGAGGAGCGGGTCGCGCATGGCGCGGCGGGTCGCGAGGCGCTCGTAGAGTCGTGGACGCTCGTCGCCGAAGAACCCGTTCGCCGCGAGCGCCGCGGTGAGGCGCGCCAGACGATCGATGGCGAAGACGCCCTGACGCTGCAGATGCTCGATGACGATCTCCTGCACGTTGCGGCGTCCGTCCATCAGCTCGAAGAGCTGCACATCCTCGGGCTCGAGCCGGAGGTACAGCCCCGCACCGTGCGCGCCGTGAGGGTTCTTGAGCATCGTGTACGCCGTGCCGTCCCGGCGCCGCAGGTCCACGCGCTCGATGTCGGCGATCGGCCGCGGCACGAACGTCGCGTACTCGATGCGCGTGCGAATGGTCTCCCAGATCCCGTCCA
>DASSPF010000096.1:0-11803 GCA_035699805.1 Candidatus Limnocylindria bacterium | reverse complement strand
GACGCCAGCGCCAGCGGGTCGTTCGAGAGCGCCGCGCCCTGATCGTCGGCGCCGTACTCGCGCGAGCGCGAGACCGCGAGCTGTACGAGCATCGCCGCGAGCGGGAGCAGGACGATCCCGGCGATGAGGCCGACCATCCCCAGCGAGCCGGAGTCGCGATCGTCGCGGTCGCCGCCGCCGAACCACATGGACCACTGCGCCATCTGCGCGAGGTAGGAGATGGCGCCGGCGATCGTCGCGACGACCGCCATGACCATGGTGTCGCGGTTGCGGACGTGACCGAGCTCGTGGGCGAGCACACCGGTGAGCTCGCGCTCGCTCATGACCTGGAGGATGCCGCTCGTCACGGCGACGACGGCGTGCTGGGGATCGCGTCCGGTGGCGAACGCGTTCGGCGCCGGCTGGTCGATGACGTAGATCCGCGGCATCGGCATGGATGCGCCCTGCGCGACGCGCGTGACGATGCGGTACAGGTCGGGCGCCTCGGCCTCGGTGACCGCGTGCGCGCCGGCGAACTTCAGCGCGATCTTGTCGCTGAACCACCACGCGCCGATGTTCATCACGCCGGCGAGGAGGAGCGCCATCGGTACCGCGGATGGCCCGAAGAAGATCCGTGCCGCCGCGATGAGCAGCAGGGTGAGGAGGGTCAGCAGGCCGACGGTCTTGATCGTGTTCACAGCCAACACCTCGAATGCGACTTTTGTCTCATCTCAAACCTCATCTCCAACTGTAGCAAGGCACCAAGCGCTCACATGCCCGAGCTGAACGACCCGGCGAGGCGACCCGCCAGGTTCGTCACTGCGGCAGCGACGGCTCCCAGGAGCGCAAGACGCAGGGCTCCGCGCAGCGGTGGCCGTCCGATCATTTGTGCCGTCGCTCCGCCGGTGACCAACAATGCGAGGACGGTGAGGATCGCCGATGCCGGTGCCGCGGTCTCGACCGGGAGGAACAGGAGCGGCAGGACGGGCACGGTGGCGCCGGCGGCGAAGGCCGCCATCGAGCTCAGCGCCACGGCGATCGGCGCGCCCAGCTCGTCCGGATTCAGACCCAGCTCCTCGCGCGCCATGAGGTCGAGGGTGACCTGCGGATCGCCCATCACCTGCGCCGCAAGACGTTCGGCATCGGCGCTGGGGATGCCTTTGGCGCGATAGATGACCGCGATCTCGTGCTGCTCGTGCGCCGGATTCAGTGCGATCTCGCGCTTCTCGAGCTCGATGAGCGATTCGAACGACTCTCGCTGCACGCTGACCGAGACGTACTCGCCGAGGGCCATCGAAAGAGCGCCGGCCACCACCCCCGCCAGGCCCGCCATCAGTACCACGCCCGGCGGGGGCCCGAGCCCCGCCATCCCCATGACGAGGCTCACGTTCGAGACGAGCCCGTCATTCGCGCCGAGCACGGCGGCGCGAAGGCGGCCGGAGCTGTCCACCTTGTGCTCGCGCTGGAGCGCGACAAGCTCCTGGAGCGCGGCTGCGCGGTCGGCCGATGCCGTGGTCGTCTGCTTCATCCGGCCAAAGGTAGCGGCTCGCGTGAGAGGCGGTGCCTGCGGGCGGTCGACTTCGCGCTAGATCTCTCGCCGATCGAAGCTCCAGATCGCGATGGCCAGGAAGGCCGCGATCCAGCCGAACGTCCACGCGAGATAGAGCGGGTCCGGCGGCTCCGCGGCGAAGAAGGGGCTGTCCGCGGCACCGCTCCCGGCCGCGCGGATGGCCGCGATGACGCTCGCGGGCTCGAGCGCCCATACCGCACCCCGCCACATCCCGTCGGTGGGCAGCAGCAGGCGCGTCGCGGTGCCGACGTGCGTCGCCGTGGTGTTGCCGAAGGCCAGGCCCACGCCGCCGACGATGCCGCCGATCCACGCGACCCCCCAGAGGATGAGCGCGACGACGCCACCCACCATCCCCGCAAGGCGCGTGGAGATGGCGATGGCGAGCGTGAGGATCACGACGCCCTCGGCCACGATGAAGAACAGGAACTCCAGCGGATGCGGTGGCACGTATTGCACCACCCGGTCCACGAGGAAGAGCTGCAGGGCCGTGGTCGGAAGGGAGTACACGATGATCGTGATCACCACCCCCAGCCACTTGCCCAGCACGAACTCCGCGCGCGAGATGGGACGCGCCAGGATGGCGAGGGCCGTGCCCGACTCCACGTCGCCCGAGAGGGATGGTGCCCCCGCGAAGACCGCCGAGAACGCCACCGTGAAGCTGAACATGAAGCCGACCATGATGAGAAGCTGAGACACGACCGCGATCTGCTCGACGCGCGACATCGGACGGGAGGGCGTGCTCGCCACCTGCGCGATCCCCCACGTGGTGAGCAGCACGACGAGCAGCGTGAGTCCGATGAGCACCAGGAACAGCCGCCGCCGCAGCATCTCGATCACGGTGAGCCGCGCGATCGTGAGCGTCAGCATCTACGCGCCGCCCAGCAGGCGGAGGAAGCGATCCTCGAGCGACTCGTGGCGCGGCTCCACCGCATGGACGCGGCCGCCCTGTCCCACGATCGCGGCGACGAGCTCGGGGATCCGATCCACGTCGATTCCGCGGACGGTGAGCCACTCATCCTCGGCGTCGACCGCGCCGAACGCGGCGAGCGCGAGCGAGGCGTCGCGCGGCAGGTCGGTGACCCGCAGGCGGACCGTGTCGCCGCGCAGAAGCTCGGCGAGCGTTCCCTCGGCGACGACGCGGCCCTGATCCACGATCGCCACCCGGTCGCAGACCTGCTCCACCTCGGAGAGCAGGTGCGAGTTCAGGAACACGGTCATCCCGCGCTCCCGCAGGGCGCGGATGATCTCCCGCACATCGTGGCGGCCCACCGGGTCGAGCGCGCTGGTCGGCTCGTCGAGGAGCACAAGCTCCGGATCGCCCAGGAGGGCAACGCCCAGGCCGAGCCGCTGCTGCATGCCCTTGGAGAAACCCCCGACCCGCGTGGAGCCGCGGTCGGCGAGCCCCACCACCGCGAGGGCGTCCTCGATCTCGCGCGGCCAGGCCGAGCGGTCGATGCCGGCGAGCTCGCAGTGGAGCGCCAGGACCTCCCGCGCGTTGAGCCAGGGCTGGTAGCGAAAGAGCTCCGGCAGGTAGCCGACGCGGCGCCGCGAGGACCGCTCGCCGATCGGCTGCCCGAGGAGCTCGCCCTCGCCTGCGGATGGCCTGGCCAGGCCGAGAAGCAGCTTCACCGCGGTCGTCTTGCCGGCCCCGTTCGGTCCGAGGAAGCCGAAGACCGCACCACGCGGGATGGTCATCGTGAGACCGGCGAGCGCCTGGATGGCGCCGTAGCGCTTGGCGAGGTCGCGCGTGCTGATCGCGGGCGACCCGATCAAGTCTTCGCGCTCGTCTCCGCCCGCGTGCCGTCGCTCAACGGAGCGAGTTCGCCACCGCGAGGACCTGCGCCTCGGTGAGCGTGCCCGCGACGCCGAACACGATCCCGTCCTTCTGCCAGATGACCGCGCTTCCGAGGCCCGTGGAGTCGCCGATGAACACGCCGGAGACACCCTGCACGGTCACGGTCTTCGATGTCGCCATGTCCACCGGGATCGGGATGGGCAGCGTGCTCGACGGGTCCTTGATCGCGCGGATCTGCGCCGCCAGCTGCGGGCTGATGCCCGGCTGCGCCAGCAGGTACTGCTGGAGCTGCTCCACGGTGACACCGTCGGACTGCACGACAGGACCCTTGCCCTGCGCGATGATCAGGGCTGGGACGCCGGCGAATCGAGCCGATTCCCCGGTCGCCGCCGGCGCGCTGGCGGCGAAGTGCTGCACGACGACCGGGCCGCCGGTGATGAACAGCTTGCTGCCGTCGATGTTCGCGGGCATCGGCGGTGGCGTGCGACCCACTCGCGACGCGGCCGCGCGGGTCATATCCGCGCTGAACGTGAAGGTCGCGGTCGTGCGCGGCATCACGCCGAAGCGGACCGTCGAGGTCTGCACGCCGCTCGGCAGCTGCGACGGCGTCCGGACGGTGAGGCCCGTCTCACGGGCCGCCGTCGCGGCATCCGGCACGTCGTACGGCCGGGGTGTGGCGGACCACTCGAGCGTGCCGTAGGTCCCGAGCCCGCTCGCCGCCGCGGAGAGGTCGGCGCCGGTGACCGGCACCGCGACGACCTGCTTCGGCTCGAAGATGGTGAGGATCGTCTCCGCGACGCCGCTCACGGTCAGCAGCGTGAGGACGAGCACGACCGACGCGGCGGCAGCCAGACCGCGCAGCCATACGGACACGAGCGGTCTGTTGCCGGCGCCCGGCGCGCGCGTGACCGGCGCGATGCGTTCGCGCTCGACCCGCGCGCGGATGCGCGCGAGCGCGCGCTCGGTGTCCACGGGCACATCGACGATCTCGAGCCCGGTCAGATCGTTGTTGTTCGTCATCGCGTGACCTCCCTCCGGAATGCGTCCTCGGCGCGGGCGAGGAACGTGCCGATGCTCGACCGTCGCAGGCCGAGGGCCGCGCTGATCTCCTCGTAGGACAGGCCGCTGTAGCGAAGCGCCAGCAGCGACGCGCTGCGCTCGTCCAGACGGGCGAGCGCGGAACGGACGGCCTCCTCGCGCTCCGTCGCTATAGCGTGCTCGGCCGGATCGATCGTCGCCTCGCGCTCGCGAGCGTGGATGGCGTCGCGCCGGCCGCGCCGCTCGCGCGTGCGGATGACGTTGAGGGCGGTGTGTGCGGCGGCGCTGTACAGCCACGGTGCCGCGTACGGCGCGTCCGCCGGGTGCTTGCGATAGAACGACACGAACACGTCCTGCGCCACGTCCTCCGCCTCGTCATGGTCGCGCACGATCCGGAGCGCGATCGCGACCACTCGCGGGTACTCGCGCCGGAAGAGCGCGTCGAACGCGGCCGGCATCGCTGGGACCGCGCCCACGGCGGGCATCGCCTCTACCGCGCTCATCTCTTCCTTCAATGCACCGCCGGGCCGCCGGATGTGACAGGGGGGAGCATCCTCTGAATCGTAGGCGGACGCCCGGCGGGCGACCGCGGTGTCCCGCCGCTGGGACAGACGCCGCTGCCGGGCGGGCGGTTCCGTGCCACGCTAGAGGGATGCTCGTCCGTGAGCAGCCGGCGACGGAGCTCGCGATCGCCACGCGCATCCTCGCGCGCGCGGGGGCCATCGCGCCCGAGGGTCGGGTGACGCTCCGCCTCCACGACGTGCTCTACATCGGTGGGCGCGCCGCGAGCCTTGCGACGATGACGCCGTACGACGTGGCCGTGGTCCTGATGAGCGACGGAGCCGTGCTGCACGGGGCGCCGCCCGACGACGTGGCCGCGTACCTCGACGCGCACCGGCGATGGCCCGAGAGCGGGAGCGTCGTCCGGCTCCCGGATGGGTCGTACGTGGCCGCGGCCAGCCTGCGCGCCTGCGCGGTCGCGGCGCTCCGCCGCGTCCGTGGCGAGGAGGTGACCAGCGACCGGGACGCCATCGAGCAGGCGTGGCTGGAGCTGGTCGCGCAGGCACGGATCGCCGGCGCGCTCATCGGCGCGTTCCCGGCCGAGGACGACGCCTGAGGGGGGTCTCGCCCCGACCCGGCGGCAGCTCCGCCTCGGCGCCTGGCCGCCACACGGACGAGCGGGCGTCGCGCTGGCGCTGGACGTGCAGGAGACCAGCGGTATGGACTGGATCGGCGCGATCCTCGACAGCATCCGCGAGATGGAGTGCCCCTGCTGCGGCGCGCGTCTGGCGACCTGCGCGGTGCGGGGCATCACGGCGGAGTCGAGCGCCCTGGTCGTACGCGTCGCCTGCCGCGTGTGCGGCGAGGCGAGCGTCGCGGTGGTCCAGCGTGAGCGCTCGCTGACCGGCGAGCCCTTCACGCGGGACGACGTCCTCGACGCGCACGAGTTCCTCAAGCGCTGGAACGGTCCTGTCGCCGAGCTCATCGGCGCCGCGTAAGCAAGAACAATCGGAGGTGACCCACATGCCGAAGATCCAGAAGGACATCGTCGTGGACGTCCCGGTCCGCGTCGCGTACGACCAGTGGACCCAGTTCGAGAGCTTCCCCCAGTTCATGGACGGCGTGAAGGAGGTCGTGCAGCTCGACGAGAAGACGCTGCGCTGGCGCGCCTCGGTCGCCGGCAAGGAGCAGGAATGGGAGGCGAAGATCACCGAGCAGGTGCCCGACCGCCACATCGCGTGGCACAGCACCACGGGCGCGCCGAATGCCGGCTCGGTGATGTTCCAGCCGCAGGGCGACGGGCAGACCCGCGTGTCGCTCGAGATGTCCTACGAGCCCCAGGATGCGGTCGAGAAGGCCGGTGACGCCCTCGGCATCCTGGAGCGCCGCGTCGACGGCGACCTGAAGCGGTTCAAGGAGTTCATCGAGAAGCGCGGGGCCCCCACCGGCGCATGGCGCGGCGAGATCCACGGCGGCGAGGTGAAGGGCGCCGGCAAGACCCCGTGACGTTCCGGGTCGGCATGCTCGCCCCGATCTCGTGGCGAGTGCCGCCCCGCCATTACGGACCGTGGGAGCGGGTGGTCTCGCTCCTCACCGAAGGCCTGGTCGAGCGCGGGATCGACGTGACGCTGTTCGCGACAGCGGACTCGGTCACGCGCGCGCGCCTGGACGCGGTCTGTCCTCGTCCGCTGGCCGAGGATCCCGCGCTCGACCCCAAGGTCTGGGAGAGCCTGCACATCGCCAACGCCTTCCAGCGCGGTGCGGCGCTCGACCTCATCCACAACCACTATGACTTCCTGCCGCTCACATACACGCGCCTTGTGGATGTGCCCGTCGTGACCACGATCCACGGCTTCTCTTCGGAACGAATCCTCCCCGTCTACCAGGGGTACGACGACCGTGTGGCGTACGTGTCCATCAGCGACGCCGACCGCGATCCCTCGCTCACGTACGCGGCGACCGTGTACCACGGCATCGACCTCGAATCGTTCACGCCGCGCGAGACGCCGGGCGACTATCTGCTGTTCTTCGGCCGCATCCACCCTGACAAGGGCGTGGCCGAGGCGATCGAGCTCGCGCGGCGCGCGGATCTGCCGCTCGTGGTCGCGGGGATCATCCACGACGACGCGTACTTCGCGCGGGAGGTCGCGCCGCACATCGACGGCGATCGCGTGCGCTACGTCGGCTCGGTGGGGCCCACCGAGCGCGACGAGCTGCTCGGTGGCGCGCTCGCGCTCGTGCACCTGGTGAACTTCGCGGAGCCTTTCGGCCTCTCCATGGTCGAGGCCATGGCCACGGGCACGCCGGTGATCGGGCGGCGTCGCGGCTCGATACCCGAGGTGGTGGACGACGGCGTCACCGGCGTCGTCGTGAATGATGTCGAAGGCGCGCTCGCCGCGCTCGACCGCGTGCGCGCGCTGGACCGCCGTGCGGTCCGCGCGCGCTGTGCGGCACGCTTCAGCCGGGACCGGATGGTGGATGACTACCTCGCGGTCTACGAGCAGGTCCGGGCGCGGCTCGGTGTCTGGTCGTGAGCGGTGCCAGTGGGCGCCTGCTTGTCCGCTGTGGACGGCGCCCGGGCGTGCGGATCCCGCCCGGCACGCGACATGACTGTCAGGTGGCCGAAGGATGTGTGACGCCATGACCAGACGGGGCGAGATCCTCGCGGAGGTCGCCGAGCGCATCGCGCTCTGGAACGAGTTCCGCACGGACGACTTCCAGGACCGCGTGGTCCGCGAGGTCAGCGCGGCGCGTGAGCACTGGCGCGGTCGCGACGGTGAGACCCCTCGTCGCGGCGACGATCCGGCATTCGACGCGCTCGTCGGGATGGCCGACGCCGCCGATGGATCGCCGCTGGCGGTCCGTGACGCGTGCGCGACCGCGCTGCGGGAAGGCGGGCGAGCTACGGTCGTGCGGTGAGCGCGCCCAGCGCCGCCTCGATACGGCGCCACAGCGTGGGGTGCTCGTTCCCGCGTCCGTCCACCGCATCGCCGCCGATCGCGCCGCTGCGCCGCAGGCGCACCTGCATCAGCATGCGGTAGAGGATCTCCCATTCCTCGAACGGGAGGTCGGCCTGATCGAGCCTGGTCCCCGCGGTCGCGACCGATGTCCTACTGCGGGCGCACTCGAGGAGCAGGTCCTCGATCTCGTGCGCTTCCTTCGTCCAGGTCTGGTACGCCCGCGTGAAGGTCAGCTCCCGCACGAGCGCGCTGCGTGCCCGCGCGAGCGCGCGGGTCCGGCCACTGAGCGAGAGATCCATGGGGTGGACGGTCATGAGGAAGTCGCGCCCGCGAAGCTGCGAGAGGCGCTTTGGGACGAGCGCTCGCACGCCGGCGCCGCCGGCGAAGGCGAGGACGCGCCCGGGGACCTCGAACGGCCAGGGAGCGAACGTGTGCCGCACCTCGATGCCGGCGCGCTCGAGCGACGCGCGGAGGTCGTCCACGACCTTGTCGTACGCACCGGGATGGATCGCGATCGGCACATGCGCCGAGTCGTGGCGCTTCATGATCGCCTGGATGCGCACGATCGGCGTGATGACCATGAGCCACACCAGCACCACGGCGAGCGCGAGCGCGTTCGGGTAGCCGGCGAGGAGCGCGCGCGCGAAGGCGAGGCCGCGCGGCTGCTGATCGCGCAGCTTGATGGCGACGAAGCCGACGCCGAGCGGGGCGAGGAGCGCGAGGGCGAGCATGCCGAGCCGCACCCAGCCATGAAGGCCGGCGGGCACAGTGACGAATCCCAGGAGCATCGTCGCGACCGAGGGGATGGCCACGCCCGCGAGCGCGACGGGCCAGACGAGCGACAGCACGGCCATGATCGACAGGTACAGCTGTTTGTCCTTGGGCACCTGACCGAAGAGCACGAGCGTGGCCCAGCTGAACGCGAGCTGTACGAGCTTGCCGACCTGCCGTCCGACGAACGCGAAGAGGGCGCCGATCTCGAGCATCACCGAGCGAGCGTGCAAGACCTGCGCCGACGGGGGATGATGCGCCCGGATGGACCGCCGCTTCCTCGACACGCTCGACCAGCAGGTCGCCCAGATCCGCGAAAGCGGCCTGTACAAGAGGGAGCGGGTCATCACGTCGCCCCAGGGTGCCGCCATCAGCGTGGAGCCGGGGGGCGAGGTCATCAATTTCTGCGCGAACAACTACCTCGGCCTCTCCGATCACCCCGCGATCGTCGCCGCCGCGCACGCCGCGCTCGACCGGTGGGGCTACGGCATGTCATCGGTGCGGTTCATCTGCGGGACGCAGGACATCCACAAGGAGCTCGAGGATCGCCTCACGCGATTCCTCGGGACCGAGGACACCATCTTGTACGGCTCGTGCTTCGACGCGAACGGCGGCCTTTTCGAGACGATCCTCGGCGAAGAGGATGCGGTGATCAGCGACGCGCTGAACCACGCGAGCATCATCGACGGCATCCGCCTCTCCAAGGCCAAGCGCTACCGCTACGCGAACAACGACATGGCCGACCTCGAGCGGCAGCTGCAGGCCGCCGCGGACTGCCGCCACAGGCTCATCGCGACGGACGGGGTGTTCTCGATGGATGGCATCGTGGCGGACCTCGCGCGCATCTGCGACCTCGCCGACCGCTACGGCGCGCTCGTCTTCGTGGATGACTCGCACGCGGTGGGCTTCATGGGCGAGAGCGGGAGAGGGTCGCACGAAGCCCGTGGCGTGTTGGGTCGCATCGACATCCTCACCGGCACGCTGGGCAAGGCCCTCGGCGGCGCCTCCGGCGGCTACACCAGCGGCCGGAAGGAGATCGTCGAGCTGCTGCGGCAGCGCAGCCGGCCGTACCTCTTCTCCAACACCCTCGCGCCGGTCATCGCGGCGACGAGCGTCGCCGTGCTCGACCTGCTCGAGTCAGCGAGCGACCTGCGCCAACGGCTCTTCGCGAACGCGGCGCGCTTTCGCGCAGGCATGACGGCGGCCGGGTTCCGCCTCGTGCCGGGGGAGCATCCCATCGTGCCGGTCATGCTCGGCGACGCCAGGCTCGCGTCGGAGATGGCCGATCGGCTCCTCGCGGAGGGCATCTACGTCATCGCCTTCTCGTTCCCGGTCGTGCCGCGCGACCAGGCCCGCATCCGGGTGCAGCTCTCCGCGGCTCACGAGCCGGAGCACGTCGATCGCGCCATCGCCGCGTTCACCAAGGTCGGCCGGACCATGGGGATCGTCGGGTGAAGGCGTTGGTGAAGAGCCGGCGCGAGCCGGGCATCTGGATGGAGGACGTCCCCACGCCGTCGATCGGGCCGAACGACCTTCTCCTGCGGGTGCACTACGCATCCATCTGCGGCACGGACCTTCACATCGTGAGCTGGGACGAATGGGCACAGCGGACCATCAAGACCCCGCTCGTCATCGGGCATGAGTTCGAGGGCACCATCGTGGAGATCGGCAGCGAGGTAGCCGGCTTCACCGTGGGGCAGCGCGCCGCGGTGGAAGGCCACGTCACGTGCGGCCACTGCCGCAACTGCCGCGCGGGCCGGCGGCACCTCTGCCGCAACACCAAGGGCATCGGGGTGGACCGCGACGGCGCGTTCGCCGAGTACGTCGCCGTCCCCGCATCGAATGCCTACGTGCTGCCCCCGGGCATGCCCGACGAGATCGGTTCATGCCTCGATCCGCTGGGGAACGCCGTGCACAGCGCGCTGTCGTTCGAGCTTGCGGGAGAGGACGTGCTCATCACCGGCGCGGGGCCCATCGGTGTCATGGCCGCGGCGGTGTGCAAGATGGCCGGTGCGCGATATGTGGTGGTGACCGACAGCAACGCCTACCGCCTGAACCTCGCGCGGCGCATGGGTGCGACGCTGGCGGTGGACTACCGCACCACCGGGCTCGATCAGGTCATGACCGAGCTCGGCATGCTCGAGGGGTTCGACATCGGACTGGAGATGTCCGGCGCGCCCGAGGCGCTGCGGTCGATGCTGAAGTTCATGAACCACGGCGGCCGCGTGGCGCTCCTCGGCATCCCGAACCAGCAGATCGCCATCGACTGGGATCAGGTCATCTTCCGCGGCCTCACGCTGAAGGGCATCTACGGCCGCGAGATGTTCGAGACCTGGTACCGCATGGGGTCGATGCTGCAGAGCGGCCTCGACATCACGCCCGTCATCACCCACCGCTTCAGCGCGAAGGATCACGCGCAGGCGTTCGAGGTGGTGCGCTCCGGCCAGTGCGGCAAGGTCGTCATGGACTGGACAGGCTGATGGCCCGGACCATCCTCCACGACACCGCGCTCGCCGACGGCACCTCGCCGTCGCTGCGGACGGGCATGAGCCTGGCGATCGATGATGGCCGGATCGCCTGGATCGGACCGGCGGACTCGGCGGACACCACGGGTGCCGAGGTCGTGGATGCTGGTGGCGCGGTCATCGTCCCGGCGATGGTCGACTGCCACAGCCATCTCACGATGCAGGGCGGCTCGCACTGGATCGCGCGAGGCGCCGACCCGGCCGCGACGCTGCGCCAGGTGGCGCGCGACAACGCGGCTCGCCTCGCGCAGGCCGGCATCCTCTGGGCGCGCGACGTCGGCGCGCCGAGCGCCGACGGTGTCCCACTCTCGATCGCCGTCCGTGACGAGCATCGCGGCAAACGCGGCGTCCCGTACATGCGCGTCGCGGGCACCTGGATCGGCACGACTGGCTACCCCGACCTCTGGGTCACGACCGACAGCGACGGCCTCGCGTCCGCGGCGCTCGCACAGCTCGACCAGGGGACCGATCTGGTGAAGCTGTACATGGACGCGCCCGGAGGCGTGAAGGACTCCCCCTTCACGGTGGAGGCGGTGCGTGCGACCGTGCAGGCGGTGCACGCGCGCGGCGCGAAGGTCGCCGCGCACTCGGGCTACCTCGATGGCGCGCGGGTCGCGGCGGAGGCGGGTGTGGATTCGATCGAGCACGGCATGGAGCTCGACGA
>DASSPF010000095.1:0-2546 GCA_035699805.1 Candidatus Limnocylindria bacterium | reverse complement strand
GTCGAGAGCTCGCAGCAGACCGCCGACGAGATCGCGCGCGTGGCAGCCTCACGCATGCGGGAGGCTGCGCCCGTCCGCTAGGGTCGCGGCCCGGCGGTCACGACGCTAGTGCAAAGAGGCGCTTCGCGGCGGCGCGAGGTGCCGCACGTGCCGCACGATCTCGTTCAGATCGAACGGCTTCTCGATGACCGTGCGGATCCCGCGGCGCCGGAACTCCGGCCGGTAGTGGTCGGAGACGGCCGTCTCGAAGATCACCGGTACGTCCTTCAGGTGCTCGATGCGGCGGATGCGGTCGTAGAGCTCGAGCCCGCTCATCCCCGGCAACCCCACATCGAGGACCAGGAGGTCGGGATGGACCTTCTTCAGCGTCTCGAGCGCCTCGGTCGGGCGGGTCACGTGGATGGCCACGTAGCCCTCCTCGTCGTTGATGATCGAGGCGAGCAGCTCGCCGATGGGACGGTCGTCCTCGACGACGAGCACCACGCGTTTCCTGCCGGTCGCGTTGTCTCGGTTCGTCACAGCGCCACCCAAGCCTTCTGCGGACCGCGTCGTCCGCTCCGGCTTTCGTGCTGCGGATGACGTGCCATCACTGCCCTCGACCACGACATGCGTCGTGATTGGTACCAACGATCCGGTGACAGGGGCCGAGCAAGGGGCTGCTGCGCCAGAAGCGCTCCTACTCCGCGGCCGCACCGCCTGCGGCGCTGCCGCTGCGGTTCCGTCCACGCCCACCGCGACGATTGCGGCCGCCGCGCGAGCCGCGCCGCGTGCGTTTGCGTGGTGCCGCCGTGGCGGGCGCGGCCGCGCCGTCCGCTGGAGCGGCGTCGGCGTCGTCGCTCTCGTCCTCGACCGGCTCCCCGCCCTCCGCGGGCACGGGTGCCGCCGGACGGACCGCGCTCTCACCATCCAGACGCGCGAACTCGCCCAGCAGCATGCGCGCCTCGGCGTGCTCGCGGTCGATGACGTAGCCGGGCTTGCTCCCGTGGCTCTCCGGCCGCGTGAGGCCGCGCTCCACGGCGGCCCGCAGGCTCGACTCGAGCGCGTCTCCCTCGACGCGCGATAGGAGCTCGGCGAAGAGCGCCTGGTTCACCCAGTCGACCTTCTCGCCGTGCGCCTTGGTGCTGCCGACGAAGTTGAACAGGTGGACGATGCCCGCGGAGGGGTGCCGCGCGTACTGGACGAGCGGGTGCCCGTCCACCAGCCAGCACATCGTGATCTCCTTGCCGTCACGCTGGACCGACTCGCTGGCGATGGCGCCGCGCTCCTCGGCGATGTTGTAGAGCGTCTCGAGGAGCGACCGGCGCTGCGAGCGCCCGCGCGCGAGGCCGCCGGGCTGGTCGGCCCGCGAGAGCGGATCGAGCACCGCCTCCACCACCGGCACGCGCTTGGTGTCCTTGGTCACGGTGTCGATGCGGCGAAGGAGCCGGACGAGGTGGAAGAGGCTCTCGGCGACGAGCGCCGAGGCCATGTTCGGCGCGATGAGCTGCTTCGCGGTGGCGCGAAAGCGCCCCTGGTTGCGCGCGATGACGTGGCCCTGCTCGGTGCCGGCGTCGATGCGCTGCTCGAGGACGGTCGACGCCTCCTTCTCCGACAGCGGTACGACGGACTGCACGAAGTCGGCGCGGGGCATCGCGTCGGCGCGGATGGCCACGAGCTGGTCGAGCAGCAGCACCGCGAGGCGGCGCTGCTCCTTCTCGGACTCGGGTGTGCCCGTGGGCACGACCGCGGGCACGATCGGCGGCCGCGTCGCGACCGCCGCGGACGTGCTGCGTCCGCGCCCGCCGCGGACGCCCCGCCCGCGGCCACGCGCCGCGCTCTCCTCGGGGCGACGCTCCTCCTTGCCCACCTGCGTGTCGTCGGCGCGGAGCCCGCCGCGCGTCCAGCGCGCCTCGGGGATGAGGTCCTCCAGGAGGAAGACGTCGTCGCGCAGGTAGGGGGAGTCGCGGAGCTCGTTCGCGAGCGAGAGATCGCCGGCGACGAGGTAGACCTTCTTGTCCTCGTCCTTCAGCGCCTTGCAGAGCGCGTTCAGGTCGCGGTCGCCCGAGACGATGAACCAGATCTCGATGTCGGGGCGGTCCTTGTAGAGCAGCTTCATCGCGCGGGTGATGAGCACGGCGTCGGACCGGCCCTTGAGCAGCCGTCCGCTCATGCGCTGCGCGACCGGACCCGGCTCGATGCCGGTGAACTCGAGCGCCATGAGCAGCGTGTCGTCCTGCGTCGCGACCTCCTGTCCGTAGATCGCGAGCTTCACGCGGACAGGACCGAACTCGGCGGCCTTCTTCAGGATGGCTTGCAGGATCGCGAGCGTGGATGGGAGCGGGCCCGTGGTGTGCTGGCGAAGCGTGTAGTAGACGTTCTCCCAGTCAATGAGGAGGGCGACGTCAGGCAATGAGGTTCTCCATATGGGCTTCGCACGCCGCCTGACCCGTCCGCGGACCCCCGGGTGGGAGTCGCCGCGCTTTGATTTCTCACCCTCGTCCGCATCGCACCGGTCACCCGTTACGACTCGGCCGCGAGCGCGTCTTTCACGAAAAGGTCGTCGTCGT
>DASSPF010000094.1:0-42708 GCA_035699805.1 Candidatus Limnocylindria bacterium | reverse complement strand
GAACGTCGTCTCGCTCTTCCACATGCCCATGCAGAACCAGCCCCTGGGGTGGTTCGAGAAGGAGATCACCAGTCCGGATGACTTCAAGGGCATGAAGTTCCGCACCGTCGGTCTCGCGACCGGCATCTACCAGGGTCTCGGCGCGACCGTCGTCTCGGTCGCCGGCGCCGAGGTCGCCTCGTCGCTCGATCGCAAGGTCATCGACGCCGCCGAGTTCAACAACACGACCTCCGACACGGTGTACGGCCTGCCCGACGTCCGCAAGGTGCTCATGGCGCGCTCGTACCACCAGCCGAGCGAGATCCTGGAGATCTCGCTGAACAAGGCGAAGTACGACGCCATGCCCAAGGACCTGCAGGCGATCATGAAGTACGCCGCCTGGGCCGAGTCCGCCAACGGCGAGTGGAAGTTCATCGACAAGAACTCCAAGTCCTACGCGGATCTGGCGGGCAAGGGCGTGAAGATCGTGAAGACCCCGCAGTCCGTCCTCGACGCGCAGCTGCGCGCCTGGGACAAGGTCATCGCGGACGAGTCCGCGAACAACCCGGACTTCGTCGCCATCCTGAACTCGCAGAAGGCCTGGGCGCAGCGCGTGTTCAAGTGGGCGGACGACATCAACATCCCGACCCCGGACCCGGTCTCGTACCGGGCGATGTTCAAGTAGCGAGCGCAGCCGACATTCGCACTATCCTGACGGGGCCCTCGGGCGACCGAGGGCCCCGTCGTATGACGAACATGGTGGGAGAGTGACGATGCAGCGCGTTCTCTTCTCGATCGATCGCCTCTCGGCCTGGAGCGGGAAGATCACCGCGTGGGTCATCGTGCTGATGACCCTCCTCGTCACCTACGACATCACCATGCGCTACCTCAGCAAGCCGCTGGGAGAGCCGATCCACGCGATCTGGTTCACCTACAACTACTCGTACGACATGTCGTACTACCTGTACGGCATCTTCTTCATGCTCGGCGGCGCGTACGCCCTCTCGCGCGGCCAGCATGTCCGCGGCGACGTCTTCTACCGGAACTGGCCGGTGCGCGTGCAGGCGGGCATCGACCTGACGCTGTACATCCTGGCGTTCTTCCCGGGCATGATCGCGCTCGTCTCGGTCGGCGCGCAGTGGGCGGCGGCCTCGTGGGCCATCGGCGAGCGCTCGTTCACCTCCGCCGCCGCGCCGCCGATCTACCCGCTGAAGACGGTCATCCCCGTCGCCGCGATGCTCATGGTCATCCAGGGGATCGCCGAGACCATCCGCGCGTTCCAGGCCCTGCGCACCGGCGTGTGGCCGGATCGGCTCGCCGATGTCGAGGAGACCGAGACGGTACTGGCAAAGCAGGCCGAAGTATGAGCCCCGAAGCGCTCGGCATCGCCATGCTCGCGCTCATGGTCGTGGCGATCCTCATCGGCTTCCCGACCGCGTTCACGCTCATGTCGCTGGGCGTGACCTTCGGCTTCTTGGGGATCGGGTGGGTGGTGTTCGACCTCGTCGTCCAGAGGACGTTCTTCGTCATGCAGAACGACGTCCTGGTGGCGATCCCGCTCTTCCTGTTCATGGGGTATCTCGTCGAGCGCGCGGGGATCGTGGACAAGCTGTTCCTGAGCGTCCAGCTGCTCATGGGCGGCCTGCCGGGGGCGCTCGCCCTCGCGACGCTCTTCACCGGCGCGCTCTTCGCCACGGCCACGGGCATCGTCGGCGCTTCGGTGACGCTCCTGGGGCTGCTCGCCCTGCCGGCGATGATCCGCCGCGGCTACGACGTGTCGTTCGGCAGTGGTGTCATCGTGGCGGCGGGGACGCTCGGCATCCTCATCCCGCCGAGCGTGCTGCTCATCCTGTACGGGTTCATCGCGGGGGTGTCCGTCCCGCGCCTGTACGCCGCGGCGTTCATCCCGGGATTCATCCTCGTCGCCCTGTACCTCGTGTACATCGTGTTCCGCGCGGCGCGGAACCCGTCGATCGCGCCCGCGATGCCCATCGAGGAGCGCACCATCCCGCTCGGCCAGATCATCCAGATGCTGGTCACCGGCCTGCTGCCGATCCTCTCGCTGATCCTGTTCGTCCTCGGCGCGATCTTCTTCGGCTTCGCCACACCGTCCGAGGCGGCGGCGCTTGGCTCGCTGGGCGGTCTGCTGCTCGCGGCGATGCACCGGCGGCTCTCGTTCTCGATGCTGAAGGAGTCGATCTTCCTCACCGTGCGTGCCTCGGCGATGGTCGGCTGGCTGCTCGTCGGCTCGTCCATCTTCGCGGCGGTCTTCGCGCGGCTGGGCGGCGCCGCTGTGGTGGGCGAATTCCTCGACGGGCTCGGCCTCGATCCCGTCCAATTCGTCATCCTGGTGCAGATCGTCATCTTCCTTCTCGGCTGGCCGCTGGAGTGGACCGAGATCACGATCATCTTCCTGCCGCTGTTCCTCCCGCTGCTGCGCGCGTACGAGATCGATCTGGTGTGGTTCGGGGTGCTGGCGTCGTTGAACATGCAGACGGCCTTCCTGTCGCCGCCGGTGGCGATGTCGGCCTACTACCTGATGAACGTCGCGCCGAAGGGGGTGCTCCTCACACAGATCTTCCGGGGGATGTACCCGTACATCGGTCTGCAGGTCATCTCCATGGTCCTGCTCTACCTGTTCCCGCAGCTGGCGACCTGGCTCCCGACGCTGATCTACGGCAAGCAGTGACCGTCGTGATCGTCGTCACGCGGAGGCGCTGAGGACCTCGCGCAGGAAGGCCTCGAGGTCGCGGCGCTGGCGGCGGGCCGACCCGTAGAAGAGCGCGCCGATGAGCGCTGCACCGCTGGCGGCGATGATGACCTCTTCGGGGCGCATCGTGGTGTCGGGCGGTTGCGTGGCGATGCCCGCGGCGACGACCGCGTAGAGGATCGCGAACGCGACGAGCAGCGCGCGCGACACGGGGGTGAGCGGGAAACGGACCTCCACGCGGGTCCCGCCGCGTCGCGCCCGGACGGACCCCACCGCATGGACCGCGCGCTGATTGCGCTCCCAGATCTCGAAGCGGTCGTCGGCGACGGCGCCCACGAACTCGTTCTGCGTCTTCAGCACGCCGAACGCGCGCTTGGGCCGCTCGCCGATCCGCTTTTGCAGGCGAGCGAGCACCGCCTCGGGCGTGGCCTTGATGTCGAGGACGAGCTGATCAGGCATCGCGCGCAACGCTAGCGGGTACGACCGGCTGCGGCCGGTCGGGGTGCCGGGACTCGAACCCGGGACCTCAGCGTCCCGAACGCTGCGCGCTACCAAGCTGCGCTACACCCCGCGGGAATGGCCGGCGTCGCGTGTGACGCGAGCGGCTCTGTCGATTGTATCGGCTAGCCTCGTCGGCGGATGACCCTCGTCGAGATCCTGTTCGCCGTCCTCGCATCCCTCTGTGTCGGCGCGGCGCTCTTCAGCGTGACTCGTCGTGATGCGCGGTCGGCCATCATCGGTCTGACCGTCGTGCTCATGGGGACCGCGGCCCTGCTCGCGATGCTCGGCGCGACGATCGCCGCCGTCGCGCAGGTCGTCGTCTATGCGCTCGGGACGGTCCCGTTCATCGCGGCGCTGACGCGGATGCCGTTGCTGCGCGATGGACGCGCCCGTCGCGGGCGACCACGCCTGGCCCTTGCCGCCGCGCTGCTCGGGGTCGCCTTCACCACCGTCATGGGCGTGGCGATCCTCCGCAGCGTGATGCCCGAGACGCCGCCGCCCCGCGAGGCGCCGGCCCTGCTCGATGCCGCGGCCGCCGAGATCGTCGGACGGCGGAGCCTCGCCTTCGCGGCGCTCGTCATGGCCGTGGTGGCCGCGCTGATCGTCAGTGGGGCGGCGCGCCGGAATGCCGCGGAGCGCCGCTGATGCCGGCCGAGGCGTACCTGGCCGTCGCGGCCGTGCTCTTTGGCGTCGGCCTGACCGGCGTGATCGCCCAGGGGAGCGCGATCTCGGCGCTCGTCGGCACGCAGCTCATGCTGGATGCGGCGATCCTCGCAGCCGTGGCGACGGCGGGCGCGGCGCCCGAGGGCGAGCTCGTGGCCGTCGCGTTCATCATCGCCGGCGCCGTCGGCCTGGCCATCGGGCTCGCCGTGGCGATCGACGTCACGCGCCGCGGCCTCGGCCCGGAGACCGACGGCAGCTCAGGCGAGGCGTGACGCTCGCGGTCTGCGTCGGCGCGCCGCTCGCCGGCGCGGCGGCGATCGCGCTCCTGGGCAGGTGGCTGGGCAGGCGTGCCGCGGTCACCGTCGCCGGCGTCGCCCTGGCCCTCGCGCTCGCCGGGGCCCTCGCGATGACGCAGGCCTTCGCCGACGGTCGGACATCCGTCGTGGTGGAGCTCGGGCGCTGGATGCCCCTGCGCGGATCGGCTCTCGCGCTCACGGCGACGCCAGCGGCCCTCGCGCCACTGTTCGTCGCGTCGCTCGCACCGGCCGCGCTGCTGATGCTCCAGCTGCGCGGCGCTGAAGCCGACGTGCGGCGGGCCGCGCTGGGGGCCAGCCTGGCGGCAGCGGCACTCGCGCTCCTCGCGACGGCGACCGACCTGCTCCTCGTCATCGCGGGATGGCAGATCTGCGGGCTCGCGAGTGCGCGACTGCGGGACCGCTCCGCGGCCACGGCGCGCTTGAGCGCGGCGTGGCGCGCCGGTGGCGTCGTGCTGCTCCTCGCCGTGGCGGCGTACGTCGCGCTCTTCACGACGAACGATGTGGCGGAGATCGTCCGCCGCGTCGATCCCTCGCTCCCGCCGGAGGCGGTCGGCCGGCTCACGACGGCGCTGCTCGTGCCCAGCGCGCTCGTCGTCGTCGGTCTTCTCATCGTTGCGGTGCCGGCCGTCCGAGCGGCCATCGCGCGCGGCCGGGGGACCGCGCGCCGAGCGGATGGTGCGGCGCTCGCGCTCGTCACCGTTGCCGCGGCCATGCTGCTCGCCCGGCTGGGGCCGCTCCTGCATCCGGGCGCGCTCGCGGCCGGCGGCGTCGCACTCGCGGTGTCCGCGCTCGCGCCCATCGACGTGGGACGGTCATCCAAAATCGCGGCCGCGCTCGCCCGCGCCCTCGAGGCGGGCATCGAGGCCACGTTCGATCGTGCCGCCGTCGTCGTGGCCACGGCGCTGCGCGGCGCGAGTGGGCTCGCATCTCTCGAGGAGCGGTCGGGCGGCGTCCGTACGGCCCTGATGCTCGCGGCGGTGCTGGCCCTGCTCGCGTTCTGGAGCCTGCAGTGAGCGACATCCTTCGCGTGGACGACCTCGCGCTGCTCTTCGCCGGCCTGGCCGGCCTGCTCCTGGCCGTCGGCGCGTTCACCAGCTCACGCGGCGGCGACGGCGGGTCGGAGGCCGCGCTCTGGGCGATCGTGGCCGGTTCCGTCGCGGGCGTGTTCCTCGCGCGCCAGCTCATCGTGGTGCTGGCGTGCTGGCAGACGATGGTGCTCGCGGTGGCGATGATCGTGGCGCGACAGGAGCCACGAGGAGATCGCGCCGCGTTCCGCTACGCGACGACGACGCTCGCGGGGACGCTCGCCGCGGTCGTCCCGGTCGTGGCGCTGGGCGCCGCGCGGGGCACGTTCGATCTGAATGCGCTCGCCGCGCGGCCGGTGGCCGCGAGTGGTCAGGTCCCGCTCGCGCTACTCCTCGCGGCGCCGTTCATCACCGCGCTCCCGCTCTTCCCGGTGCACGGCTGGGCGATCCGCGCGCACGTGGCCGCTGCCGTGCCGGGCGCGCTGCTGCTTTCGGGGGTCGTCGGAACGGCAGCGCTCTACGCCCTCCTGCGTATCTGCCTGCCGCTCTTCCCGCACGGGATGAGCGCGCTCGCGCCGGCGCTCGTGGCCCTCGCGGCGGTGGGGGTGCTGTACGCGGCGATCGTCGCCGCGCGGCAGGGCGACATGCGGCGCTTCCTCGCCTACGCGAGCCTCTGCCACCTCGATCTTGCGGCGCTCGCGCTGTTCGCCGGATCACCGCTCGGCGTTCGGGCTGCCGTGATCGTGACCGTCTCACACGCGCTCGTGGTGCCAGCGCTGCTGCTCCTCGCGCGGCCGCGCGGCCATCGGCCCACGTGGCCGTGGTACGCGGCCGTCGGAGCCCTCATCGGTGTACCAGCCACGAGCGGCTTCGCCGCGCAGTCGCTCGCGCTCGTCGCGCTCTGGGAGCGCTTCCCGCTCGCGACGCTCGTCGCGGCGGCGGGCCTGGTGATCCTCGGCTGGGCCGCCGTCCGGCTGCTCGCCGCGAGTGACACGGCCGCGGTCGGACCCGCGAGGGGCCCGTGGCGCGAGCACGTCCTCGTGGCGCCGCTCCTCGCGGCCGCGGTCGTCATCGGGGTCGCGCCGTACCTCATCACGGACCGTGTGACGGATGACATCCCGGTCGCCGAGCGAGCCGAGTGAGCGCCGACCAGCTGGCGGCCGTGCCCTTCGCGATCCTCTGGGCGGGTGCCGCGACCATGTGGGCCGGGAGCCGCGTCGTGCGACCCGATGGCCGCGCCTGGTCCGCGCTGGCTGCGACGCTCGCGGCGGCGGCGGCCCTGGCGGTCGCGGTGCCCACCCCCGATACGGCCTTCGGCGGCACGCTGCGACGCGACGGTGCGGTGGTGGCGGCGAGCCTGGTGATCCTGGCCGCCACGAGCGGCTCGCTGCTGCTGCACGTCGGGCGGATCGGACGCGGCAGTACGCGTGCGGCCGACGCGGCCGCGCTGTCGCTCCTCGCGGCATCGGGGGCGCTCCTCACCGCGGGGGCCGGCGACCTGGTCGTCGCGTTCATCGGCGCGGAGCTCATGTCCATCCCGCTGTACGGCCTCTGCGGGCTGGTCCGGGCCGCTGACCGGCCGCACGCCGCGGCGATCGGGCAGGTGGTGCACGGCGGCGTCGCGACGGCGGTCCTCGCCTTCGGCGTGGCACTCGTCCACGCCGGGACCGGCGGCACCGCGCTCGCCGACGCGGGGCGGACGGACGCGCCACTGGCGCTGGCGGGGACGGCGCTGGTGCTGGCGGCTCTTGGCCATCGGGCGCTCTTGATCCCGTTCCATCCGTCCGGTGCCGCCGCGATGGCCGCGGCTCCCACGTACCTCAGCGCACTCGTCGTCGTCGTCCCGCGGACGGCCGTGCTGGCGCTCCTCTTCCGGGTGTGCGGTTCGCTCTCGGACCCGGCGGCCGCGGTGGACTGGCGTGCGAGCTTCGCGGTCATCGCGGCGATGGCCGTCCTGATCGCCGATCTCGGCGCGCTCCGCCAGAGGTCGCTTCGCGGTCTCATCGCATACGGGGCGTTGTCGCAGGGCGCGTATGCGCTGGTCGCGCTGGCCGCGGGCGTGGATGCGACCACCGCGCTGATCTTCCTGCTCGTGGTCGGTGCGGCCGCGACGGTCGGCTCCTTCGGCGCGGTGGCGCGGCTCGGGCTGGATGAGCCCCGCATCGCGGACGCGACCGGACTGGCCCGGCGCAGGCCGCTCGTCGGCGCGACGCTCATCGTGCTGCTGCTCGCGCTCGCGGGCCTGCCACCCACCGGTGGGTTCGTCGCGAAGCTCCTCGTCTTGGAAGCCGCGATGCGCGCTCAGCTCGCCTGGCTCGTCATCCTCGGCGCGCTGACGAGCGCGATCTCGGCGACCGCGTACCTGCGCGTGGTCTTCGCGTGTCTTGAGGAGGGGGAGGGCGCGCCGGTGCACCGGTGGAGCATCAGTGCCGCGGTCGTCGTCGCTGCTGCGGGCGTGGTCGTCGTGCTCGGCGTGGCGCCGTGGCTGCTGGTCGGACCGCTCCGCGGACTGCAGTTCTGAACGGCATGGCATCGAGTTGCGCTCGCCGTGCCCGGGGCTGTGTCTGCAGAGGGCTGTGTCCGCACTCCCGCTCCGCTCGCTGCGCTCGCTACGCTTGAGTGCGGCAGCCCCGTACGGGGCTTGCCCCGTACGGGGCTGTAGCTCAGTGGATAGAGCGCCGCCGTCCTAAGGCGGGCGTCGCCGGTTCGATTCCGGCCAGCCCCTCCGCTCGCACCCGCGCCGTGCGGCAGCTGTGGGTCTCGTTCGCCGGGCACTCGTCTCGTTCGCTGCTGGCTACTGCCCGAGGCAGCCGGCAGAGGCGAAGGCCGAGCCGTACGCCGGCCCGCTGATGACAGCGCGCGCGGTGCTCGGGCCGGCTGGGCGCAGACGCTCTCTCGACGAGTGCCCGGCTGCCGAGCCCGCTCCGTGCGTGTCCCTACGGCTTAGTGCAGCGTCGGGGCGAGAAGCTGCGCGGCGTCGGCGTCGTCGCTGACGCGGTAGATGCGGCCCTGCTTGTCGGTCACGAGCCTGGTGCGGCGGCCGGAGTCCTCAAGGCGCACCGGGTGCCACTCGTAGTCGGAGAGCGCCTCGATCGTGTAGCGCGGCGTGCGCCCCGCGTCGAGATCCGCGAGCAGGTCGCCGGGCGGATTGGCGAGGCTGAAGCAGGCCTTGCCCTCATCGTTCCACATCGGCGTGCCGCTGGTCATGAGCACTTCACCGACCGCGTCGACGATCCGGACGCGGGTGGGGCGGCGTGAGGTGACGCCGCACTCGAGCTCGAGATTCACCTGGGCGCGGTCCTTGTGCATGGACCAGTTGAACGGGACGATGCCGGCGAGCGCATCGGCGAGCGGATCGAACTCCGGCCGCTCGCTCGTGGTGGTCGTCTGGGCGAGCACCGCCAGGCGCTCCCGCGCCTCGAACAGCTGGCGCTCGAGCTTCTCGACGTACCGCTCGCGCTGGCGGGAGCGCTCGACGAGCGCGTCTGCGGCAGCTTCAGCCCGCTCGTTGTCCCGCCGGAGCTTGGCGACGTCGTTCACCGCCCACTCGAACTGGCGGACGACCATCGTGACCCGGTCGTCGGCATCCGCCGCCACCGCGGCGAGGTCGCGGACATGGGCGGCGCGCCGGCGCTGGAGCGCGGCGCGGACGCTGACCCAGGCGCACGCCGATCCCGCGGCGAGGCCGGCGATCGTGCCCAGGCCGAACCAGCGCTCGGCCCCGGCCCCGACGCTCGCCACGACCACCGCGGCGGTGAGCACGAGGGCCCACGGGAGGGCATCGTCACGGCGGTCCGCGGGTGCGTCCGAGCGGGCGCTCGGCTGCGCGTGGCACATGGGGCAGTCGGTGGTCGCGATGGCCACCGCTGGAAGGCCGCCCTCGATCACGCTCATCTCCCCACGTTCCTCGGGGGAGAGTGGACGGGTCACGTACCTCCGGCATCACCCGCCAGAGGGGTTCCCGCGGCGCCTGGCGGCGGCGGCCGTGTGTGAGACTGGTCGGGTGGCCACCCTGACCGAGCGGCGGACCGGGAGGCTTCCGGCGCCGCTCGTCCTCATGCTCCCAGCGCTGCTGTTCGGCCTGCTCGTCACGCTCCAGTGGCGCACCCAGCAGGACCGGAGCGAGCTGACCGTCCGCTACAACGCGCCCCTCCTGGACGCCGCGAGCTCGCTCCAGAAGGAGCAGAACGCGCTCAAGGCGCAGCTGGCGGACCTGCGCGCGCAGCTCGACCAGATCCAGCGGGGCGCCGCCTCACAGACCAGCACCAGCCGTGAGCTACAGGCGCGCATCGAGGAGCTCAGCGCCGCGGCCGGGCTCACCGCTCGGACCGGAGACGGCGTGACCGTGATCCTCGACGACGCCCGCACGACGTCGCCGGCGCAGGCCGGGAACGTGGAGAAATCGATCTGCCACTCCACCGATCTCACCGACATCATCAATACGGCCTGGCGCGGTGGCGCGCAGGCGATCGCGGTGAACGAGCAGCGCATCGTCGGGTCGTCCAGCGTGTACTGCGTCGGCTCGACGATCATGGTGAACGGGACGCTCATGTCCCCGCCCTTCGAGGTGAAGATCATCGGTCCGCAGAACGAGCTGCTCGCCGCGTACGACGATCCGAACGAGCTGAGGGATATCAAGCAACGACGCGACGTTTACGGTCTTGGCTTCCGCGTGTCACGGACAGCGGGTCTGAAGGTGCCGTCCTACGACGGGGCGCTGAACGTCCGGTACGCGACGCCACAGTAGATGCGCAGCAGCGCCGGCGGGATCTCCGCCGCCCTCATCGCGATGTTCCTCGGCCTGCTCGCGGTGACGCAGGTCCGCGCGCAGGAGGTGTACTCGCGGAGCCTCGAGCTCGAGACTCCGTCCTCGCTGACGACGCTCATCGCGAATCTCGCCGAGCGCAACAGCGCGCTGCGTGAGGAGATCTTCGATCTCCGGCTGCGCACCGAGAGTGCGCGCGAGGAGGTCGCCAGCGGCAAGGGCTCCCTGACCGAGGCACAGCGCCAGCTCACGCAGCTCGAGGTGTTCGCCGCGCGGACGGCGGTGAGGGGGCCGGGCATCAGTGTGCGTGTCGAGGGTCCGTTCGACGATCGCGCGCTCTCCGATCTGGTCAACGAGCTGCGCAACGCCGGCGCTGAGGCTGTCGCGGTGAACACCGTACGGGTGGGCCCGCGGTCGTGGTTCGGCGCGGCCGCCGATCGCGCGCTCGCGGTGGACGGCGTGGCGGTCAGGGGTCCCTGGGTCGTGACCGCGGTGGGCTCGCCGGAGGTCATGTATGTGGCGATGACCCGCACCGGCGGCATCATCGGTCAGTTCGAGCTCATCTATCGCGACACGCGCTTCAGCGTCGCGCGCGAGACCGCGCTGTCGCTCCCCAGCCTGGCGAACCCACCACGCGGCTAGACTTCGCGCACATGACCGCTATCAAGAGCGTGAGCGCGAAGGGTCCGCTGGCCCTCTACCTGGACGACGTCGTGGTGCTGCGCAAGCCGCACCCCTGTGGCGGCGACACCTGGCGCATCGTCCGCCTGGGGGCGGATATCGGCCTCCACTGTTCCTCCTGCGGACGGCGCGTCCTTGTCCCCCGCGCCGCGGTCGAGCGCGACATCAAGCGGTTCGTCGAGCGCGGACCGCAGGCTCCGAGGGACTAAGCCCGACCTTGGCGGAGGTCACGGAGGCCGCACGACACGGCCTCCTTAGGAACCGCGCGTTCATCGCCCTGTGGGCGGCGCAGGTGCTATCGCAGACGGCCGCGAACGCGGTCACCTCCGCGCTCATCATCCTCGTCGCCGAGATCACGCATTCCAACACGTCGTCGTCGATCCTCATCCTCCTCGCGATCATCCCGGCGGTGCTGTTCGGCTTCGCCGGGGGCGTCATCGTCGACCGCACCGATCGCCGGCTCGTGCTCGTCGTCACCAATGCCCTCCGCGCCGTCGCGATCGTGCCCCTGGTGCTCGCGGGTGAGAGCGTCGCGACCGCCTACCTGGTGAACTTCCTGGTGGCGAGCGTCACCATCTTCTTCGTCCCCGCGGAGGCGGCGACGATCCCGTCGATCGTCCGCAAACGCGACCTGCTCGTGGCGAACTCGCTCTTCACGTTCACGTTCAACGGCGCCTTCCTCATCGGCTTCATCATCCTCGCGCCGATCGTGGTGAGCCTCTACGGCTTCAACGCGCTCTGGTTCACCGTCGCGGCGATGTTCGCCGTCGCATCGGTGCTCTGCCTCACGCTGCCGCCCGCGCCGCCGGCACCCTCGCTCCTGTCGGTCGAGCTGGCCGAAAAGGCGTTCAGCGAGACCCGGCGCGGGATCGCCGAAGCGTTCCACTACCTTCGCTCCACGCCGCTGGTGACGTGGGCGATGATCTACATCGCGCTCACCTACACCCTCGTCGCGGTCGCCGGCGCGCTCGCGCCGGGCTTCGTGCGAGAGGTCCTGCGCCTGGGTGAGCGCAACGTCGTGGTGCTCGTGGGGCCGGCCGGCGTCGGTGTCGTCGCCGGGCTGGGGCTGCTCAACGTCGTGAGCAGCCGGATCGGCCGGCCGCACGCCATCGGCGCGGGCCTCATGGTGACGGCCGTCGCGCTGCTCTCGCTCGCGGCCGCGCGGCCGTTCGCGGATCTGTTCGCGGAGTCGCGATTCGGTGGCGGGCTCGGGGGCGCGCTGCCGTTCTTCATCGGCATCGTCAGCGTCACCGCGTTCGTGTTCGGGATCGCGTACTCCTTCATCACGGTGCCCGCGATGACACTGCTCCAGGAGGAGCTCCCGGATGACATCCGCGGCCGGGTATTCGGAGTGCTCAATTCGCTCGTGTCGATCTTCAGCTTCCTGCCGCTGATCATCGTGGGCCCGATCGCCGATGTGTGGGGGATCGCGCCGGTGTTCGTCCTCGGCGCGCTCATCGTGTTCGGCGTCTGGCTCGGTGGCCGCCGCGAGCGGCTGCGCGCCGGTCGCGGGACCAGTCCGAATGTTGCCAAGTTCACTCATGGAGCGGACCCGCACGCGTAAACTGACCACCGAGTGACCTCCTCGCGGCGGACCCTCCTTCACTACCTCGGACAGCACAAGCTACGGCTCGCGATGGGCGTCGCCATCGTCGCCCTGAGCGCTTTCGTGGCCGTGCTGCCGCCGCTGCTCATCGGGCGGATCGTCGACGCCCTCACCGCGGGCGCGGACCTCGATATCGTCACCCAGCTCGCGCTCGTGATGGTGGCGCTCGCGGCCCTGGAGAACGTGCTGCGCGGGCTCGGCCGGTGGCGGATCCTCGACGCCTCCCGGCAGATCGAGTACCGCATGCGCAACGACCTGCTCGGCCATCTCCAGACCATGCACCTGGGCTACTTCCAGCACCAGCGCATCGGCGATCTCATGGCGCGCCTGACGAACGACCTCCAGGCGGTCCGCCAGATGATCGGCTTCGGGACGCTGATGATGACGAACACGCTGCTCACGCTGCTGTTCACGTTCATCTCGATGTTCAGCGTCAACGCGAAGCTCGCGGCGATCACGCTCATCCTCACGCCCATCTCGTCGTACACGTTCTGGACGATCGGTCGGCGCGTCAACCGCCGCTTCGAACAGCTGCAGGCGCAGTTCGGCGACCTGTCCGCCAAGGCGCAGGAGAATTTCTCGGGCATCCGCGTGGTGAAGGCGTTCTCTCAGGAGGAGCCGGAGATCGTCTCCTTCGCCGCCGTGAACCGCGACTACCTGGACAAGGCGGTCGATCTGGCGAAGGTGAACGGGCTGGTCTGGCCGGCGATGCAGTTCCTGCTCGGCGGCGCGGTCCTCGCGATCCTGTACATCGGCGGCCAGGACGCCATCGACGGCGAGCTGACCATCGGCCAGCTCATCCAGTTCATCGCGTACCTGCAGCTCATCTCCTGGCCGATGATCGCCCTCGGCGAGGTGACGAACATGGTGCAGCAGGGCTGGGCCTCGCTCGGCCGGCTGCAGCAGCTCTACCAGGCGCGGCCGGCGGTCGCCGGTCCGCAGGACCCGGTCACGACCCCGATCACCGGGGCGGTCGAGTTCCGGAACGTCGCGTTCGCCTACGGTCCGGCGATCGTCCTGCGCGACATCTCGTTCACCGTGCCGGCGGGTGGCTCGCTCGCCATCGTCGGTCCCACGGGGTCGGGCAAGAGCTCGCTCGTGAACCTCATCCCACGACTCTTCGACGCCCAGCAGGGCGAGATCCTCATCGACGGGGTCGATGTGAAGCGCTATCCGCTCCCGGCCTTGCGACGTTCCATCGGCTACGTCCCGCAGGAGACCTTCCTGTTCAGCGTGCCCCTGCGGGAGAACGTCGGTTTCGGCACCGACCGCCCGCTCACCGATCCCGAGCTCGACTGGGCGGGTGAGGTCTCGCAGCTCGGCAAGGACGTCGCGGACTTCCCGGCTCGCTACGACACGATGATCGGCGAGCGTGGCGTGACCCTCTCGGGCGGGCAGAAGCAGCGGACCGCGATCGCGCGTGCGGTGGCGAAGGATCCGCGCATCCTCATCCTCGATGACGCGCTCTCGGCCGTCGATACCTACACCGAGGCGGAGATCCTCAAACGCCTGCGCGGCGTGATGCGCGAGCGCACCAGCATCGTGGTCGCGCATCGCATCTCGACCGTGAAGGACGCCGATCAGATCCTCGTGCTCGATGACGGGCGCATCGCCGAGCGCGGAACGCACCGCGAGCTGCTCGAGAAGGGTGGCCTCTACGCGGCGATGTATCGCCGCCAGCTCCTGGAGGAGGAGCTCGAGGTGGACGAGGAGCAGTCCGAGCACGAGCGCCGCGTACGGACGGCCGCAGACCACCCGACCCAGGCGTTCCGCCCGCGCCCGCCGATCGACGACCTCCCCGGTGGAGCGTCCTGATGGGCCACGGTCACGGCGGTGGTGGTGGCGGCGGCGGCTTCTTCCACGAGGACGAGATCCTTGGGAAGGCCTACGACGCGACGCTCACCCGGCGCTTGGTCGGCTACCTCGGTCCGTACCGCGGCTGGGTCGCCATCGCGATCGTCGTCCTGCTGCTCCAGTCGCTCGCGCAGATCGCGCCGCCGGTCCTCGCCAAGGAGATCGTCGACCGCGCGGTGATCCCCGCGGTGAATGGCGAGCTCGCGCGGGCGGAGGCGTTCCGCCAGCTCACACTCCTCGGTCTGATCTATCTCATCGTGCTCGGTGCCGGGGCGGGCATGCGGTACGCGCAGACGCTCCTCACCGCGTGGGTCGGTCAGCGCGCGATGTACGACCTCCGGCTCGAGCTCTTCCGGCACCTCCAGTTCCTGCCGCTCTCGTTCTTCGACCGCAATCCGGTCGGCCGGCTGATGACGCGGATCACGAACGACATCGACGCGCTCACCGACATGGTGACGCGCGGGGTGGTCTCGATCTTCGGCGACGTCGCGATGATCGTGCTCATCTCGGTCGTCATGCTCCTGCTCGACTGGCGGCTGGCGCTGGTGACATTCATCTCGCTGCCGATCCTCATCGCGCTCACCGCGTACTTCCGCGGCATGATGCGCGACTCATTCCGTTCGATCCGCATCCGCCTGGCGCGCGTCAACGCGTACCTGAACGAGACGCTCTCCGGCATGGCCATCATCCAGCTCTTCACGCGCGAGCGCCGAACGTTCGAGCAATTCGACGCGCTCAACCGTGACCTGCTCGCCGCGAACCGCGGCCAGGTCCGGGCGATGAGCGTGTTCCAGCCCACCGTGAACTTCACCCGCAACGCCACCGCCGCGCTGCTCTTCGTCGTCGGCGCGAACTGGGTCCTGGGCCTGGAGCTCAGCCTCGGGACGCTCGTGGCCTTCTACCAGCTGCTCAACCAGTTCTTCCAGCCCATCCTCGACCTGTCCGAGAAGTACAACATCATGCAGGCCGCGATGGCCTCCTCGGAGCGCGTCTTCCGGCTGCTGGACACGCGGTCGAACATCCTGGATCCGGCGCATCCGGTCGAGCTGCCGCACGTGCGCGGCGAGATCGCGTTCGAGGGCGTGTCGTTCGCGTACAACGAGGGCGACTGGGTGCTCCGCGAGGTCGACTTCACCATCAGCGCGGGCGAGAGCGTCGCGATCGTCGGCGCCACCGGGGCGGGGAAGACCTCGATCATCAGCCTCATCTCGCGCTTCTATGACGTGCAGAAGGGCCGCATCCTCCTGGACGGCGTCGACATCCGGGAGATGCGCCAGTCCGACGTACGACGGCACGTGGGCGTGGTGCTCCAGGACCCCTTCATCTTTGCCGGGACCATCGCCTCGAACATCCGGCTGAACGAGACGTCGATCAGTGACGAGCAGGTGCGGGCGGCGGCGCGCTTCGTGAACGCGGACAAGTTCATCGATCGCCTGCCGCAGGGCTACGACACGGTGGTGACCGAGCGTGGCTCCACGCTCTCCGTCGGCCAGAAGCAGCTGCTCGCGTTCGCACGCGCGATCGCGTTCAACCCGGAGATCCTCCTCGTGCTCGACGAGGCCACGAGCTCGGTCGACACGGAGACCGAGCATCTCATCCAGGACGCCCTCGCGAAGCTCATGCGGGGGCGGACCTCGATCATCATCGCGCACCGCCTGTCGACCATCCAGAACGTGGACCGCATCGTCGTCCTGCACAAGGGCCGCGTCGTGGAGATGGGTACGCATCGGGACCTGCTCGCGTCGCGCGGCGTGTACCACCGCCTCTACGAGCTGCAATACCGCGCGCACGAGGCGTCCGCAGGAGCCGAGCAGCCCGGGCGCTAGCATCGGCCCACTGTGATGACGGTGCCGCGCGCGCTCGCCGCCCTCCTCGCCCTCGCGCTCGTTGCCTCGTGCTCGGCCTCCGTGACGCCCGCGCCGTCGGCATCCGCCGCGCCCTCCGTGGCCGGGTCGGCAGCCCTCCCGGCCGACCGCATCCAGCTGCTGCACACCGACGACATCCACGGCCGCCTCGACCACGAGGTGGTCAAGAGCGGCGCGAGCTCGTTCGAGCAGGGTGGCATGGCCACGCTCGCGGCGCAGGTGGCCGACCTCCGCTCACGCGCGCCCGAGCGGACGCTCCTTCTGGACGGCGGCGACGCGTGGCAGGGCACGTTCATCTCGAACACCAACAAGGGCGAGGCCGTGACGAGGGCGATGAGCCTGATGCGATACGACGCCATGGCGGTCGGCAACCACGAATTCGACTGGGGTCAGGAGGTCGTCGCGCAGCGGGCCAAGGAGGCGTCCTTCCCGTTCCTGGGCGCGAACGTCATCGAGACCGCGACGGGCCGGCCGCCCGCCTACCTGCGCCCGTACATCGTGAAGGACGTCGGCATCGCCAAGGTCGGCGTGATCGGGATCAGCAACCCGGGGAGCAACACCATCGTGAAGGCCTCGGGCATCGTCGGTCTGAAGTTCGGGCCGGCGGCGCCGGCCATCAGGCCGCTCGTCGCCGAGCTTGCGCGGCAGGTGGACATCATCGTCGTGGTCGCGCACATCGGCGCGGCCGACGCGGCGCAGCTGGCGCGGGACGTTCCCGGGATCGACGTCATCGTGGCCGGTCACGACCACATCCCGCTGCAGACCGCGCGGGTCGAGGGGAAGACGACCATCGTCAACTCCGGCGCCTACACGCAGTTCCTGGGCCGGCTCGAGATCATCGTGGATCCCGTCACCCGAAAGATGACGGACGCGATCCGCGCGAGGGAGCTCGTCGCGATCGCGGCGTCGGCGAAGCTCCGGCCCGATCCCGAGATCGCCGCGATCGTCGCGGCGCACCGTGGCGAGGCCGAGAAGTACACGTCGCGGGTCGTCGGGACGGTCCGCACGGACCTTCCGAACCCCAGGGACGAGAACGGGATCGGCAACATGATCACCGACGCGTTCGTCGAATACGGACGCCAGCAGGGCTGGAAGACGGACGTCGCCTTCTACAACGCCGCGGGCGTCCGCGCGCCGCTCGCGGCGGGCCCGGTCACCTTCGGCCAGCTCTACCAGGTGCTGCCGTTCGGCAACACCATCGTGAGCGTCGACCTGACGGGCGGGCAGCTGAGGGAGGTCCTCGAGGACGCCGCCGGCCGCGCCGGCCGGCTGCAGATCGGCGGCGGCTCGTTCGCCTACCGCTTCGCGAACCCGGCCGGGCAGCGCGTGCTCGAGGCGACCATCGCCGGGCAGCCACTCGACCCCGGCCGCGTCTACCACGTGGCCACCATCGACTACCTGCTGCTCGGCGGCGACGGTCACACCTGGTTCGGCAAGGGCACGAACGTCATCTACGGCGACGTGGAGGTCGACGTCGTCGCCGCGTACATGACCGCGCACTCGCCGCTCGACCCCAGGGTCGAGGGCCGGATCCAGCAGCGATAGCCGCGGAGGGGACGGCCGAGGTCCGCGCCGCCATCGATGCGGCGCGGACGGCCGCGACGGTGCTGCGCGCGGCCATGCCGGACCGCGCGGCCGGCCTGCGCACGAAGTCGAGCCACACCGACGTCGCCCTGGACGCCGACCGCGCAGCGGAGCGGGCCATCGTCGACGTACTGCGCGCGGCGTTCCCGGAGGACGCGATCGTGGCGGAGGAGGGCACGTCGGCCGGGCCGGCGGCCCGCCGGCGCTGGTACGTCGACCCGCTGGACGGCACCGTGAACTACCTCTACGGCATCGCGCACTTCGCGGTGGCCATCGGGTGCGAGGACGAGCGGGGGATGCTCGCCGCCGTCGTGCTCGATCCCTCGCGGGACGAGCTCTTCACGGCGGTCCGCGGAGGTGGCGCCTGGCTCGGCACGGCCCGTCTGGAGGTCTCGGCCCAGGTCGAGCTCGGGCGGAGCCTGGTCGCCACGGGCTTCGCCTACGTCGCCGAGGTGCGCGAGCTCCAGTCGCGGATCCTCAGCGGCGTGCTCGGCGAGGTGCGGGACATCCGCCGCTTCGGCTCGGCGCAGCTCGACCTCGCCTGGGTCGCGGCCGGCCGGCACGATGCCTACTTCGAGTCCGTCGACAAGCCCTGGGACTGGAAGGCCGGTGCGCTGCTCGTGCGCGAGGCCGGCGGGATGGTCAGCGAGCTCGCGCAGGAGCGGCCGGGCGAGCCACACATCGCGGCGAGCGGCCCAGGGATCCACGATGCGCTCCTTGCGACCCTGCGGCGCGCCGTGCAAAGCGCATAGAACTCTCTAGACTTGACCTCGATGGCGATCCAGGAGCGACCCGCGGAGACCGCCAAGGGCGTCCCGATCGATTTCGAGCAGGACGTCATCCAGCGCCGTCCGGTGAGCACGCAGGCCGGCCTGCACGGCGAGGAGCCGACGGGCAAGGGCAGCATCCTCGCCAACGACGACAACATCGTCTTCACCACGGTCGCCAATCTCGTGAACTGGGCGCGGTCGCGCAGCCCCTGGCCGCTCGGCTACGGGCTGGCGTGCTGTGCCATCGAGATGATGGCGACGGCGGCATCGCACCACGACCTCTCACGATTCGGTGCCGAGGTGTTCCGTTCCAGCCCGCGGCAGGCCGACGTGATGATCGTCGCGGGCACGGTGACCCACAAGATGGCCCCGCGCCTGCGCCGGCTGTACGAGCAGATGCCCGAGCCGAAGTGGGTGATCGCCATGGGCAACTGCGCGTCGAGCGGTGGGGAGTTCTGGGACAGCTACGCGACGCTCCAGGGCGTCGATACGGTCGTCCCCGTCGACGTGTACGTGCCCGGCTGCCCGCCGCGGCCCGAGGCCCTCACCGAGGGCGTGCTCAGGCTCCGTGAAAAAATCTCGAGGGGCGGCTAGCGTGAGCGACGAGTGGTTGACCCACGAGGAGCGAACTCGATCAGCCCTGAGCGTGTCTCGTGGCGCAGCCACGAGATCGGGCAAGATCTCGAGGGGCGGCTGAGCTGAGCACCGACACCGAGACCCGCCAGATCCAGGAAGGCGCGAACGTGGAGCTGCCGGTCATCTCCGATGAGGGGCTGCAGACCGAGGAGCTCATCCTCAACATGGGTCCGCAGCACCCCTCCACCCACGGCGTGCTGCGCCTGGTCCTGCGTCTTTCCGGCGAGAAGGTGATCGAGTGCATCCCGGTGATGGGCTACCTGCACCGGGGTCTGGAAAAGATCTTCGAGTGGCGCACCTACCACCAGGGCATCCGCTACGCCGATCAGTCGGACTACGTCTCGAACATGCTGAACGAGCACGCCTACGCGGGCGCGATGGAGGCGATCGGCGGCATCGATGTCCCGCGGCGCGCGGAGTACATCCGGGTCATCGTGGACGAGCTCTCGCGGTGCGCCTCGCACCTGGTGTGGCTCGGCACCTACGGCCTCGACGTCGGCGCCACCACGCCCATGCTGTGGTGCTTCCGTGACCGCGAGGAGATCCTCGACATGTTCGAGGAGCTGTGCGGCTCCCGGATGAACTTCAACTACTACCGCCCCGGTGGCGTGCTCTACGACTTCCCGCCGGGCTGGCTCTCCAAGCTCGAGCGCTTCCTCGACCGCTACGAGAAGCACATCGAGGAGGATTACGTCCGCATCCTGGAAGGCAACGAGATCTTCCTCGAGCGGACCGTGGGCGTCGGCACCATCCCCGCGGACGTCGCCAAGCAGTACGGTCTCACCGGCCCGATGCTGCGCGGCTCCGGCGTCGCCTGGGACCTGCGCGTCGACCGGCCGTACTCGATCTACCCGGAGCTGCGGTCGCTGGCGCCGGTGGTATTCCCCGAGGGCGACGCGTTCGCGCGCTACAAGGTGCGCGTCGGCGAGATGCGTCTGGCCATCAAGCTCATCCGCGAGTGCCTGGCGAACCTTCCCGGCGGCGCGGTCCGCGCGCGGCTGGGTCATGTGTGGAAGTGCCCCAAGGGCGAGGCGTACTACACGGTCGAGAGCTCCAAGGGCGAGGTCGGCATCTACATGATCAGCGACGGCCGGAGCCCCAACCCGTTCCGCGCGAAGATGCGCGGCGCATCTTTCCACAACCTCCAGATCCTCCCGTGGCTCCTCAGGGGGCGACTGGTCGCCGACGTCGTCGCCATCATGGGCTCCACGGATATCGTGCTGGGCGAGGTGGACCGCTAGATGTTCGGCATCGCCACCGGCATGCTGCGGACGCTCCAGCATCTCTTCCGGCCGCAGCTGGTCACGCGCAAGTACCCCTACGAGAAGCGCGAGCTGCCCGAGCGCTCGCGTGGACTCATCGCGCTCCTCCTCGAGCCGGAGACGAGCATCTTCAAGTGCGAGTCGTGCCTCATGTGCGAGAAGGCGTGCCCGCCGCGGGCCATCTCGATCTCGTACACGTTCCGGAACGGCTTCCGTCGCCGTCCCATGCTGGCGCCGCGCGCCTCGTACTACCGCATCCGCATGGTGCAGACCGCGCCGTACGGCGACCGCCGCCCACTTTCGAACGCGGTCGTCACCGTGCCCGCGGAGCAGGAGACCGATCTCGACCTCGCGCTGGTCGAGCGGATCCTCGCCGCCGAGCCCGACGGTCGCGATCGCCTGACGCGCGTGCTCTACCGCACCCACGAGGCCTACGGCTACCTGCCGTGGACCGCCGCGGAGCGCATCGCCGCCGCGTTCGGGAAGACGATGACCGACGTCTACACGGCGGCGTCGCTGCTCGCCAACTTCCGCGGCGCGCCGGCCGGCAAGGGCACCGCGGTGCCGCGCGGCGGCCGGCGCTACACCGGCAACCTCGGCGTCGCGGGCGCGTGGCCGGCCGTCTCGCCGGCGCCCGCGCACGACACGCTGCATGAGGACGAGGCCCATCACGTCCTCGAGCCGACCTTTGCCCGCTAGCGTGGCCGCGAGCCTGCTCGAGGGCCGCGGCGACCGCGGTCTGGCGAAGGCCCGCTCGCTATCGCCGGACGAGCTCATCGCGCTCGTCGACCAAAGCGGCCTGCGTGGCCGCGGCGGCGCCGGCTACCCGCTCGCCAAGAAGCTCGGTGCGGTGCGAGCCGCGGCGGCCGAGACCGAGCGCGAGCCGCTGCTCGTGGCGAACGCCTACGACGCCGATCCTGGGAGCCCCATCGCGCGCACGCTCATCGAGCGGAACATCGCGAACGTGCTCCAGGGTGTGGCGATCGCCGGGCACGCCGTCGGCGCGTCCGAGGCGATCGTCTATCTGCACCCCGAGGCCGATGCGGCACGCGCCGCGCTCGAGCGGGACATCGAGGCTCGTCGCGCCGATCTCGGCGCGCTGGAGGTGCGGGTGGCGCTGGGCCCCGGTGGCTTCATGGGCGGGGAAGAGAGCGCGCTCATGAACGTCCTCGAGGCTCGGCGCGCGATGGCCCGCCAGCGCCCGCCCTACCCGGCGGCGAATGGCGTGCAGCAGCGCCCGACGCTCATCGCGAGCGCGGAGACGCTCGCGTGGCTGCCCCAGATCGTGGACGGTGGCGCGCGACCGACCACCAAGATCGTGTCGGTGACCGGTGCGGTGCGGTCACCGGGTGTGTACGAGGTCGAGCTCGGCACGACGCTTGGCGCCATCCTCGACCGCGCCGGCGGACCGGCGGGGACGCTCAAGGGCATCGCCGTGGGCGGACCGACCGGCGGCATCCTCACGGCGCGCCGGACCGATGTGAAGCTCGGCTTCGAGGAGCTCCGGGCCGCGGGCACCCACATGGGCTCGGCCCAGGTCCGCGCCATCGCCAGCGACGTGTGCATCGTGGCGGAGGCGGCGAAGATGTTCGCCTACCTCGCGAAGGAGACCTGCGGCATCTGTGTACCGTGCCGGGTGGGCACCGCGCGCATCACCGGGATCCTCGAGGGAGTGCAGAGCCAGCTCGGGCGCGAGACCGACACCGCGTGGCTGGGCGAGCTCGGCGATCACATGGAGCAGTTCTCGCTCTGCGGGTTCGGCATCACCGCGCCCGCGATCCTGCGCACCACGATGCGCGAGTTCGCCGAGGACTATCGCGCGCATATCAGCGGCGGGACGTGCCCCACCGGCACCTGCACGCGCGTGCGGTCCCGTCGCTATGAGACGATGGCCCAGCCATGAGGTCCGCAACGTGAGCCTGCTCGAGCGCTTTACCCAGCCGGCCGAGGCGCAGATCCCGACCGTGAGCCATCACGGCGAGATCCCCTCCGGCCAGCCCACCTGCACCATCTGGATCGACGGGCAGGAGGTCACCGCCGTACCCGGCGAGGCGATCCTGCGCGCCGCCCAGCGCGCCGGGTTCAACATCCCGACGCTCTGCGACGACGAGAAGCTCGCACCGGCCGCGGCCTGCCGCATGTGTCTGGTGAACGTCGAGGGCTACGAGCGGCCGCTCCCGTCGTGTCACCTCGCGGTCGAGCCGGGCATGAAGGTGACCGCGACGGCCGACGGTCTGTTCAAGCTGCGCAAGCAGAACCTCGAGTACATCCTCAGCGACCACAACGCCTACTGCATGCCGCCGTGCCAGGTGGGCTGCCCCACGCACATCGATATCCCGGGGTACCTCGAGCTCATGACCAAGGGGCAGCACGTCGAGGCGGCGCGTCTGGTGAAGGAAGTGCTGCCGTTCCCGTACGCGCTCGGGCTGGTGTGTCCGGCGCCGTGCCAGAACGTCTGCCGCCGCGGCCTGGTGGAGGAGGAGATCGCCATCCGGCAGTGCCACGGGTACGGCGGCGAGCTCTCGCTGGAGATGGAGGTCGCGCCCACTCCCTTCCCGCAGGCCACCGCCACCGGCAAGCGCGTGGCGGTGATCGGGGCGGGGCCGGCCGGCATGACCGCCGCCTACTACACCGCGCTCAAGGGCCACGCTGTGACCGTGTTCGACATGATGGAGAAACAGGGCGGCATGCTGCGGTACGGGATCCCGGAGTACCGCCTGCCCAAGGTGAAGCTCGACAAGGAGCTCAACTCGGTGTGGCAGCTCCGCGACACCGAGTTCAAGGGCGGCATGATGCTCGGCCGCGACTTCACGATCGACGACCTGTTCACGCAGGGCTACGACGCGGTGTTCCTGGGCATCGGGGCCTGGCGCTCCAACGAGCTGCGCATCCCCGGTGAGGACCTCCCCGGCGTCATCGAGGCCATCAGCTATCTGAACTCGAACGCGTCGGGCAATCCGGTGCCGGTGGGTGTTGGCAGCAAGGTCGTCGTCATCGGCGGCGGGTTCACCACCTTCGACTGCGCCCGCACCTCACGCCGGCTCGGCGCCGAGGTGACCGTCGTCTACCGCCGGTCGCGCAAGGAGATGGGCGCGCACTACAGCGAGGTGGACGACGCCGAGCACGAGGGCATCAACCTCGAGTTCTTCGCCGCGCCGGTGCGGATCGTCGAGAAGGACGGCCGCGCGGCCGGGGTGGAGTTCCAGCGCATGGCCCTCGGCGAGCCCGACGCGTCAGGCCGCCGCCGCCCGGTCCCGATCGAGGGCTCCAACTTCGTGATCGAGTGCGACGTGGTCATCCCGGCCATCGGCCAGTCGCCCAACCTCGACTGGTTCGATCGGTCACCCGGCATCAAGAAGAGCCGGCGCGAGACCATCGTCACGAGCGGCGCGCTCATGTCCGACCGACCGGGCGTGTTCTCGGGCGGGGACTGCCAGATGGGCGCGGTCACGGTCATCCAGTCGGTCGCCCAGGGCAAGCTCGCGGCGAAGGCCATCGACCGCTATCTCGCGGGCGCCGACATGGGCATGGTCGCGGCCGAGATCACCGAGGAGGAGCGGGTCCCCGAGCTCATCGACATCGTGCCGTACAAGCCCGAGGAGCCGCAGGTGCGCATGCCGTTCCTGCCGTTCGAGCAGCGCGTCCGGTCGTTCGAGCTCATCGAGAACGGCTACGACAAGGCGGCCGCCGAGAAGGAGGCCGCGCGCTGCCTGCAGTGCGTGTGTCCCGACGCCGGCCGCTGCCACCTCCAGCGTCTGTCGCTCGAGCACGGGCTCACCGAGAACCGCTTCCACCGCGCCGAGCCGGTCGACTACCACGACTACGAGTACGACTTCAGCCACGACTTCATCCTTCGCGACCTCAACAAGTGCATCAACTGCACGCAGTGCGTGCGGATCTGCCGCGATGTCATCGGTGCGAACTGCTACGGCCTCATGGGCGGCGGGTATGACTCCATCGTCACCACGCCGTGGAACGTGTCGCTCCAGTACACCGACTGCGTCTCCTGCGGCGCCTGCGCGGAGACCTGCCCGACGGGCGCGCTGATGATGCGCGAGCGCGACCTGCAGACGTACGAGCTCGACATCGTCCGGTGCATCTACTGCGGTGACTGTGTCGAGGTATGCCCGCACGGCGCGCTCGGCGAGACGCCGAACTTCGAGCTCGCCACGTACCAGCGCTTCGGGCGCACGGTCCTGGCGAAGGAGGAGCTCGCCGTCGCGCGCACCTGGAAGGCATCCGAGGAGATCCCGCTCACGCAGAAGGAGTCGCACAAGACCGCGGTGCGACCGCCCGAGGTCCGCCCACCCGCACCGCCGCGCTGGAGCGCGTGACCCTTCGCGACCGTCTCGTCGCGCGCATCCGCGCGCGGGGCCCGCTCAGCTTCGCGGACTACATGGCGGCGGCGCTGTACGACCCGGACGACGGCTACTACTCCACGCGTGTGGCGCTCGGCTTCGAGGGCGACTACCTCACCGCCCCGGATCTCGGACCGCACTTCGGCAGAGCGCTCGCGCGCGCCGTGGCCGACGGGTGGATCCAGCTCGGGAAGCCCGCGACGTGGGATCTGGTGGAGGCCGGGGCGGGGCGGGGGACGCTCCTGCGCGACGTGCTCACCTCGCTCGAGCGCGAGCGCGCCGACGCCGCGCGCGGCGTGCGACCGGCCATCGTGGAGGTCTCGCCGCGGCTGCGCGCGCTGCAGTCGTCGGCGCTGGACGGCCGCGACCTCCGCTGGGCGTCGGACCCGCGCGCGCTCGCGCCGATCCAGGGGGTCGTGTACGCGAACGAGATCCTCGACGCGTTCCCGGTGCACATCCTCGCCCGGACGCCGGAGGGGATCCGCGAGCTCTTCGTCGACGAGAAGGACGGACGCCTGGTCGAGACGTTGCGCGCGCCGAGTCCGGCCGACCTTGGCTACCGCGTCCCGGACACGCTGCCGGTGGGTGGCCGCTGGGAGGTGAGTCCCGAGGCGGAGGGCTGGGTCGCCGGTCTCGCTTCGGCGATGACCCGCGGCTACGTCCTCTTCATCGACTACGGCGGCACGGAGTCCGAGCTGCTCACGCGCCTGGGCAGCGGCACGGTCCGTGGCTTCTCGCGCCACCGGCTGCTCACCGACCCGTTCGCCGATCCGGGCGCGCACGACCTCACCGCGAGCGTGAACTTCACGGCGATCCGGCGAGCGGCCGAGGGCGCCGGCTTCGCGCTGGTCGGGCAGACCACCCAGCGCGAGGCGCTCCTCGCCCTCGGCATCCGCGATGTCGCCTCACGGCCCACGACGCCCATCGAGCAGCTGCGCGACTTCGGACGGCGCTCGGCCATCGACACCCTGCTCGATCCCGCGGGGTTCGGCGGCTTTCAGGTGGTGTGTTTCGCCAAGGACGCGCCGCTGGAGGGCCAGCGGCTCTTCGCGACCAGTACAGTGCGCCGGTGACAGCGGCCCGCTGGATCGCCGCGACCACCCTCGGCTTCGTGCTGACCGGCATGGCCCTGCACTCACCCGGCGCGTCGAGCGTCGGCAATGCCTACTACGAGTGGGACATGTCGGCGGCGCTGTTCGGCGCGATCCTCGGCGCGCTCGCCGGACTCGTCACCGGTGGTCTGCGGCTGCTCGCCATCCGCGCGCGCTCCCTGCGCCTGCTGCTCGCGACGGTCGCCGCCGTCGCGGTCGGACACGCGCTCGCCGACGGTGCGCCATCGGTCTGGGGTGTGCCGATCGTCGCGGCGCTGGGCGGGCTCGCCGCAGCGGCGGCGCATGCGTGGGCGACGCGGGAACGCGACGTGCGCCTCATGGCGCTCATCGCCCTCGCCTGGACGGCCGGCTGGCTGGGCGGCGTCGCACTCGCGGGAGCGCTCGGTCTGTCCGGCGGAGCTGACCCCGGGGCATGGGCGGCGGAGCACGCGGTCATCGCTGCCGCGATCGGGATCGCCTTCGGCGCCGCGACGGCGCCCGCCGCGCGTCGTATCCTCGGAGGTACGCGGGCTCTTAGCTCAGTTGGTTAGAGCGCAGCGTTGACATCGCTGAGGTCACTGGTTCGAGCCCAGTAGAGCCCACCGGCCCGCCTGTTTGCCCGACCGGCAGGCGCAGGCGGACAATCGGCCCCGGTGGGGAGAGCGGGGAGCGTCGTCGCGGTCGGGTTCCTGTCGGGCGCCGCGCTGGGCTTCCTGGCCGGGCTGTTCCTGGCCATCCCGGCCGCGGAGGTCGTCCCCGGCGGCCGCCCGGTCATCTTCGGGGCGGCCGGGCTGGGCGCCCTCCTGGGGTCGCTCCTCGCCGCTCGCCGCTCATCGAGCGCATTGGCACGGCAACGTTCTTCCAACTTCCGCGTTGACGAAGTAATGTCGCGGCTAACGTTCAAGCGAGGAAGCGGCCAGGGGAGCACCAAGTCGACGACGCCGCCGGTGTGGCGTCCCGCCGACCCGCCTGCGCCTAGCCGCGACGAGGAAGCAGCGGAGGGCACCATGCAACAGAGAGACACGCGGGACTACACGGCGTCGAGCGGCGATCTGAACGCCCTGCTGGGCAAGGGATCCGAGTTCGAGGGCAAGCTCGCCTTCGAAGGCAAGGTCCGGATCGACGGCAACTTCACCGGCGAGATCTCCACCAACGACCTGCTCCAGGTCGGCGAGGGCGCCAAGGTGCAGGCCGAGATCAGCTGCGGCACGGTCATCGTCGAGGGCGAGGTCGTCGGGAACATCAAGGCCACGCAGGCCGTCGAGCTTCGCCGGCCGGCCAAGGTGCATGGCGACATCACCACGCCGTCGCTCGTGATCGAGAAGGGTGTGCTCTTCGAGGGCAAGTCGCACATGGAGCAGGCCTCGTCCAACGTCGTCCCGATCTACGCGGCGGCAGACGAGAGCTAGACCCGCGAGGGTCGCTGATCCGTGCAGGGCGTCCTCATGCTGAGCCACGTCACCGTCCGCGACGCGGACTTCCGCCGCGTCACGTTCGATCAGTTCGCCCCCGAGGGGTGTACGTTCGAGCACTGTGACTTCAGCGGTCAGACGCTCGACCGCCGATACCAGCCGCTCTTCTCGAGCCGCCGCCAGTCGATCTTCCGCGACTGCTCGTTCGACGGCGCGGACCTCACCGGTGTGCGGCCGGGGCAGGCGCGGTTCGAGCGCTGCACCTTCGAGGGCGCGAAGATCGACTCGTGGGAGTCGTTCACCGCCGAGTTCATCGATTGCCGGTTCAGCGGCCGGCTCCGCAACGTCCGCTTCTACGGGCGGCCGTGGGGGAACAACGCCGATCGCCTCGACCCGGCGCGCACCGTGAACGCCTTCACCGGCAACGACTTCCGCGCGGCCGATCTCGTGGGCGCGCTCTTCATCCACGGCGTGGACATCGGCAAGCAGCGCTGGCCGGCGAGCGCGGACTACGTGACGCTCGACCGCATCCACCAGCGCATCGCCAAGGCGCGGCTGGGCGTCCTGGAGTGGCGCGACCACAAGGCACGTCAGGAGGCGCTCGACATGCTGCAGGCGGCCTCGCTGTTGTACGCGCACCAGATGACGGTCATCGGCCGCCGCGTCGAGGAGCGGTGGACGGCGACGCCCGCGGTGCAGGAGCGCGTCTGGGACGCGCTCGTCGGGGCCATCGCCTAGACCGCGCGACCGTCGCGGTCTCCGCGCGCGGTATGCTGTCGCTACGCGACGACGCGGACAGCGATCGCGGGTAGCGCACAAGCGAGCCGGGGATGGTGTGAGCCCGGCGAGCGGACCCGTGTGAGACCACCGCCGAGCGAGTGGGTGAGCCCCGTACAGCTCGCGAACGAGACGCCTCGCAAGAGGAACTCGGGTGGAACCGCGGGAGCGGGGGCCAAGGGCCTCCGTCAGCCGACCGATAGGGAGGCGTCCTCTCGTCCCGAACGAGCACATGGGACGAAGGGCGCTTTTTTCGTGCCCGAAGGAGGCCGACGTGGCGAAGACCGACCGCAAGCCCGACCACGGCGACGAGAAGCTCTACGCGCTGCGCCACTCGACGGCGCACGTGATGGCCGGCGCCGTCCTCGACCTCATCCCCGAGGCGAAGTTCGGGTTCGGGCCGCCCGTCGCGGACGGCTTCTACTACGACTTCGACCTCCCGCGCCCGCTCGTTCCGGAGGACCTCGCCCAGATCGAGGCGAAGATGCGCGAGGTGGCCGGGCTGAACGTGCCCTTCCAGCATCGGGACCTCGGGATCCCGGAGGCGCTGCAGCTCTTCCGCGAGCGCGGCCAGACGTACAAGGTCGACCAGATCGAGAAGCTCGCGAAGCAGGGCGCTGACCCCGACAGCGACGACGCGGTCGAGGGGGGCAAGGTCTCGCTGTACGAGCACGCCGGCTTCGTGGACCTCTGCCGCGGCCCGCATGTGAAGAGCACCGGCGAGATCAAGGCGTTCAAGCTGCTGTCGATCGCCGGCGCGTACTGGCGCGGCAACGAGCGGAACCCTCAGCTCCAGCGCATCTACGGCACGGTATGGCCCAGCCAGGCCGAGCTCGACGCCTACCTCGCCCGGCTCGCGGAGATCGAGCGCCGCGACCACCGCAGCCTGGGGAAGGAGCTCGAGCTCTTCCGCATCGACGACGAGCTGGGCTCGGGGCTGGTGCTCTGGCTTCCCAACCTCTCGATCGTCCGCGAGGAGCTGGAGACCTGGTGGCGGCGCGTGCACCACGAGCGCGGCTACACGCTCGTCTACACGCCGCACATCGCGAGCGAGAAGATCTACCAGCGCTCGGGGCACCTCGAGAAGTACGGCGACAACATGTACGGCCCGCTCGCGCTGGATGAGGGCCAGCACAACTTCTGGATCAAGCCCATGAACTGCCCGGGCCATGTGAAGGTCTTCCAGTCGAAGATCCACAGCTACCGCGAGCTGCCCATGCGCATCGGCGAGCTCGGCACGGTCTACCGCTACGAGCGTGGCGGCACCCTGCACGGGATGCTGCGGGTGCGCGGCTTCACGCAGGACGACTCACACATCTTCTGCTCGTGGGACCAGGCCCAGGAAGAGATCGGCAAGGTGTTCGACCTGGCGATGGAGTTCCTGCGCACCTTCGGCTACACCGATCCGAAGATCTACCTCTCCACGCGGCCCGAGCGGCGCCTGGGCTCCGACGAGCTCTGGGACAAGGCCGAGAAGGCGCTGGCCGACGCGCTCGGCGTGCGCGAGGTCCCCTACGACGTCGACGAGGGCGGCGGTGTCTTCTACGCGCCGAAGATCGACATCAAGGTGAAGGACGCGATCGGCCGCGAGTGGCAGGGGCCCACCATCCAGATCGACCTCAACCTGCCCGAGCGCTTCGACGTGACGTTCATCAACGCGGCGGGCCAGCGCGAGCGCGCGGTGATGATCCACCGCGTCCTCTTCGGCTCGCTTGAGCGCTTCGTCGGCGGGCTCATCGAGCACTACGCCGGCGGCTTCCCGCTGTGGCTGGCGTGGGAGCAGGTGGCGATGATCCCGGTGCGCGACACCGCCCTCCCGTACGCGAGGGAGGTCGCGGACCGTCTGCGCGCCCGCGGATTCCGCGTCCACCTCGACGAGCAGATCACCGACATGCGTGGCCGGATCAAGGAGGCGCAGGGGCGCAGAGCGAGCTACACGCTCGTCGTGGGCGACAAGGAGGCCGCCGCGGGCACGGTGTCGGTGCGGCGTCGCGGCTCGCGCGAGGAGGAGCGCGGCGTGACCGTCGACGACTTCATCGCGCGGCTGGTCGCCGAACGCGACACCAAGGCCCTCCCGCCGGACTTCAGCGGGAGGCGCGAGCCGAGCGCCGCGGACGCGCTATGAGCGCGCCCCACCGATGAGCGGTCCGGTCCTGCGTGGCGAGCGCGTCACGCTCCGGCCGATGACCGACGCCGACGCCGAGGCGGTCATGCGGTGGGGGAACGACCCGCAGTTCGCCTGGTTCCAGTGGGGCAGGAGCGGCGGGCGGTGGCGTGATCCCGCAGAGGTCCGCGCGTGGATGGGCCGCTTCCCCGAGCGCGCCGGGATGCTCTTCGCCATCGAGCACGATGGCCGCGCGGTGGGCTTCGCGAACTACCGCGAGTGGCAGCCCAAGGCGCGCAGCGCCGAGGTCGGCATCGGCATCGGCGAGCCGGCGCTGTGGGGTCGCGGCCTCGGCCGCGAAGCCCTGGGCCTCCTCGTGCGTCACCTCGTCGACGACCTCGGCGCGCACCGGGTCGCGCTGCGCGTCCTCGCCTATAACGACCGCGCCATCAGCGCGTACAAGGCGGCCGGGTTCCGGGTCGAGGGCATCGAGCGGGATGGGGTCATGACCGATCGCGGCACGTACGCCGACGACGTGGCCATGGCCTACCTCGCCGGACGCGAGGCGCCCGCGTTCGACCCGCGGCCGGTCACGCTGGCCGGCGCACACGTCAGGCTCGAGCCGCTGCGGCGCGAGCACGCCGCCGCGCTGTTCGCCGTGGCGCACGATCCGGACATCTGGCGGCTCATGCTCGTCCCCATGCCCGCCGACGCAGCGGCGATGGAGCGCTTCATCGCCGCGGCCCTCGAGGAGCAGATCCTCGGGAACCAGGTGGCGTTCCTCACCCGCCGCGCGAGCGACGGTGCGGTCATCGGGAGCACGCGCTTCCTCCACGTGGACCGCGCCAACCGCACCGCCGAGATCGGCTGGACCTTCCTCGGCCGCGAGGCGCGGCGGACCGCCGCGAACACCGAGGTGAAGTACCTGCAGCTCCGTCATCTCTTCGAGGACCTCGGGGCGCAGCGGGTCTGGCTCCAGACCGACAGGCTGAACGAGCGCTCGCAGGCCGCCATCCTGCGCATCGGCGCCACGAGGGAGGGGGAGCTGCGCGACGACCGGCTCTCGTTCGACGGGCGGATCCGGACGAGCGTGGTCTTCGGCGTCACCCGGCCGGAGTGGCCAAGCGTGCGCGCGCACCTCGAGCGCCTCCTGGCGCGGTGATATCCTGTTCCCAGTTGAAGCTTCCAACGCCCCAGGCGTTCATCTCCTGAACACGGAGCCCGCCGTATAGCCGCTCCTGAGCTGCGGATCAACGAGCAGATCCGTGTGCCAGCCGTGCGACTCATCGGCCCGAACGGCGAACAGCTCGGCGTCCTGCCGACGCAGCGCGCGCTCGCCCACGCCCAGGATCTCGGGTACGACCTGGTCGAGATCGCCCCCAACGCGGTCCCGCCGGTGGCGAAGGTGCTGGACTTCGGGAAGTACCGCTTCGAGAAGCAGCAGGAGGCCAAGGAGGCCAAGAAGCGCCAGAAGTCGGTCACCTGGAAGGAGATCCGCGTCTCCCCGAAGATCGACGACCACGATGTCGAGACGAAGATCAAGTCCGCGGCGCGCTTCCTCGAGGAGGGCGACAAGCTCAAGGTCACCGTCCGCTTCCGCGGCCGCGAGCTGGCCCATCCGGATCGGGGTCGCGTCCTCCTCCTCCAGATCGCCGACAAGCTGAAGGATCACGGGGTCATCGAGCGTCAGCCGCTGCTCGAGGGCCGCTCGATGTTCATGGTCATGAACCCGCTGCGACAGCAGTCCGCGCCCGCGCCGACCGCGGCGCCGGCATCGCCCGCTCCGGCCGCGGCCGCGCGCCCGGCAGCGCCCGCGCCCGCGCCGGCACGCCCGGTCGCGCCGGCCGCTCCGCGCGCAGCGACCGCGGCGCCGCGGCCAGCGCCCGCACGACCGCCGCTCACGGAGCCGAAGAAGCCGTCCTGACGATCACGCGACGCGGCGCGCTCCGTCCTCTACAATCGCAGTTCACGTTTCGGATCCGAGGAGGCGTCGCCCCGTGCCCAAGATGAAGAGTCACAGCGGTGCGAAGAAGCGGTTCACTGTGACCGGCAAGGGAAAGCTGTCCCGGATGAAGGCATACAAGGGCCACCTGAACCAGCACAAGTCGCCATCGCGGAAGCGTCGGCACGCCGGGAAGGGCCTGGTCGCCAAGGGCGACCTGAAGCTCGTCCGCAAGCTGCTGCCGCACCTCTAGCGGGACCGTAAGGAGACGCCATGTCACGGGTGAAGCGCGGGGTCGCCGCGCACAAGAAGCACAAGAAGCTCCTCAAGGCCGCTGAGGGACGCCGCGCCACGAAGCACAAGCTCGTCCGTCCCGCCCGCGAGGCGGCGCTGCACGCGCTCACCTACGCGTTCCGGGACCGGCGCAAGCGCAAGAGCCAGTTCCGCTCGCTGTGGATCACCCGGATCAACGCCGCGTCCCGCGAGGCGGGCGTGTCGTACAGCCGGCTCATGGCGGCGATGCGCGCGTCGGGCACCGACCTCGATCGCAAGGTGCTGGCGGACATCGCCGTGCGCGACCCGAAGTCGTTCCGCCAGTACATCGATCTCGTGAAGGACAAGAAGACCAAAGCCAGCAGCTGATACGGCCGCGACGGAGAGCAGTACCGCGGAGACGATCGACAGGGAGGGCGGGGCCGGCGGTGCCGGACTGAGACCCCGCTTCGATGAGGGACGCGGGAATTCGCTCCAGAGCCGATGCGCAGAAAAGCGCATCCGGGTGAGCCCGATAGCGCTCGTTCGATGAAGTGTCCGGCGGCTCTGCCCGCCGGGAACACGGGTGGTACCGCGGAGGCCCGCCTCCGTCCCGAGCCGCAGGTGCGGCAGGACGAGAGCGGGTCTTTTCATTTGGAGGCGCGGTGGACAGGGTCGAAGAGCTGGTCAGGCTGGCGGACGAGGCGGCGCGCGAGATCGCCGACGCGGCGGACGAGGCCGCCCTCGAGGCGCTCCGTGTCCGCTACCTCGCGCGGAAGGACGGGGTGGTCACCGCCGCGACGAAGGTCATCGCCACGCTGCCTGCGGGCGAGCGGCCCGCGTACGGGCAGGCCGTCAACGCGGCGAAGCGGCGGATCGAGGCGGCACTGTCCGAGCGGGAGCGCACGCTGCGCGATGCCGCGATCGCCTCGAGCCTGGGCGAGCAGGCCGATCTCACGCTCCCACCGCGGCGCGTGCGGATGGGCCGGCTGCATCCGATCTCGCGCACCATCCGCGAGATCACCCGCGTGCTTGCGACGATGGGCTTCGAGGCCGTGGAAGGCCCCGAGGTGGAATGGGACTACTACAACTTCGAGGCGCTGAACATCCCGCGCGACCACCCGGCGCGCGACAAGTTCAACACCCTCTGGATCAGCGACCCCCTGGGAGACGACCCCGCGCGCCCGATGCTGCTGCGGACGCACACCTCACCGATGCAGATCCGCGTCATGGAGCAGCGGAGGCCGCCGGTGCGCGTGGTCGTGCCCGGTCGCTGCTATCGCTTCGAGGCGACGGACGCCACGCACGAGAGCATCTTCTTCCAGTACGAAGGCCTCGCCATCGACGGCCAGCTCTCCATGGCCGACCTCAAGGGCGTCCTGTATTCCTTCGCTCGTCAGCTCTTCGGTGGCGAGCGCAAGGTGAAGTTCCGGCCGGACTACTTCCCGTTCACCGAGCCGTCGGCGGAGATCGCCTTCGACTGCTTCGTCTGCGACGGCGGCGGGACGACGAACACCGGGCGCTGCACCACCTGCGGCGGATCCGGCTGGATCGAGGCCGCGGGCTGCGGGATGGTCCATCCCGAGGCCCTCCGCCGCGTGGGCTACGACCCCAGCACGGTGCAGGGCTTCGCCTTCGGCGGCGGCGTCGAGCGCCTGGCGATGCTCCTCACCGGCACGCCCGACATCCGGCTGTTCCACGAGAACGACCTGCGCTACCTGGAGAGCGTCTAGTTGACCGTCTCGTTGTCACTCGACGTGCAGGACTCGCGTCTCGCGGCGAAGCCGCTCGTCGCGGAGGCTTGCTAACCATGCCGGCGCTGCGTGTCCCGCTGTCGTGGCTGCGCGAGTACGTGGCCGTGGACGCCACGGTGGACGAGATCGCCGAGCGTCTGCACATGGCCGGCATGGAGGTCGACCGCGTCGAGCGCAGCGGTGGCGCTTGGGGTGACAAGGTCCACGTGGCGAAGATCGCGCGTCTGGAGAAGCATCCGAACGCCGACAAGCTCCAGCTGGCGACGGTGGAATACGGCGCCGGACGGGTGAAGACGGTCGTCACGGGGGCCACCAACATCGCGGTGGGCGACATCGTGCCGTACGCCGAGGCCGGCGCGTCGCTCATCGACGGACACACCGGCCAGCCGACGATCCTCCGCCCCAAGCCGATGCGGGGGATCCAGAGCGAGGGCATGGTGCTGTCCGCGAAGGAGCTCGGACTCGGCGAGGACCACGACGGCATCCTCCAGCTCGACCGGGGCCTCGCGGTCGGCGCGCGGCTGCAGGACGCCATCGGTGACGCGGTCATCGTCCTCGAGATCGCACCGAACCGTCCCGATGCGCTGTCGGTCGTCGGTATCGCGCGTGAGGTCGCCGCGCTCTTCGGCGTCGCGCTCCGCGAGCCCGCCGGCGCCGACCTCGGCCCCGCGCTCGACCCGCGCCGGCTCGCGGTCCGCATCGAGGACGAGCGCGGCTGCCCGCGCTTCGCCGCGGCGCTCCTCGAGGGCATCGTCATCGGACCGTCGCCGAGGTGGATGCAGGAGCGTCTGGTCGCGGCCGGGATGCGTCCGCGCTCGAACATCGTGGACATCACCAACTACGTCATGCTCGAGCTCGGTCAGCCCCTGCACGCGTACGACGCGCGGATGCTCCGGGGCAATGTCCTGGTGGCCCGCCGCGCGCGGGCAGGGGAGACGCTGCGCACGCTCGACGGGACCGACCGCACGCTGCGCGCGGACGACCTGGTCATCGCCGACGGCGAACGGGCGCTCGGCCTCGCCGGGATCATGGGCGGCGAGGACAGCGAGATCCGTCCGGACACGACGACCGTCGCGCTCGAGGCCGCCTCGTTCGAGCCGCTCGGCATCCGCCGGTCGGCAGACGCGCACGGGCTCCAGGGCTCGAGCGGCAGCGCCGCGGCGCGGCGGTTCGGGCTCGCGCTCTCGGCGGCGCTCGTGCCCCAGGCGCTGGCGCGTGCTGTCCAGCTGATGCGAGAGCACGCCGGCGGCCGCCCCGCCGGTGCGACCGACGTCCATCCGCATCCAGGGCAGCCCGTCACCGTGCGCCTGAGCGCGCGCGATGTGCCGCGCGTGCTCGGCGCGCCGATCGGGGCCGACGAGTCGGTCGACGCGCTGCGCAGGCTCGGGTTCACGGTCGCTCTGGCCGGCGACACGATCGAAGCGACAGCGCCGCTCGTGCGCACTGACATCGGCATCGTGGAGGACATCGTCGAGGAGGTCGCCCGCGTCGTCGGGTACGACCGCATCCCCACGCGCATGCCCTCCGGACCGCTGCCGGTGCACGAGCGGCACCCGCAGGAGGAGCTGCGCGAGCGCGTGCGCGACGTGCTCATCGCGGCCGGTCTGCAGGACACCCACTCGTACGCGGCCATCGATCCGGCCTGGCTCGGGCGCCTGACGCACGACGGCGCGCCCATCGCGCCGGAGCCGCTGCGCATCGTCAACCCCACGACCGTGGCCCAGTCGGTGATGCGTCCGACGCTCCGCGCGAGCCTGCTCGACACGGCGTCGCGGAACCTGCGGCACCGCTCCTCGGTGGCGATCTTCGAGATCGCGCCCGTGTACCTCCCGCGCGCGAAGGAGCTCCCCGAGGAGCGCTGGACGGTGGGTATCTGCCTCGCCGGCGACGCGGACCCCGTCCGCGCGGGCGAGACCTGGCTCGCCCCCGCACGGCGGTTCGATCTCCACGATCTCCAGGCGGTGGTCGCCTCCATCTTTGACACGCTCCGCCTCCGCGCGCCGGCGCGCGGTGAGCGCGGCGCGGCGGGCCTGCACGCCGGCCGCAGCGAGCGCCTCGAGGTCGCGGGCATCCAGCGCGTGGCCCTTGGCCAGCTCGACCCACGGGTGGCGGCACGCTGGGAGCTGCCAGACGCGACCTTCATGGCGGAGCTGGACCTCGGCCACCTCGTCGCGCTCCAGCCCGCCCGCGGCACCGCGGCCGCGCCGCCGCGGTATCCGGCCGCACTGCGTGACCTGGCGATCGTGGTGGACGAGTCGCGCCCCTACGCCGAGGTCGAGCAGGCCGTGGTGGAAGCGGCCAAGGGCACGGTCGAGTCGGTGGCGCTGCGCGACCTCTACCGGGGGCCCCAGGTCGGCCCGGGAAAGAAGAGCTTCGCCGTCCGGGTGGTGCTCCGCTCGCCAGTCGGCACCCTCAGCGAGGAGGACGTCGAGAAGGCGATGCGGCGCGTCCAGGGGCGCCTGGAGCGGCAGCTGGGGGCTGTCCTGCGCTCCTGAACCCCGCCGCCGGCTTGAACCCGCAGGGGGGCCCGACCCTACGCACTTGTAGGACCGGCGACGCACAGGTAGCCTGCCGTGATTCGCAGGCCGGTCCGACCCGTATGGCGGACGTGGCCGCGGGAAGAGCGTGGGAGGTACCGAAGACAGTGAGTCAACACAGGCGACTACTCGGGGCAATGGCTGCCGCCATGCTCGTTGCGGCGGCATGTGGCCAGGCGACGCCGGCACCGACACCGACGGGTGGCGCAGGAGCGTCGGCGACGACCGCACCCGCGGCCAGAGGTCAGGGCGGAGAGCTGAAGATCATCTACTGGCAGGCGCCGACGATCCTGAACCCGCACCAGGCTGGTGGGACCAAGGACAACGACGCTTCGCGTCTCATCGTGGAGCCGCTCGCGTCGTGGGGTCCCGACGGCAAGCCCGTGGCGATCCTCGCGGCCGAGGTCCCGACCCTCGCCAATGGGGGCGTGAGCAAGGACCTCACGACCGTCACCTGGAAGCTCAAGACCGGGGTGAAGTGGTCCGACGGGTCGGCGTTCACCGCCGATGACGTGGCCTTCATGTTCACCTACCGCTGCAACGCGGATACCGCGGCGACCACCGCCAGCGCCTGCAAGAGCACGGCGTCCGTGACGGCGAAGGACCCGAACACGGTGGTCGTCACCTACAAGCAGCCGAACGCGAACTTCTACGAGTGGGGCGTCGGCACGCAGGACTCGATCATCCAGAAGGCGCAGTTCAACGACTGCGTGGGCGCCAAGGCCAAGGACTGCCCGGCGAACCTCAAGCCGATCGGCACCGGGCCGTACAAGCTCGTGGAATTCAAGCCAGGTGACGTCGTCAGCTACGCCATGAACGACAACTTCCGTGACCCGAGCAAGCCGTTCTTCAAGACGGTCACCATCAAGGGCGGCGGCGACGCCGAGGGCGCGGCGCGTGCCGTGTGCCAGACCGGTGAGGCCGACTACGGTTGGAACCTCCAGATCCCGCTCGCCGTGCTCCAGCCGATGCTGAGCGCGGCCGCCTCCAAGTGCCAGTTCCCGTCGTCCTACAACGCGCTCGAGCGCATCACCGTCAACTTCGCGAACCCCGACCCGGCACTCGGCGAGAAGCGCTCCGAGCCGGACACCAAGCACCCGTTCCTGAGCGACCTCAACGTGCGCCGGGCGCTGGCGATGTCGGCGAACCGCGCCGCGGTCGCCGAGCAGCTCTACGGCAAGCCGGGCGGCGAGGCGTACTGCAACGTCATCGTCTTCCCGCGGTCGAAGAACACCGACAGCCTTGACGTCTGCAAGTACGACGTCGCCGCGGCCGAGAAGGTCCTCCAGGACAACGGCTGGGTGAAGGGGACCGATGGCGTCCGCGCCAAGGACGGCGTGAAGCTCGTCATCAACTACCAGACCTCCACCAACGCGGCGCGCCAGAAGACCCAGGAGATCCTGAAGGCCGACTGGGAGAAGATCGGCTTCAAGGTCAACATCACCAACTCGTCCGCGACGACGTTCTTCACGAACACCGCCCCGGACGGCTACGCGAAGTTCTACGCGGACCTCGAGGAGTTCGCCTCCTCGCAGGATCCCGACCCGACGAGCTTCCTCGAGCAGTACATCTGCGAGGAGGCCAACGCCAAGGCCAACAACTGGAACAAGAACAACATCGGCCGGTACTGCGACCCCGCGTTCGACGCGATCATCAAGTCCCTGAAGGCCGAGACCGACCAGGCCAAGCGCGACCAGCTGGCCATCCAGGCGAATGACTACCTCGTGAAGAACGTGGCCGTCATCTCGCTGGTGAACCGCACCGCGCCGACGCCCAACGGCTTCTCCAAGGGCCTGAAGGGTGTCAAGCAGTCACCGTTCGATTCGTCCCTGTGGGACGTCATGGACTGGACCAAGTAGCGGTCCGAGCGTTCGGTCCGGTGGGGCCGCCCTCGTGGCGGCCCCACCAGCCGGACGCGGCATGAGAGGGGGCACGTGGGACGGTTCATCGCGCGACGTCTGCTGATCGCCATCCCGACGCTGATCGCGATCAGCTTCGTCATGTACGCCATCCTCGCGCTCGCCCCCATCGACCCGCTCGCGCAGTTCGCGCTCGACCCGCGAGTCCCACCGGAGGTCCGGGAGAACGTCAAACGCTCGCTCGGCCTCGACCAGCCCTGGCCCATCCGGTACGTGAAATGGCTCACCTCGGTGGCGCAGGGGAACTTCGGGATCTCCTTCATGACCCACGCCCCGGTGGCCGACCTCATCTGGCAGCGGCTCCCGAACACCCTCGCGGTCGTTGGGATCGCCTACGTGATCGGCCTCTTCATCGCGCTCCCCGCAGGCATCATCTCCGCGATCCGTCGGAACAGCATCGTCGACCACGTCATCTCGAGCTTCGCGTACATCGGATTCTCGGTCCCGACGTTCTTCACCGGCATCCTGCTCATCATCATCTTCAGCATCAAGCTGGGGTGGTTCACGTTCCTCTATGACTCGCGGCTCCAGGTGCGCGACTTCGAGACGCTCGTGGCTCAGATCAAGCAGTCGATCATGCCGATCACGGTGCTCGCGCTCTTCGACGCCGCCGTCCTCACCCGGTACGTCCGTGCGTCGATGCTCGAGAACCTGCCGCTGGACTACGTGCGGACCGCGCACGCCAAGGGCCTGGGGGAGCGGTTCGTCGTGCTCGGGCACGTGCTGCGCAACAGCCTCATCCCCGTCGTCACGCTCGTCGCCCTGGGCGTCCCGGCGGTGTTCGGCGGGGCGATCGTCACCGAGCAGATCTTCCATGTCCCCGGCATCGGCGAGCTGCTGGTGACCTCCATCGGGACCGGCGACACGCCGGTCGTCGCTGCGGTCGTCCTGCTGTTCGCCGTGCTCGTGGTGGCCTTCAATCTCATCGCGGACATCCTGTACGCCGTGCTCGACCCGAGGATCAAGTACGCATGACGGCTGCCGCCGAGCCGAACGTCGCCTCCGCCGCGGCGCTTGGCGCCGCACTCCACCGGCCGGCACGGTCGCTCTGGCGGGACGCCTGGTACACCTTCACCCGCGACCGCCTCGCGGTCACCGGGCTCGTCGTGCTGGCGGTGATGGTGCTCGGCGCCCTGTTCGGGCCCTACCTGTGGAACCAGCCGACGAGCACCATCGACTTCACCAAGGCGCTCCAGGGTCCGTCGTTCACGCATCCCTTCGGCACCGACGATCTCGGTCGCGACCTCCTCGCCCGTGTGCTCTTCGGTGGCCGCGTGTCGCTGGCCGTCGGGATCACCGCGGTGGTCCTTGCGATGACGCTCGGCACTGCCGTGGGCGCCCTGGCGGGCTACTTCGGGCGGCTCGACAACCCGCTCATGCGCCTCACCGACCTCTTCCTGTCGCTCCCGGTCCTTCCCGTGCTCCTCGTCCTCGTGTACCTGTTCCGCGAGGCGCTCCAACGGGCGCTCGGCAGCCAGATCGGGATCTTCGTGATGATCGTCGGCGTGATCGGCATCCTCAACTGGATGCCGGTGGCGCGGCTGGTGCGCGCCTCGTTCCTCTCGCTGAAGCAGCGGGAGTTCGTCGAGGCGGCGCGCTGCGTGGGCGCGCCGGATGGGCGCATCATCTTCCGCCACATCCTGCCCAACGCCCTGAGCCCGGTGCTCGTCGCCGCCACCATCGGCGTGGGTGGTGCGATCATCGCCGAGTCCACCCTCTCGTTCCTTGGTCTGGGCTTCCCGACCGACACGCCCACGCTCGGGCGGCTGCTCTTCGACGCGGTGAACTACCTTGATTTCGCTCCCCACTGGGCGATCTTCCCAGGGCTCGCGATCTTCCTCATCGTGCTCGCCATCAACTTCATCGGTGACGGGCTGCGCGACGCGCTGGACCCGCGTCGCAAGATATAGGTCCGAGCGTCGCGCTCGGACCGCGCCTGCCGCGGTCGTTCTATGCGCGGCCCACCCTCACCGTGGCGCGCGACCTGGTGGGCAGGGTGCTCGTCTACGATGCGCCCGACGGACGGCGCGCCGCACGGCTGGTCGAGGTGGAGGCGTACCTGGGTGAGCGTGACCCCGCCTCGCACGCGCATCGCGGTCCCACGCCCAGAGCGGCCGTCATGTTCGGGAGGCCGGGGGTCGCCTACGTGTACTTCATCTACGGCACGCATCACTGTATGAACGTGGTCGCACATCTTCCGGGGGTCCCCGGGGCCGTGCTGCTGCGCGGCGCGGAGCCGCTCCTCGGCCTGGACGACGGCTCGCGCTCGCTCGCGGGTCCGGGCCGTCTGGCGCGCGCGTTCGGCCTCACCACGCAGCACACCGGGATGGACCTGGTGCGCTCGGCGCTGCATCTGCGGGCCGGCGTCCCGCCGCCGCGCGGAGGGATCGTGCGCAGCACGCGCATCGGCATCGCCGCCGGCGCCACGTCCGAGGCGCTGTGGCGCTTCAGCCTGCGCGGCTCGCCGGGGGTCTCACGCCGGTGAGCGGCATCACCGAACGGTCGCTCGTCACGCTGGAGCTGCCCGCCGTCCGCGCGCTGCTGGCGGAACGCTCCTCGTTCATACCGGGGCGCGAGCTCGCGCTCGCGATCGCGCCGACCGGTGACCGCGCTGATGCCGAGCGGCTGCTGGACGAGACGAGCGCCGCCCGGACGCTCGTCCGCGCGCAGCCCTCCGCGGGCATCGGCGGCGCGCGCGACATCCGGGACGCGCTGCGCCGGAGTCGCCTCGGCGGTGCGCTCGATCCCGAGCAGCTTCTCGCGACCGCGGACACGATCCGGGCTGCGCAGAAGCTCTTCGAGCACGTGCACCCGTATCCGCCGCTGGCCGCGCTCGCGCGCTTCGCCCGCCCGCCCCGCGCGCTGGCCGAGGCGATCGAGCATGCCGTGTCGGGCACGGGAGAGATCCTCGACCGGGCCAGCCCACGGCTCGGCGGCCTGCGCGCCGAGCTGCGCGCGGCGCAGGCGCGCCTGCAGCAGCGCCTGGATGGCCTCCTCCGGGGCGACCTGGCACGCGCGCTCCAGGAGCCCATCGTCACCCAGCGGGCGGGACGCTACGTCGTACCGGTGAAGTCGGAGCTCCGGAGCGTGGTGAAGGGGATCATCCACGACCAGTCGGCCTCGGGCGCGACGGTGTTCATCGAGCCGCTCGAGATCCTCGAGGCGAACAACGCCCTGCGCGAGGCCGAGCTCGCAGAGAGGGCCGAGGTCCAGCGCATCCTCGAGGAGCTCTCGCGACGGGTGGAGCAGGATGCGGACGAGCTCGAGGCCGTCGTCGGCGCGCTCGCCCGTCTGGACCTCGCGCTCGCGAAGGCGCAGCTGGCGGATGCGCTGGACTGCGAGCGCCCCGCGCTCGACCCGCATGGCGGGCTCGATCTCATCCAGGCACGGCACCCACTGCTCCTGGCTCAGGGCGGCAGCGTCGTGCCCATCGACGTCCGTCTGGGCGCCGAGTTCCGCGCGCTCGTGATCACCGGGCCGAACACCGGCGGCAAGACCGTGACGCTGAAGACGATCGGGCTGCTCATGCTCATGGCCGCGTGCGGGCTGCACATCCCGGCCCAGCGGGGCAGCCGCGTCCCGCTGGTGAAGCGGATCTTCGCCGACATCGGCGACGAGCAGTCCATCGCGCAGAGCCTCTCCACGTTCAGCTCGCATCTGCGGAACGTCGTCGCCACGCTGGCGGAGGCGGAGCGGGGCGACCTCGCGCTCCTGGACGAGCTCGGCGCGGGTACCGACCCGGACGAGGGCGCGGCCCTGGCGATGGCCGTGCTCGAGACGCTGCTCGCGCGCGGCGTCCTCGTCGCCGCGACGACGCACTATCCGGAGCTGAAGGCCTTTGCGCTGAGCACGCCGGGCGTGTCGAACGCGAGCGTCGAGTTCGATCCCGACACGCTGCGGCCGACGTACCGGGTCCACATGGGCCTGCCCGGCGCGTCGAATGCGTTCGCCATCGCCGCCCGGCTCGGTCTCGACCGCGCGGTGCTCGAGCGCGCCGAGTCGCATCTCTCGGAGCTCCACCGCTCCCTGGAGCGCACGCTGCGCGAGGCCGAGCGGCAGCGCACCGAGCTCGCCGGCGCCCTGGACGAGGCACGGATCGCCGCGGAGGATGCGCGCCGCGCGACCGCCGACGCGGTGCGCGAGGCCGCCCGCGCCCGCGAGGAGGCCGAACGAGCGCTCCGGCGCGCGCGCTCGGAGGCCGATGAGCTCATCCTCCAGGCGCGTCGCGCCCTGGCTCAGGCGGAGCAGGCCCGCGACAAGGCCGCGAAGCGCAACCTCGTCGACGAGGCACGCGAGTCGCTGGCGGCCGCGGAGCGATCGCGCGAGTCCGTCCCGGACCGGCCG
>DASSPF010000093.1:0-13027 GCA_035699805.1 Candidatus Limnocylindria bacterium | reverse complement strand
GTGGGCAGCACCCCTCAGGTCGTCGGTGCGAAGCTCGTCGTCGACGACCTCGGCCGTCTCGCCGGGACGCTCGGCGGCGGGTGCGTGGAGAGCGACGCGTTCGTCGAGGCGAAGCGCGTCATCGAGACCGGGGACGCCTCTTTGCGCGAGTACGAGCTCACCGAGGACCTCGCCTGGGACACCGGCCTGGTCTGCGGCGGCACGATGTGGATCTCCATCGAGCCGGGCGAGCGCGCGCTGCGCCTCGCCGGCCGCGATCTCCTGGGCGACCTCCTCGCCGCGTCGTCGGGCGGGAGGCCCGTCGCGCTCGCCACGCTGATGGAGCGCAGCGATCGCGACCTCGCGCCACGCGGCCGGCTGTTCGTGGAGACCGACGGCGCGGTGCGCGGCTCGCTCGGTGACCCCGCGCTCGACGCGCGCGCGATCGAGGCGGCCGCGGAGGCGCTGCGGCAGGGCACCGCGCGCACGGTGGCGCTCGACGACCGGCACGAGCTCCTGGTGGAGCCGGTCATCGCGCGAGCGCGCCTGGTCATCGCCGGCGGAGGCCACGTCGGTCTCGCGCTCGCGAGGATGGCGGCGCAGCTCGATTACGACGTGACGGTGATCGACGATCGCGAGGAGTTCAGCGCGCGCGAGCGGTTCGGCCAGACCATCGACGTCCTCCGCATGGACATGCCCGAGGCCCTGCGGACGCTGCCGCTCGGCTGGAACACCTTCATCGTCATCGCCACCCGCGGGCACAAGCTCGACGCCCAGTGCCTTCGCGCCGCCGTCGCGCGCGACGTCCGCTACATCGGGCTCCTCGGCAGCCGCCGCAAGACCGTCCTCATCGCCAAGATGCTCCGGGACGAGGGCGTGGCCGAGGAGCGCATCCGCCGCGTGCACGCGCCGATCGGTCTCGATCTCGGGGGCCGCACGCCGGCGGAGATCGCGCTCAGCGTGCTCGCGGAGATGAGCCTCGAGCGCTACGGGGGCACCGGCCGCCCGCTGCGCCTGGCCGATGAGATCCACGACCGGAGCGCCGCCCGGCGCTGAGCACGGTCGCGCTCACGGGCGTGTGCGAGAGTGGTGGCATGGGAGCACGAACGGCCGAGGATGCCGTGGTCCGCAGCGAGCGTCTCGACCTGCCGCTCCTGGGCGCAGAGATGCTCGACGCGCTCATCTCGGGAGATCGGCTCACGGTGTCGCGCCTTGCCGACTATGCGGTGCCGACCGAGTTCCCCGATGACGGCCAGAGCGAGTTCCTGCGGTTCCGGCGGGGGCAGCTCGCGGCCGATCCGGAACGCCTGCCCTGGTCCGTTCGGGCCATGGTGCTGCGCTCCGAGCGGCGCATGGTCGGCTTCGTGAACTTCCACGGCGCGCCGGGCGTGAATGACACCAGCAGGGCCGGTGCGCTCGAGCTCGGCTGGACGGTCTTCCCACAGGACCGCCGGCAGGGCTACGCGACCGAGACGGCCGTGGCGCTCATGGAGTGGGCGATCGCCGTACACGGGATCCGGCACTTCATCTCGTCCACCACACCGGACAACGTCGCGTCGCTGCGGGTGCACAAGAAGCTGGGATTCGTCCCGACCGGCGAGGTCGTGGAGGGCGAGCTCATCTTCGAGCTGCGCCGCTAGCCGCGCCCCCGACCGACGCGCGGCGCGGTCAGTACTGCCCGGCGTTCGCCGAGGCGACCGCGACCAGAGCGAGCGCGGCGATCGTCGCCAGGTAGAGCAGGAGCCGGCCGAGCCTCATGACAGCGACAACGTGCCTGAGCGTGGCGCGATACGCGAGTGAGTTCGCGGGCACGAGTGCTACAGCCCGGGTAGTACTTGTCAGTCAGGCTGCCCCATCTCGTTGACGTCCTGGGGATGCGGCAGGTCGCCCTCGGGCTTGTCCGACTCGGCGGCCGGCGATCCGCGCCGCTTCTCGGTCAGGCCCTCCTGCTGCTCGATGACCCGCTCGTTGCGCGCGGTGATCTCTTTGGAGTTCTTCATGTCCGGGATGAGGCGCACGAACCGTGCCGTGGAGCCAGCGGGACGGCCGCCGGGGTCAGGGCCTGGGGATGACGGTGGGGGTCGCGGGAAGCGTGAAGTCCGAGTCGGGCACGGTCGTGGAGACGTTCGTGGCCTCCGTCGACCACGTGGCCCCCTGCACGGTGAACTGCGACAGGAGCGCGATGCCTTCCCTGGTGTAGCAGAAGGTCCCGCTGCTGAAGCCGCTCGCCGCCGCGGCCGCGGCGTTCACCGAGTAGCAGAGCCCCGCCTGACCCGCGATGGTGCGGGAACCGGTGAACGTGGCGGCGAACTGCTCTGGACGATCCATGAGCGAGCGCTGCATCACCGCGGCCTGGTTCTGGTCGAGCGGCGAGCCGGTCGATGGCGCCGAGAGGCAGGTGTTCTGGCCGGCCGTGGCGAAGCACATGAAGTTCCCCTCGGGGAGATTGAAGATCGACATGGTCGTGCGCTGTCCGCCGAAGTCGCTGACGAAGTCGAAGCGCGAGCGCGGCGGCTTGAAGTACCAGGTCTGGTCGCCGGAGAAGGCCTCCGCGCCCGTACCGGTCGCGGTGATCTTGTAGGTGATCTTGTACTGGGTCGCTCGCGCGGCCGACAGGACGTCGAGGAGACGTGGGCCGATGGCGGCCGTCGCGACGGCGGTCGGAGCGGTGGTCGGCGCGGTCGTCGCCGCGGCCGCGGTGGCGGCCGACGTCGAGGTCGCGGCCGCGCCGGGGGCCCCGCCGGTCGCGGGCGCGGAGCCACCACAGGCGACCACCAGCACGAGTGCGAGCGCCAGCGCGGCGCGCATCCCTTCCACTGCCGCGGACTGTAGCCCCTCTCACGGCCGAGGTGGTGTCAGCGTTCAATACCTGACGGATGGGCGAGATCTCGACGTTCGCCGACCTGCTGGCGCGCCACGAGCGCGAGATCTTCGCCTACGCCCTGCGGCTCACGGGCGACCGCGACGAGGCCGACGACGTCTACCAGGACACCTTCCTGGCGGCATTCCGGGCCTGGCCGCCCCCGCGCCGCGGCCAGGAGCGGGCCTGGCTGTACCGCATCGCGACGAACAAGGTCATCGACCGGGCGCGGCGTGCCAGACGGCTGGTGCGCATGGACGACCTCGCGCTCGCGGCGCCGGAGCGTGACGGCACCTCGCTGGCCGATCTGGGCACGGCGGTGCGGGTCCTCCCGCCGGGCCAGCGCGCGGCCTTCGTGCTCCGCAAGCTGCAAGGCCTGGCGTACGCCGACGTCGCGCGCGCGCTCGATTGCAGCGAGGAGGCGGCGCGCTCGCGGGTGGCCGAGGCGATGAAGAAGGTCAAGGAGGCGATGCGATGAACGATCTCGTCCGTGACGCGCGCGAGCGTCTGGTGGGCCGCGCGCGCCGCGAGGGCCTCGAGACCATCGGGTACCGCGTGGTCGACTCGCCCCTCGGACCGCTGTGGGTCGCGGTGGGCCCGAAGGGCGTGGTCGGCATCCACTACGGCGCCGAGCCCTCCGCAGCCGAGCTCGCGCGCCTGGTCCGCGCCTACGGGCCGGGCATCCTGCCCGACGAGCGCCGCGCGGACCCCGTGGCGCGGCAGCTCGACCAGTACTTCCGCGGTCGGCGCCAGGCCTTCGACGTCGCGGTGGACCTGTCGCCGCTCTCGCCGTTCCAGCGGCGGATCCTCGCGGCGACCGCCCGCGTGCCATACGGCAGCGTGAGCACCTACGCGCGGGTGGCCGCGAGGGCCGGGAGCGAGAAGGCGTCGCGGGCCGCGGGGCAGGCGCTCGGCGCGAACCCCATCCCCATCGTGGTCCCCTGCCACCGCGTCCTCGCGACCGACGGCACCCTTGGCGGCTACAGCGGCGGCCTCGAGGCGAAGCGGCGCCTCCTCGCGCTCGAGCGCGGCGAGGTCCCGCAGGGTGGCTGGCCCAGCCGCCGGGCCCTGTAGCGAAGGACGCACTCAGGACACCGGCCGGTCCGTACTCTTGCCGGTACCGCGGTGTCGAGATCGGGGAGCGCCGTTCGTCGTATCGGTGACGACGGCGAAGGAGGCCACGATGGCGAAGTACGCGTTCCTCTTCATCGATGACGGCGTGGACTACCAGGGCGACCCGACCCCCGAGCAGCAGGCGGTCTACGGCGCGATCTTCAAGTGGTTCGAGGCGAACGGTCCGAGATTCGTGGACGGCGGGGCCGAGCTCCAGCCCACACGGACGGCGACGACGATCCGCAAGCGATCCGGCAAGCCGACCGTGGTGGACGGACCGTTCATCGAGGCCAAGGAGTCGGTGGGCGGGTACTCGGTGCTCGAGCTGCCCGACACGGCCGCGGCCATCGAGCTCGCGAAGACCTGGCCCGGGTACGCGGTCGAGATCCGACCGATCGTCGAACAGCGGTAGGAGTGATGGAGATGCCGAAGTACGTTCTGATGTTCGTCGGCGACGACGACGAGTGGGCGGCGCAGCCGGCGGACCGGAGGCAGAAGTCCTACGCCGAGATCGGCGCGTGGTGGGATGACCTCAGCAAGAAGGGGGTCATCAAAGGCGGGCACGAGCTCACGCACCAGCGGACGGCGACGACGGTGCGCCGTGTGAACGGCCAGATGAAGGTGACCGACGGTCCGTTCGTCGAGTCGAAGGAGTCCGTGGGCGGCTTCGCGCTCATCGAGGTCGCCGACCTTGATGCCGCGCTCGCGGTCGCGAAGTCCTGGCCCGGCGGCGACGTCGAGGTCCGGCCGATCGTGGAGCACTAGCCAACGATCACGCTGACGAGCGACGCGGTGGCGGCCGTCTTCCGCGAGGAGGCCGGTCGGCTCACCGCGGCCCTCGTGCGGAGCCTCGGCGACTTCGACCTCGCCGAGGAGTGCGTCCAGGACGCGCTCGTCGCGGCCCTCGAGCACTGGCCCAGGACCGGCATCCCCGAGAGCCCCGGGGCGTGGCTGATGACCGCGGCGCGGCGGCGGGGCATCGACCGGCTGCGTCGCGAGACGCGCTATCAGGAGAAGCTCGCGATGTTGGAGCAGCCCGAGCAGCGATCCGCGCCGGCGCCGGATGAGCGTCTCCTGCTGATCTTCACCTGCTGCCACCCTGCGCTCGCCCGCGAGGCGCAGATCGCGCTCACCCTCCGCTCGGTCGCGGGTCTCACGACCGCGGAGATCGCCCGCGCGTTCCTCCTCCCGGAGGCCACCGTGGCGCAGCGCCTGGTGCGCGCGAAGCGCAAGATCGTGGACGCACGCATCCCCTTCCGCGTGCCCGAGCCGTCCGAGCGCGCGGAGCGGCTCGACGAGGTCCTCGCGGTGCTCTACCTCATGTTCAACGAGGGCTACCTGTCCACCGGCCGGCGCGGCGCGAGCGACCGCGATCTCGCGAGCGAGGCGGAGTGGCTCACTTCCCTCGTCACCGAGCTCCTGCCCGACGAGCCGGAGGCGCTCGGTCTGCAGGCCCTCATGCGCTTCCATCTCGCGCGCAGCGCGGCGCGCTTCGACCGGGAGGGCGGCATCGTGCTCCTGAAGGATCAAGAGCGGTGGAAGTGGGATCGGGACCGCATCGACGATGCCCGACGGATCGTCTCGCGCTTCGTCTCGCTCGGACGTCCCGGCCCGTACCAGCTGCAGGCGCTCATCGCGATGGCCCATGCCGAGGCCCCGAGCTGGGAGGAGACCCGCTGGCCCGAGATCCTTCGCGCGTACGACGCGCTCCTCGGCTTCGCGGATACGCCCGTCGTCCGTCTCAACCGCGCCATCGCCGAGCGGCACGTTGCTGGTGCCGGCGCCGCGCTTGCCGCGCTCGCACCGCTCGCCGACGCGCTCGACGGCTATCACCTCTATCACGCCACCCGCGCCGAGCTCCTGCGCGACCTCGACCGCCCCGGCGAGGCGCGCGAGGCCGATCGCCGAGCGCTCGCGCTGACCGAGAACCCCGCCGAGCGGGCGCTCCTCGAGCGGCGCCTCGCGTCGTGACCGTTCGGGTGCTGCTCCACGGCGTCTACCGGCAGTTCGCCGGCGGCGTGCGCGAGGTGCGGCTCGACGCGACGACGCTCGGCGGAGCGCTCGGCGAGCTCGCACGCGTGCATCCCTCGCTCCAGGAGCGGCTGCGCGACGAGCACGGGAGGCTGCGCGCGCACCTCGCGCTGTTCGTGAACGAGGAGGATGCGCGCCTGCTGGGGTGGGAGGACGCCGCGCTCGAGGACGGAGATGTCGTACACATCATCCCGGCACTGTCCGGAGGGTAGGAGGAACGCGATGGCGAAGTCAGTGGTGCTCCTGGTGGGAACGAAGAAGGGCCTCTTCACGCTGCGCAGCGACGACCGCAAGAAGTGGGCGGTGGAGGGACCCTACGGTGCCCCGGCGCCGATCCATCACGCGTCATACGACCCGCGCGACCAGTCGATGTACGCGGCCATCAACTCCACCTGGGGCGGATCGCGCATCGAGTACAGCCGCGACCTCGGCCGCACCTGGAAGGTGAGCAAGAACCCGGCGTTCCCCGAGGGGTCCGACCGCACCTTCTATCAGACCTGGCACATCGAGCCGGGCCATGCGAAGACACCCAACGTCGTGTGGGCAGGCACCGAGCCGGCCGCGCTCTTCAAGAGCGAGGACCGCGGCGAGAGCTGGTCGCTGGTGAAGAGCCTCGACGACCAGCCCTCTCGGAAGGAGTGGGTGCCCGGGTTCGGCGGCATGGGACTGCACTCCATCGCCATCGACGCCGTCGATCCGAAGTTCATGCAGGTGGGCATCAGCGTGGGCGGCGTCTACACGTCGAAGGACGGCGGCGCGTCGTGGGCGCGCGACAACACGCAGACCGGCGGGCCAGAGGATCGGCCCGACGTCATGTACTGCATCCACAAGCTGCTCGCGCATCCCAAGGAGAGCGGCGTGCGCTTCATGCGCGTCCATCAGGAGGTGTACTGGCGCGATCCGGGCGAGACGGCGTGGACATTCCGCACGCCGGGACTTCCCACGAACTTCGGCTTCTCCGCGGCCATCCATCCGAACGACCCGAAGACCGCGTGGGTCATCCCGCTGCACGACACCAAGCGCACCGCGGTCGAGCCAGGCATCGCGGTATACAAGACGACCGACCGCGGAGCGTCGTGGATCCGGCACGACAGCGGCCTGCCGAAGGGCGCGCCGCTCGAGTCGCTGCGCGAGGGCATGCACACCGATCGCTTCGACGACGTCGGCGTGTACTTCGGGACGGCCAACGGCGACGTGTATGTGAGCCGCGACGAGGGCCGGTCGTGGGAGCGGATCGCGCAGTACCTGCCGTACGTGGTCTCGGTGCACGCCGCGACGATCGAGTAGCCCGTTACGGTCGCGGGCTGTCGGGACTCCACGCGTACACGGTGAGCGAGCAGAGCTCGCGGAAGCCGAGCTTCGCGCAGATGGGCGCCGAGGTGTCGCGGTCGGCCTGGATGATGGCGGCGGTGCGTCCATCGGCGCGGGCGTCGTCGAGGCGCTGCTTCACGAGCGCCGTGTACGTGCCCTTGCCGCGCGCCTCGGGCACCGTGCCGGCGCCGCCGAGCAGCACGATCGGCGAATCGGGGAGATACACGAGGTAGCTCCACGCGACGGGCTCTGGTCCGTCGAGATACGCGAAGTACGAGCGGCTGCGGATCGGCGGGAAGCCCATGAGCTTGGCGAACATCGCGGCGACCGGGGCCGGCATGCCATACGCGCGTCCCATCATCTCGGCCTCGCGCTCCATCTCCGCGGCGGTCACCTCACGGACGCGGACCGCCGGATCCGCGGCGATGGGGATGGCGAGGTCAGTGCGGGCCATGCCAGCAAGGTGCGCGACCGGGCGCAGCCCCGCGGTCTCCAGGCGAAGTGAGAGATCGCGCGGCGTGGTCAGCGGGTCGACGACCCAGCCGTAGGCCTTGTGCTCCCGGGCGAAGCGCTGCGTGACGCGAAGGATCGTCGCGTCCGCTGTCTCCTCGTCCAGGCGCGCGCCGCCGACGAGGTTCAGCAGCGGGTTGGAGAGCGTGGTGACGCGGCCGCGCACCCCCGGGATCCCCAGGTCGTCGGCCAGACCGGGCACCGGCGGGTAGATGTGCAGGCTGGACCCGATCGCCTCGATGAGCGTGCGGTCGTCGATCACGGTGCCATTCTCGCTGAACGGCGGACCGAGCGAGCCGTCGGTCCACGCTCGCCGACCGGTCGGCAGAGGGACGGCGTCATTGACGAATCATTTATTCGCCTCACGGTCCCGCCATTCCGTACCGTTCCGTCGCCCTGCTTCATCAACGACACGGAGGGATCTGTGCTGCGACGCCCCACCATCCACCTGCTCGTCGCCATCTTCGTCGTCACCATCGTCTCGTTCGGCCGCTCCTCACCTGCGCTCGCATCACCGGTGGCGACCGACGACACCACCTATGCGGCCTACGGCCGGGTCTTCCCCGATCCACACGGCTGCGTGAAGGGCCTGCCCGGCAAGTCGCCCTTCGCAAAGGGCAACGTCTGCGCGACGACCTTCCTCACTTACCCCGAGGCGATCGCCGGCCTGCGCTTCCTCGAGACGAAGTTCCCCGAGTTCCTCGCACTCGTCGAGGTCGGCGAGTCCGCGGGCATCCCCACGCCGACGCTCGAGCGCAAGAAGTCCAAGCTTTACGCGGTGCGCGTGACCGATGAGCGCGTCGGCGGCGCGAAGAAGAAGTTCGCCATCGCCCTGTCGATCCATGGCATCGAGCGCGCCGGCGCCGAGGGCGGCACGCGCGCGATCGAGGATCTGGTCACCTGGGGCCGGCACGAGCCGCAGCGTGGTCTGCTGGACGAGACCCTCGGTGCCGGGGCGTCGGCGGTCACCGTCGCGCGCGTGCTTGCCGAGTCAGAGATCTGGTTCTTCTACCCGAACCCCGATGGCTGGGTGCGCGGCGACCCGCAGCCCGGCGGCGCCGTGATGTTCCAGCGCTACAACGGCAACGGCGTCGACCCGAATCGCGACTGGGTCACGAAGGGCTACACGTACCGGCCATACACACCGGGATCCGAGCCCGAGGTGAAGGCGTTCTCGTCATTCCTCAAGGCGCAGGCGCCGGGCTTCGCGGGCACCGCCGACCTGCACGGCATGCTCGACGCCCACGCGTTCACCTACACCATGCTGCCCGCGGGCGAGTTCGATTACGCCCGCAACCGCGCGATCGTCGCGGCCTCGCGCCGCATCCAGGAGGACTCCGTCCCTCGCCTGGGATGGTTCGTGGGCGTGACGGAGAACGGATCCGGGTCGGTGCCCGACGTGGCCCAGCAGTGGGGCACGGTCTGGGACACGATCGCCTACACGACCACCGGGTCGCTCGGTGACTGGATGGGGACCCCGCTCGGCCTGGACGCCTACGTCCCGCTGAACAACGAGATGTGGGTGTCGCACCTCGCGCCGAACACCGCGTTCATCGCCGACCTCGAGCAGGCGCACATCGACGGGAACAAGGGCCTCATCTACGCCCAGCTCGAAGGCGCGTTCCGCGATGCCGGTCGGACCTTCCCGCTCGAAGGCGCGAAGGTCGCGTACGTCGACCACGGCCGGCGCTTCACCAACACCGGGACCCCGGCGACCACGAACCCGTATGCCGGTCTCCCGCCGCAGAGCGACATCACCGCCGACGTCGTCTCACCGACGACGGATGGCACCACAGAGCCCACCTATGAGTTCGACGTCCTCGGCCCCGACGACGGCGTGTACAACGGCGGCCTCGTCGCCAACATCACGTACACGAACACGCAGGGCATCTCCGTCGCGGACCTCGTCACCAGCGTGTACGTGGAGCGCTACACCAAGGACGATGAGGGCGATCCGTACTGGCAGACGCTGAACTACCACTGGAACCAGGCCCAGCTCTACGCGTCGGCGGGCATGACCGTCGCCGTGAACTCGGGCATCCCCGGTCGATATCGCGTGCGGTTCGACACCGCACCACCGGGCGTGCACCGCGTCCACATCGACTTCAGCGGCGAGCAGGCCTGGCCCGACCCCGGTCAGCTCCCGTACGACGTCACGAGCACGAAGTTCTTCGAGGACCTCGCCCGTTACCTGCCGGCCGGCACGACCATCACCCGCCTCACGCCGGATGAGATCCTCGCGGGCGCGGACCTCTCGGCGTTCGACACCGTGATCCTGGTGAACGACCCGCTCCCCGGCTGGTACGACGCCACCGCGACCGGCGGGACGGCGCAGCCGGGACAGACCTTCAGCGTCGTCGCGCCCGCGCCCAACGCCGGCACGACCGCCCGTACCGACGCGACGTACGAGTTCGACGTGCTCCCGGAGTTCGACAACCGGAGCATGACCGTGGCGATCCGCTGGTCGGCCCCGTCCGACTACGACCTCTACGTGGAGCGCCGGACCTCCAGCGGCGCCTGGGTGGGCGTGGGCTCATCCACCAACGGCATCAACACCGGCGAGACCGCGCACGTCTCCGGCTTCTTCCCCGGCCGCTACCGGGCACGGGTGAACAACTGGGCCGGAGCGGCGCAGCCGATCGACGGCACCATCACGTTCAGCACCACGCCCGGCCACCTGCCGATGCAGTACCCGGTCACGCGCACGCGCGCGCAGGCCGAGTCGTACTACGCGAGCCTCAAGGCCTTCGCCGAGTCGGGTGGCAACCTGCTGCTCACCGACGGCGCGGCCCGCGCGCTCGCCTACCTCGGCGTGGGCACGCCGAAGGACGTCCAGCCCGTCGTCGTCTACGCGCCGTACATCGAGTTCAACAACAGCGGCACGCCGACATACGGCGATCCGCTCGCGGCCAACGTCGACCAGCCCGGCGCGGCCGAGGGTCCCTCGAACCGTCACCAGACGGTCGAGCCCGTGCCGCTCGGATACGCGATCCAGGACGCCGCGGGCGGCAACGCGTCCAGCTCGTTCACCTGGGCGGTCCGGCGCAGCGCCTGGGCAGCGGCGAATGGCCGCATCGCCGGAACGATCTCGGACGAGGTCGCACTCGGCGAGGTGGCGGCGGGGTCGGGACGCATCCGCTTCGTCGGCTCGCTCCTGCCCGATCCCGAGGAGCGCTTCGACCACCCCTTTGGGCTGTCGAGCTACGCGCTCACCTACACCGGCTGGCAGCTGTTCGAGAACGCCGTGCAGTGGCACCGGCCGCTGCCCGATCTCGCGATCGGCGGCAGCGACGTCGCCCTCTCCACGCAGAAGATCGTGGGCGGCGATCAGGTCACCATCACCGCGACCGTGCGCAACATCGGCACCGCCGCGACGAAGGACGTCGCGGTGCGCTTCACCGACAACGGCACCCAGATCGGCTCGGTCCAGACGATCGCCCAGATCGCGGCCGGCGGATCGGGCACCGCGTCGGTGGTCTGGGACACCAAGCACATCAAGGGCGACCGCACCATCACGGTGACGGCCGATCCCGCGAACGCGATCCGCGAATCGAACGAGACGAACAACAGCACCACCGGCACCGTCACGGTGAGGGGGAACAAGGTGCAGAACGCCTCCTTCGAGGAGTCCGCGAGCGGCACGAGCCCGGACCACTGGTCCTCGTCGGGCAGCACCAGCTACCCGCAGGGCAGCGACGGGCAGCGCAGCGTCACGGCCGGGGCCGCCGGCTCCTGGACGAGCGATGCCATCACCGTGGAGGCGGGTAAGGCCTACGGTCTCACCGTCGACATGACCGGTGGCGGCAGCCTCCGCGTCGAGCAGCTCTCGACCCTCGGCGCGGTCCTTTCGACCCTGAGCGACGTGACCACGTTCACCGCTGGAGCGAATGTCACGCAGGTGCGTGTCGTGCTCCTCGGCGGCCTCACCGGCACCGCGACGTTCGACAACGTCCGGATGTGGGAGGAGTGAGCTAGCGCACTTCCGTCCAACAGCGCAGGGGAGCGCAGCCGCAGGGCTGCGCTCCCCGCGCGTCAGCTGACCAGCGAGCGGAGCGCGCGGCGGACGAGTTCGCGAGCGAGGGTCACCTTGTAGCCGTTGTCGCGGAGCGGCTCGGCGCCGCTCAGCGCTACGTCCGCCGCGGCGAGGCAGGCGTTGTCGTCGAGCGATGTCCCCTCGAGCAGCTTCTCCGCGGCGGGCACGCGCCACGGGACCGGCGCGACGCCGCCGAGCACGAGGCGCACGTCGGTCGCACGCCCGGCGCGGTCCACGCGCGCGGTCGCGGCCACCGACACGATCGCGAAGCTCCAGGCCTTGCGCTCCATCGCCTTCTGGTACGTGCCGCGCCGGTCGAGCGACCTCTCGGGGATCCGCACGCCGGTGATGAGCTCGCCCGCGCGCAGCGCATGCTCGCGGCGCTGGCGGCCATGCGGCGCGATGAAGAGGTCGGCGAGCTTCATGCGGCGCTTCCCCAGGCTCGAGGCGATCTCGATCTCGGCGTCACAGGCGATGAGCGCGGGCGCGAGGTCCGACGGCGAGACCATCCAGCACTCGTGCGCGCCGACCACGGCGTGGTAGCGGTTCTCGCCGTCGATCGCGAAGCAGCGGGTCCCGCCCTTGAGCCAGCAGGGCACCCCTTCGTCGCGGAAGTACCAGCAGCGATTGCGCTGGAGGAGGTTCCCGCCCACGGTGCCCATGTTGCGGATCTGTGGCGTCGCGGCGTCGCGCAACGACTGCCCCACGATTGGGACGAGCTTCGCGAGCTCGGGCGACCCCTCCAAATCGGCGAGCGGCGTCAGCGCGCCGATGAGGATGCCCTTGCCCTTCTCGCGCTTCCAGCCGCGCAGGCCATCGATCCCGGTGAGGTCCACCAGCGCATCGGGCCGCGCGATGCCATGCCGCACGAGGGTGATGAGGTCGGTGCCGCCGGCGATCGCCGCGGTGCCGTTCTTCAGCAGCCTGAGCGCCTCACCGAGCGCGCGCGGACGTGCGTAGGAGAAGAGACTCATCGCGCACCCGCCAGCGCGAGCGCCTCGAGCACGCGGGCGCGCGTCATCGGTGTATGCCGCACGCGCGCGCCGGTAGCGTTGGCGACGGCGTTCGCCACGGCCGCCGCGGTGGGGATGATCGGCGGCTCGCCGAGCCCCTTCGCGCCGAGGTTGTTCGCCTTGCGGTCGGGCACGTCGACGAAGCGCACGACGATCTCGGGCGTATCCATGACGGTG
>DASSPF010000092.1:0-5676 GCA_035699805.1 Candidatus Limnocylindria bacterium | reverse complement strand
GATCGGCACGTCGGTCATGCCGATCTCCTCGCCGTAGTAGATGAAGGGCGTCCCACGCAGCGTGAGCAGGAGCATCGCCGCGACGCGCGCGTTCTCGAGCCCGTATCGCGTCGCGGCGCGGCTGCGATCGTGGTTCGAGAGGGTGTAGTCGGGCCACGCGTGATCGGGCAGGAGGCGCTCCCAGCGCTCGACCACGTCGCGGAAGCGGTCCGCTTGCCACGGCTGCTCGAGGAACTGGAAGTTGAAGGGCATGTGCAGCTCGTCGTCGTTCCCGTAGTAGCGCACCAGACGGCCCAGCCCACCCTCCGGGAAGACCTCGCCCACCGCCATGCGGTCCGGGTACTCGTCGAGCACCTTCCGCCACCGGCGGTGGATCTCGTGGACCTCGTCGAGGTCCCAGTTGCGCTTGCGGCGTCGCCCGGCGAAGAGACGCGGGTTGTTCCGCAGGCGCTCGTCCTTGAGCAGGCCGTGCGCCACGTCCACGCGGAAGCCGTCCACCCCGCGATCCAGCCAGAACCGGATCACGTCGTCGACCGCGCGGCGCACCTCCTCGTTCCGCCAGTTCAGGTCCGGCTGCTCCGGGAGGAAGTGATGCAGGTAGTACTGGCCCGTCGCCGGGTCCAGCGTCCACGCGGCGCGCCGATGCCCGAACACGGCGAGCCAGTTGTTCGGCGGCCCGCCCCCGCGCCGCGGGTCGGCCCACACGTACCAGTCACGCTTGGGGTCGTCTCGCGACGAGCGCGCGGAGCGGAACCAGGGGTGACGGTCGGAGGTGTGGTTCGGGACGAGATCCACGATCACGCGTATCTCGCGACGGTGGGCCTCGGCGAGCAGCCGATCGAAGTCCGCGAGCGTGCCAAAGGCCGGGTCGACATCGCAGTAGTCCGCCACGTCGTAGCCGAAGTCGGCCATGGGCGACGGGTAGAACGGCGAGAGCCAGATCGCGTCGATGCCCAGCGAGTCCTCGCGCCCATTCAGGTGGTCCAGGCGGTCGGTGATGCCGGGCAGGTCGCCCACGCCGTCGCCGTTCGAGTCCTGATACGAGCGCGGATAGATCTGATAGAAGACGCCTTCGCGCCACCATGATCGCGGCATCCCATGCACCTTACCGGCTCCGGCACATGCGATGCAGCGGGCCCGCCTGCGCATCCTCGCCGCGGCGAAGCGTCACGGCATCGAGGTGAGCGACGACAGCCAGATCGCCAAAGGAGAGGACTGAAGCGGGAGCGCGAAGTGGGCTCCGAGCGCTAGCCTGCGGGCGTGGACGCGCTCCAGGATCGCTACGCTCCGGACGGCAGGTGCTTCGGCTGCGGGCCACGGAACGAGCGCGGTCTGCAGGTGAAGAGCGTGCCGCGCGACGACGGATCGGTCGTGACGACCTGGCGCGCCGAGAAGCACCACGAGGCCTTCGAGGGAATGCTGTCCGGCGGGATCATCGGCACGCTCATGGACTGCCACTCCAACTGGACGGCGGCGTATCACCTCATGCTGCGCCGCGGCGCCGCGGCGCCACCCACCGCGGTCACCGCCGAGTACGCGATCAAGCTCCGGCGCCCCACGCCGACCGACGGGGACATCGAGATCGTCGCGCGTCCGGTAGAGGTGGGCGAAGACCGGGTCGTCGTGGAGGCGGAGCTCACCGCGAGTGGGAAGGTCTGCGCCACCTCACGCGGCACGTTCGTCGCGGTGAAGCCGGATCACCCCGCGTACCACCGCTGGTGAGCTAGCCGGCGCGCTCGAACGCGACGATCTGCCAGATGAGGCCGCGGCGATGGGCGGCCAGGCGCAGCCCCTCACGCTCGGCCGCGGCGATGACCCGGACGGTCGGATGCGCGAAACCGCGGAAGGCGCTGCGACGCACGCGGAGCAGCAGGTTCGCCAGGCCCAGGCCGAGGCGGATCCACCAGCGATCCACGGGGAACGCGAGCACGAGCAGGCGGCGCGCGTGCGCTGCCGCGGCGGCCACCAGGCGATCGGCGTCGGGGTAGCAGCAGACCACGCGGTCCAGCACCACGACGTCGGCGGGCGGCATGCTCGCGGCCTCGCTCACGAAGTCGCCGATGCGCCGCGACACGCGGCCCTCGAGCCCGCGTTCGCGCAGGAGCTCGGAGGCGACGGCCTCATACGTGGTCGAGAGCTCGACGTTCGTCGCGCTGGTCGCGCCGCCCGCGGTGAGAAGCTCCACCGGGATCGCGCCGATGCCGCCGCCGGCCTCGAGGATGGTGTATCCGGGTGCGAGGCGCTCGCGGATCAGCGCGACGATCTGTCGCGAGGTCCCCCCGAGGCCCGTGCGTGCGTACGAGCGTGCCTGCTTGCGGGCGTTCTTCTCGTCGAACACGTCGTCGATGTCACCCGGGCGGCAGCACCCGCCCACGGCTCAGCGCCTGACGAAGACGAGCGCGATGCGCCGCAGCGTCCACCACGTCGCGAGGAATGCCCCCGCCTCGAGGGTGAAGCTGTGGAACTTGTAGAGCTGCTCCGCGATCCCGAACGAAGCCGCGAGCGTCGCGAGCGTGACGGCGGTGCGTGCATCGGGCCGGACGTCCAGGAGCGCGTAGACCTTTTCCATGGCCGTGAGTCTATCTCCGCGGCGGCGCGCCCTCCCGCCAGAACGACTAGGCTCACCGCGCAGCACGGTTTCATGGGAGGACAGACCATGCCCGCTCGTCGCCGCACCACCCGCGCGCCCCGCGCCACCACCGGCGCGGTCACCGGTCTCCTCGACAGGCTCGAATGGCGCCAGGCCGGCCCTTTCCGCGGTGGCCGTGTCGGTGCCGTCGCGGGAGACCCGCGCGACCGCAACACGTTCTACTTCGGGTCGACCGGCGGCGGGGTCTGGAAGACGGGCGATGGCGGACAGTACTGGGAGAACGTGTCCGACGGCTTCTTCAAGCGCGCCTCTGTTGGCGCGATCGCCGTGGCCGCGTCCGATCCCAATGTGATCTACGTCGGTATGGGCGAGAGCTGCATCCGCGGCAACGTGTCGCACGGCGACGGCGTGTATCGGTCCACCGACGCCGGCAAGACCTGGACGCATCTGGGTCTCGAGCGAACGCGCCACATCGGCAAGGTCCGGGTGCACCCGACCGACCCCGACACCGTCTACGTCGCGGCGCTCGGCCACGCTCACGGGCCCAACACCGAGCGCGGCGTCTACCGGTCACGGGACGGCGGCAGGACCTGGAAGCGGGTGCTCTACCGCAATGACCGTGCGGGGGCGGTGGACCTCTCCATCGACGCGAACAACCCACGCATCATCTACGCCACCATCTGGGAGGCGATCCGCCGCCCGTGGGAGCTCGTGTCGGGCGGGCCGGGGAGCGGCATCTTCCGCTCCAACGACGGCGGTGACACCTGGACCGAACTCACGCGCGCGAAGGGCCTCCCGAAGGGCGTGATCGGCAAGATCGGCATCAGCGCGTCGGCCGCGCGGAGCGGCCGCGTCTACGCCATCGTCGAGTCGGACGAAGGCGGCGTGTATCGCAGCGACGACTTCGGCGACACCTGGACGCGCGGCTCCGAGGACCGCAACCTCAGGCAGCGCGCCTGGTACTACGACCACATCTACGCCGACCCCAAGGATCCCGAGACGGTGTGGGTGCTGAACGTGGACGCCTGGCGCTCGAGCGATGGCGGGAAGACCTTCGATCAGATGTCCATCCCGCACGGCGACAACCACGACATGTGGATCGACCCGAACGATCCGCTGCGCATCATCGAAGGGAACGACGGCGGCGCGGTGGTGACGTTCAATGGTGGCGAGACGTGGACCGGCGTGTACAACCAGCCGACCGCGGAGTTCTACCACGTCATCACCGACGAGCAGACGCCCTATCGCATCTACGGCGCGCAGCAGGACAACACCACCATCACCATCCCCAGCCGCGCGCAGATCGCGGGCATCACCGGCGCGGACACATTCGCCATCGGCGGCGGTGAGTCCGGCTACATCGCCGTGCGCCCGGACGACCCGAACGTCGTCTTCGCGGGGAACTATCAGGGCATCATCACGCGCTACGACCGTCGGACCGGGCAGTCACGCAACATCATGGTCTGGCCGGAGGCGAGCGCGGGCGAGGGCGCGATCGACGTGAAGCACCGGTTCCAGTGGACGTGCCCGATCGTCCTCTCGCCGCACGACCCCAACGTCCTCTATCACGCGGGCAATCGCGTGTTCCGTTCGCGCGACGAGGGCGCCTCGTGGGAGGCCATCAGCCCCGACCTCACGCGGAACGACCCGTCCAAGCTCGGCCCCTCGGGTGGGCCGGTGACCAAGGACAACACCGGCGCCGAGTACTACTGCACCATCTTCGCGTTCGTCGAGTCGCCGGTGCAGCGCGGCGTGTTCTGGGCGGGCAGCGACGACGGGCTCGTGCACGTGTCACGCGACGAGGGCCGCACCTGGAAGAACGTGACGCCGCCGGGCGTGCGCGCGTGGAGCCTGGTCTCCATCATCGAGGCCTCGCCGCACGACGCCGGCACGGCGTACGTCGCGACCACGCGCTACAAGCTCGATGACTTCGCGCCGTACCTGTGGAAGACCACGGACTACGGCCGCACCTGGAAGAAGATCACCGCGGGCATCCCCGATGGCGACTTCACGCGGGTCATCCGCGAGGACCCCGAGCGAAGGGGACTCCTCTACGCGGGCACCGAGACCGGTGTGTACGTGTCGTTCGACGATGGCGCGCGCTGGCAGCGTCTGGGCGGGAACCTGCCGGTCGTCCCGATCCACGACCTCGTGATCAAGGAGGGCGAGCTCGTCCTCGGCACGCATGGCCGCTCGTTCTGGATCCTCGACGACCTCGCGCCGCTGCGGCAGCGGGCCGCGGGCCGGGCGCACCTCTTCGCACCCAAGCCGACGGTCCGCTACCGCGTGGACATGGGCTTCCCGCAGCCGCCGAAGATCGGCAAGAACTACCGCATGACCGGCGCGACGATGGTCACCTACCGGCAGATCGAGAAGAAGACCGGTGAGAAGCTCGCGGTCAACATCGATGCGGGCACGAATCCGCCACCCGGCGTCGTCCTCCAGTACTGGCTGCGCGAGAAGGCGCGCGAGGCTCGTCTGGCGTTCCTCGACGCGCGCGGGCGGGTCATCCGTGAGTTCAAGAGCGCTCCGCCGGAGGAGGATGCGAGCACGCCCGATGCGAAGAAGGAAGCGGCCAAGCCCACCCCGCCCGAGGGGACGGCCCAGCCGCCGGCGACGAAGGACCCCAAGGTCGCGATCGACGCCGGCCTGAACCGCTTCATCTGGAACATGCGCTACCCCGACGCGACGAAGGTCGAGGGAGAGGGCGGCACCTGGGAGGCCTTCGAGAACCAGCTCGTCGGCCCGCAGGTCCCGCCCGGGACCTACACCGCGCGGCTCACCGTCGATGGCGTTACCCAGGAGACGCGCTTCGAGATCCGCAAGGATCCCCGCGTGAGCGCGACGCAGACAGACCTCGAGGCGCAGTTCGCGCTGGCAATGAAGGTCCACGCGAAGCTCAGCCAGACGCACGAGACGATCAACGCCACCCGCGCCCTCAAGAAGCAGCTCGACCTCTGGGAGGCCCGCGCCAAGGAGCAGGGCGGCCAGAGCCGTCTGGTGACCGCGGCCGCGTCGCTCCGCCGGAAGGCGAGCGCTGTGGAGGAGGAGCTGATCCAGGTGAAGGCGAAGAGCCGCCAGGACAC
>DASSPF010000091.1:0-2318 GCA_035699805.1 Candidatus Limnocylindria bacterium | reverse complement strand
GCGATGGACGCGATCTCCGGCTCGTTCAATCCACTCCAGCAGCGCACGGGGATCTGGATCGACCTGGCCGTCCGCAAGCGAAAGACCGAGGCCGAGCCGCAGCTCGGCCGCCTGACCCGGGAGGCGGCGGCGCGCGGAGTCCCGATGCCGCTGAATCGAGCGGTGCTCGAGCTCATCACCGAGATGGAGCTGCGACGCCGGACGTTCGCCTGGGAGAACCTCGCCGAGGTCGAGCGGCGGGGTCGCCCGCGCAGCGCAGGTCGCGGCTGAGCGGCACGTGAGGCCGCCCGGTGTGGCTCCCGCCGGTGATCTCGAGGATGGCCCCTGTCGTCCATGGCGAACGATCGCTTGCGAGGAACGCCACGGCGGGCGCGATGTCGGCGGCGGCGCCGGTACGCCGCAGCGGCGTGCTGCGCAGCATCAGCCGCACGTACTCGGAGGGGTGGCTCTCATCCCGCAGGACCTCGTCGAGGATCAAGCCCGGCGCCACCGCGTTCACCCGGATGCCGTGCGGGCCGAGCTCGATGGCCAGGACGTGCGTGAGCTGATTCACAGCTGCCTTGCTCCCGTTGTACGCCGCGCCTCCTGCCCGTGCCGAGGTCGCGGCTCCGGAGGAGATGTTCACGATCGCCCCGGGCGCCCCGCGGGCCACGAGGCGCCGAGCCACCGCACGGCAGGTGAGCATGGTGCCCCGGGTGTTCACCGCGAAGATGCGGTCCCATTCCTCCTCGCTCACCTCGAGCACCGGGACGTTGGGGAAGATGCCATGGGCGTTGACGAGGACATCGATGGGGCCGAGGGCCCGCTCGAGCTCGTCCATGGCCCGCTCCACCTCTGCGCCGCTCGAGACGTCCGCCGCCGCGCTCGATGCCCGAGTGCCCCGCGCCACGAGCTCCGCCGCGAACGCGGCTGCGGACTCTGCGCGAGCGTCCAGGACGCCGACCGCCGCCCCGCATGCGGCGAGCTCGAGAGTGATGGCCCGCCCCAGGCGGCCCGCACCGCCCGTCACCACCGCGACCCTGCCACCGAGATCGCACATGCGTCAATCCTCCACTGCACTGATCGGACCCGACGATCGCCTGGCTAGTATGCGAACTCCGATGAGGTGTCGCCGATGAAGCGGACGCGTTACGACGGCTATCGGTCCTTCCAGTACCTCGAGCCGGATGTGGACTACCGGCCGTTCGCCCTGGCCCGCGAGATCGGGCGGGTGCCGTCGCGTCGCGTCGAGGTCACGGATGCGGAGGAGGCGCGCGCTCAACGCATCCTCGAAGAGAACATCGTCATCTCGCTGCATGACCACGTCACGGTCGCTCCCGAGGATGTCGCCGAGATGCCGGAGTATCGCCGGCAGGGGCGGGAGTGGACCGGGTACGAGGGGCTGTCGGTGTCCGGTCTGGACTGCGTCTTCGACGCGTTCATGGGAGGGACCGCGACGATCACCTCCCGCGCTGGCTGGAAGTGGGATGACGTGATCTACGACATCGGCATGCGTCTCTCGGACATCGCGCACCAGGACTTTCTCGTCCGCGCCGACACGCTCGCGGACATCCGTCGAGCGAAGATGGAGGGGCGCGTGGCCTTCGTCGGATGCCTGGAGACGGCCACTCCCATCGAGAACGAGCTCGATCGGCTCGACATCCTCTATGGCTTCGGCATCCGCTCGGTCGGGATCGCCTACAGCGAGTCGAACATGCTCGGGTCGGGACTGCGGGAGGCGAGCGACGCAGGACTCACCGACTTCGGCCGTCTTGCGGTGCGGCGGATGAACCGTCTCGGCATCGCGATCGACCTCTCGCATGCCGGCGACCGCACCTCCATGGACACCATCGAGCGGAGCGAGCGTCCGGTATTCGTGACGCACGCCGGTGCACGTGCGCTGTGGAACACCAAGCGGATGAAGCCGGACGAGGTGCTGAAGGCGTGCGCCGAGCGCGGCGGTGTGATCGGAATCTCCGCCGCGGCGCACACGACGCTCACGGAGCGGCATCGCCTCCACTCGCTCGAGTCGGTGATGGAGCACTTCGAGTACGTCGCGCAGCTCGTCGGCATCGACCACGTGGCCTTTGGCCCCGACACGTTCTTCGGTGACCACGTCGGCCTGCACCGCTTCTTCGCCAAACAGTTCTCGATCGCCGCGAGCCGCGGGGGCCTGCAGTTCCAGGAGGTCGAATACGTTGACGGCATCGAGAATCCGGGAGAGTCATTCCCGAACGTGGCGCGCTGGCTCATCCGCCACGGCTACAGCGACGGAGACATCGCGAAGGTGATGGGTGGAAACGTCATCCGTGCTCTTGAGCAGGTCTGGGAGCGCTAGC
>DASSPF010000090.1:0-7706 GCA_035699805.1 Candidatus Limnocylindria bacterium | reverse complement strand
GACGAGCGAGAACAGATAGGCGAGGGACAGTCCGCCCGCGCCGAGCGCGACGATCCATCCCAGGAGCGTGCCGATGCGGCCGTTCACCACGTCGCCCATCACGGTGCGATCCGATGCGAGACGCACGACGAAGACGAGGATGATCGGCAAGAGGACGCCGTTGGCGATCTGCGCCGCGATGATGAGCGGGATGAGCGAGAGTCCCGGGATCAGCACGACGAGCGCGCCGATGACCAGCAGCAGGGTGAACAGGCTCATGAAGACCGGCGCCTCGCGGAAGTTCTTGCTGATCCCGGACTCCCAGCCGAATGCCTCGCAGATCGCGTACGAGGTGGAGAGCGGCATGACCACCGCGCCGAGCAGTGACGCGCCGCACAGACCCATGCCGAACAAGAGACCGGCGTTCTCTCCGGCGAGCGGTACGAGGGCCTGCGCCGCCTCAGAGGCGGACCCGACACGGATCCCGGCCGGGAAGAGGACCGTCCCCGTCACCACGATGATGAAGAACGCGAAGAGCCCCGCCATGGCCGCGCCGAGGAACACGTCCATCCGCGCGTAGCGCGCCGACTCCCGGTCGAGTCCCTTGTCCACGACCGACGCCTGCATGTAGAAGAGGAGGTACGGCGTGATCGTCGTGCCCACCAGCGCGAGCGCGAAGACCAGCGCCGATGGACCCGCCGGCACGGACGGAATGATGCCCGTGGCCACCTCTCCCCAGTCCGGACGGAGGAGGAAGGCCGAGACGGGGTAGGCGAGGAACGCGAGCAGCAGCACGAAGAGGGTGCGCTCGACCACGCGATAGCTGAAGAACACGACCAGGCTCCAGACGAGCAGGGCGGCGGCGGGCACCGAGACGATGCGCGGGATGCCGAGCAGCTCGACGCTCGCGGCGATGCCGGCGAACTCCGCGATGACGTTGCTGCCGTTCGCCACGAGGAGCGCGAACATCGCGATGATCGTCCAGCGGACGCCGTAGCGGGAGCGGATGAGGTCCGAGAGGCCCTGACCGGTGGTCACGCCCATCCGCGAGCACATCTCCTGGATCACGCCCAGACCGAAGCTCGCCACGACGAGCAGCCAGAGCATGGTGTAGCCGAAGTGGGCACCGATGGCCGAGTACGTCGTGACACCACCGGCCTCGTTGCCCGCGAACCCGGTGATCACGCCGGGCCCGAGCACCGCCAGGAACGCGAGCGCCGTCGTCCGCCGGCTGGCCGCCCGGCGCCGGATGGCCGCGAGGGGCCGCGCCACGGGCGAGCTCCTCACCGCGCGATGGACCGGAGCGACCTCTTCTTCCAGCCGCGGGGAAGCATCATCTCGACCACGTCATCCACGGTCACGGTGCCGAGCAGCTTGCGGCGCGCGTCGATCACGGGGAGGGCAAGCAGGTCGTACTTCGCGATGAGCGCCGCGACCTCCTCCTTCGGGGTCGTCGCCTCCACCTTGAGGACGTGCGGATCCATGATGTCGGTGAGCAGCGCCTCCGGCTTCGACACGACCAGATTCCGCAGGCTGATGACACCGTCGAGCCGGCCCTGCGCGTCGACGACGTAGAGGTAGTAGGTGAGCTCGGGGTCGGGCTGCAGCTCGCGCAGGCGGTCGATCGCCTGCGCCGCGGTGAGCTCGGCCGGCAGCGCGATGAAGTCGGTGGTCATGATGCCGCCGGCCGAGTCCTCGTCGTGGGTGAGGAGCTCCTCGACGTCCTCGGCCTCCTCCTTCTGCATCAGGTCGACCAGCTCCTCGCGTCGCTCCTCGGAGAGATCCTGCAGCAGGTCGGCGGCCTCGTCGGGGGCCATCTCCTCCAGGATGTCCGCGGCACGCTCCTCGTCGAGGTCACTGACGATGGAGGCCTGCATCTCGGGCTCGACCTCCGAGAGCGCCTCGGCCGCGGTCTCGACGTCCAGCTGCTCGAACACGGCGCGCCGCTCGTCGGCGGCCATCTCCTCGACGATGTCGGCGATGTCGGCGGGATGGAGGAGCGCGAGCTTCGTCCGCGGGACCGTGACGCGGACGTTGGCGTCCGGCCGATCGAGCGGCTCCACCAGGTGCCAGGGGATGATGCCGCGCGGGAGCTTGCGTCCGGCCAGACCCACGAAGCGCTCGGCGATCGTCTCCGCGCCGACCCGCCGCAGGAGGCCGCGCAGGCCGACGTCGGCGCCGACCAGGCGCAGCTGCCCGTCCACCTCGGAGAGCTGGAGGTCGTTCACCCGCACCACCTTCGCGCCGTGGGTGTCGACGATCTGCTTGTCCATGAGATCGCGTCCCAGACGCATCGCCTCGGCCGGCAGCTCGGCCGGCGGTACGGTCTCGAGCCGGCTGCGCAGCCGGAGGTGGCCGATCTCCTGGGCCACATCCGACCACTTGACCACCCGCTCGCCGTCGCCGGTGCCGAGGATGGCCCACTGCACCGCCGGGAACTGGCCCTGGGGCACGACCGCGAGGTCCTTCAGGGTGGCGACCTCGCTCCCATTCGGCTCGATGACGCGGCGGTGCTGGATCTCGGACAGGTACGGCATCGCGCGAAATGTACCGCCATATGGGACAATGAATGCGCCCATGACGCCCACCGCTGACGCCCCACTGCGCGTTCGCGCCCTTGCCGAGCAGGCGGTCGCGGCCGCCCTCGAGTCGGACTGGGCGCGCGCCCTCGAGGCGAACCAGAAGATCCTGGCGGACCGGCCGGACGACGTGGACGCCCGCAACCGCCTGGGCCGGGCGCTCCTGGAGCAGGGCAAGCTGGAGGAGGCGAAGGCCGCCTTCGCCGAGGTCCTCAAGGCCGAGCCGTACAACTCGATCGCCATCCGCGGGAGCCAGCGTGTCGCGCAGCTCATCGAGCACAAGTCCAAATCGGTCACCACGACCACCCGGACCCAGCCGCGCCTGTTCATCGAGGACATGGGCAAGACCGGCATCCTGCGACTCATCAACCCGGCCCCGGCGCACATCCTGGCGCGTTACAGCGCGGGGGCGGAGTGCGAGCTCCGCGAGCAGGAGGGCCTCATGGCCGTCCACGCCCGCGACGGCGAGCTCCTCGGCTTCCTCGAGCCCAAGGTCGGCCGCCGCCTCATCGATCTGATCCGTACCGGAACCCAGTACGTCTCCGCGATCGTCAGTAACGAGCAGGCGAATGCGCGCGTTGCCATTCGAGAGGTCTTCCAGAGCGCCGAGAACGCCAGTCGCATCTCCTTCCCGGGCCATCACCGTCCCGCCGAGACCAAGGAGCGGGCCTACATCAAGGGCAACTTCTTCCGGTTCGGCCGCGACGCGGACGACGAGGCCGACGAGGCCGACGAGGCCGAGGAGGAGACCGCCGCGGCGGGCGGCGAGGAGCCGCTGGACGACGCCGAGGCCATCGAGGAGCCGCTGGTCGTCGCCGACGACGACGACGACTCGGAGGACGACGAGGACGAGTAGCAAGGGGTGAGGTAATGGGACGCGCCGCGTGGGGAGCGATCTTCGCGGTCCTCATGTTGGCGACGGCCTCGTGCTCATCCGCGCCGTCCAAGCCGCCGGCCCGTGACATCGCCGATGCCCGGCCGCTCGCCCGCCAGGTCGCCGACATCCTTCTGGACTTCGCCGCATACGACTATGCGGTCGTCGGTGCCATCAACGGCGAGCGCATCCGCGTCGTCAGCACCGACCGGTACGCGGCGGTCGCGCGCGCAGGCGTCGGTGATCGCCGACAGCTCGACGAGGATCGTCGCGGCCGTCGTGGACACCGCGGGGCCCGTCCACGACCGCACCGTCGTGCTCGCCGATGCCCTGGGGGAGCTGCGCCGCGACGCGCTCACGTACGCCGATGCACGGACTCCCGAGTCGCTCGCCCGCATCATCGCCGCGGTCGACCGATGCTGGGGCCTGCTGCGCGATCTCTCCTCGCACATCAAGGACGACGGCTCGCTCGCGAGGACCATCGCGCGTGGCACCTCCATCAAGACCTCGTACGCACCCGGACAGCGCGCGCTCGTGACCGTGGGCCCCTTCGGCGGCGCGGCCGAGGCCGCCGCCCAGGCGCGTGAGCTCGGGCCGGACGCCGTGCCGGCCACCGAGAGCCCCTTCGTCGTCCGCATCGGCTACAAGGACCGCGCCGCCGCCGACGCCGCGGCGGCCGCGCTCCAAAAAAAGGGCGTGACCGCGATCGTCATCGACCAGACCGCGTACGCCTTCAGCCGGAGCGGCGCCTCGCCGGACGTCGAGCTCTGGAGAGAGCCCGAGCGCTTCATCGACACGCACGCCGGCGCCCGCAAGGTGGCGCTCTCCGGCGACGCCGGCTACGTCGCGACCGGCGCCGACGACGGATTCATCTCGATCTACACCAACGACGGCGTGCTCCGCTCGCTGCCCAAGTTCAACGCGGGGGTCAGCCAGCTCGTGTTCACCGACGATGGCCGCTTCCTCTTCGGCGGCGGACAGCTCATGGTCACCTGGGTGATGCCGCAGCCCACCTTCTATGTCGGCGAGCCGATGCGTCTCACGGGTGCGGCGACTTCGGCGGTATTCGTGCCGCGCGCCTACGCGTTCGCGGCCGCCTCCGGTGGCGGCGACGGCGGCGTCATCGGGGGGCGAGCGCCCGACGGCGTCCCGCTGGGCCCACCGTTCCCCATGGCGGTGTCCTCGTCGGGCGCGATCCTCAGTGCGAGCGACGCCGGCGAGCTCTTCATCGCCACGCAGATCGGCGCCGCGCTCGAGGTGCGTGTGCTCGGCGTCGGGCAGGAGTCGTCGCCGCGCGGGATCCTGCGCGTCCCGGGTACCGGGCGCGCCTTCGCCGTGGACCCAAGCGGCAGCTGGGGCGCGGCGGTGACCGATCAGGGGACCTTCCGGTTCGGGCTGAAGGTCGCGGACCCGACCGCCTCCATCGTCAAGCTGGGTGGCCCCGTCCGCGACGTCGAGTTCGCCAGGGACGGGACGCTGTACGCGCTCGACGCGAAGCAGCTCGCCGCATTCGGCCCGGACGGCGCGGCGCGCTGGACCCAGCCTCTGGTGGATGGCCGCCGGATCTCCGTCGGCAACCGCGCGGTGGTCCTCGACGGCACCGACAAGCTCATCGCTTTCGAGCCGAAGACGGGCACGGCGGACCTGCTCGCCCCGCAGGGTCAGATCCAGGACCTGGTCGCCTCGCGCGACGGCCGCTGGGTCGGGGTGATCGCGGAAGCCCGGAGGGCCGTACTCTTCAGGCTGCAATGAGCAACCTGCGCGAGCGGGTACTGTCGTTCACACCGATCGAGACGACGCCGCTCCCGCGACCATTGCACCGCTTCGGCTCCGCGTTCCCCCAGGGCGTCGCGTCGACGTTCGCCGCCGCGTACGCGCCCGAGCGCGGCATCGTCCTCGATCCGCTCGCGCACCCCGCGTCGGCGGCCGATGCCGCGGAGCGCGCCGACCGCCGGGGCGTCGCGCGCTCGCGCGAGCCGCTCGGCGAATGGGCGCGCGCGGCCATCGCGAACGCGCCGGCACCGGACGACATCCTCGCCGCATTCGAGCGCGTCGCCGAGAGCGCGCTCATCGGCACCCCGCATCGCGTGGCCATGCGAGAGCTCTATGGCTCGCGCTGCGCGACCTGCCGCGCGCCGACGGTGGTGGAAGCGTTCCTCTGGGAGCGCGACGCGCCCGTCCCCAGCAAGAAGGCGTTCCGCTGCAGTGTCTGCGCCCGCGACGGCCGTGCGCTGCTCATCGAGGCGGCCGACCAGAACGACGAGGAGCGCACCCGCAGGCTCGAGCCGCGTGGGATGGCGTACTGGCAGTTCGTCGAGCGCTTCGGCGCCGACCCCGCGGCGCAGGCGCTCGGCGAGTCCGTCGCCGCGCTGTACACGCCGCGCAACATCACCGCGCTCATGGCCACGCTGCGCGCCATCGAGACCGCGCTCGAGGCCGGGGAGGCGCAGGCCGTGCTCCAGCTCTGTCTGCTCGAGACGATCGTGTCCGGCAGCCGTCTCAACGCCGTGGCCGGCCATGGCGCGCCGCTGCGGATCGAGAAGGGTCGCGCGCGCCGCGGTCACGCCGCGCAGACGCGCGAGCTGAACGTGTGGCTGGAGTACGAGCGCACCGTGCGTGAGCTCACCGGGTGGCTGGCGCAGCAGCCTGCCCGTCCGCGGAACGTCGTCGCACCCGGTCCGGGCGACGCCGACCTGGTGCTCTGCCAGGCGCCGGTGGACGACGCGCTCGGTGGCTGGTCCACCGTGGGGAGCGCGCTGCTCCTCGGCGCGAAGACGCTCCGTCCGCTCGAGAGCGGCGAAGGCCGCCTCGCCGCCCGCGAGCGCCTCCTGCGCCAGATGCGCGCCGCGCTCCTGGAGGGTCATCGCGGCTCGAAGGCCGGCGCGGCCGCGGTCGTGTACGTGCCGCACGCCGACGCGGCGACCCTCGCCGCGGTCGTGCTCGCCGGCGCGGGGGCGGGCTACCGCCTCCGCACCATCCTCTATCAGCGCGACGCGCTCCCGGGCGCGTACGGCAGCGGCGCCGCCGCGGCGACGTGCGACTTCGATCGCGACGTACCGCTCCTGCGCGATCAGTCGAGCGCCGACGGCGCGGCGATCGAGGGCGCCATCCGCAAGGGCGTGCGCGACGCCTTCATCGCGCGCGGCGAGCCGATCCGCGAGGATCTGGCGGTCGTCGCCGCGCTCCAGTCGCTCTCGGCCGAGGCGCTCCTCGTCCCGCTCGCGCTCGCCCGCGCCGGCGGCGTCTCGGAGCTCGAGCTCTTCCTCGATCACTTCCGCTCGGCACTCGCCGACGCCACGCGCAGCGGCCTGGTCCAGGTGCAGATCGCCGACGATCCGGTGGAGCACGGCTACGTGGTGAAGGACCTGCACGACACCGCACCGCTGGACGACCGCGTGGAGTGGGCGGTGTGGGGTGTGCTCTCGGCCGCGCGCGAGGTGGACACACGCTCCCTGCTGCGCCGCACGTATGCCCTCTTCCGTGGGATCGAGACGCCCGATCGCGAGCTCATCGAGCGCGTCATCGGCTCGTACGCCACGCAGACCGAGGAGGGGAAGTGGCGTCTTTCGGATGCGGACGGCCTCGTCGCGCGCCAGGCCTCGCAGGCGCAGGTCGTGGCCGAGCTCGTCGACGCGGGCCACCGCCTGGGCTTCAAGGTGCACATCGGCCGCGAGCTGCAGCGTCGTGCCGTCCCTGCCGCCTACGCCGATCGCGGGCGCACGCTGGTGGAGCTCATGACCGATCAGGAGCGCCTGGCCGGACCGGCGCGAGCGGTGCGCGGCCCCGCCGAGGCGCTCGAGTCCGTGGACTGCGTCTGGTACGACCGCGGCCGGATGGTCTTCCTCTGGCAGGTGGAGTGGACGGCCCGGCTGCACCGCAGCGTGGTCTCGCTGGGCGAGGCCATCCCCGACGACGACCGGATCTTCCGTTTCATCGCGGTGGCCGACGAGCGGATCTCGCTCCTTCAGGAGAAGCTCGACCGCGCCCCGGTCCTGTCCGAGGTCGTTCGACGCCGGGGCTGGCGCTTCGTAAAGTGGAGCCCGCTCCGCCGCTTCCTGGCCGACCGCGAGGCGGGCCTGGACGCGCTGGAGCCGGTGCTTGGCCTCGAACCTGCGGTGGAACAATCCGGCCAGCAGCTCGCGTTCAAGTGGTAGAGAACTCCGGAGGACAGTGAACGTGACGAAACCAACAGTCGTGAGCGACCAGACGTTCGAGACCGAGGTCCTGAAGTCGGACCAGCCGGTGCTGGTGGACTTCTGGGCGACCTGGTGCGG
>DASSPF010000089.1:0-7130 GCA_035699805.1 Candidatus Limnocylindria bacterium | reverse complement strand
TTCACGCTGACGAGCCTCGGTCACCTGCCGGAGAAGAGCGCGTCGGAGTGTCCGGTGTGCCCGAAGCGCTTCGCCTGCGACGAGCAGGCGATGCTGCTGCACCTCGATGGGACGACTCCCGTCCCACTCGCGCCCGGCGAGCCATGGGGATACACGCGCATCTTCCTCGGTCAGGAGCCATAGGCTTGCAGTGCTTGCCGCGCGCCGGGATCGCGATGCAAAGCCGTGACCGTGCGGCAGTTGTCCATGCGAGCGTTCGTACGTGTGCCGAGGCTGCGATGTGCAGCCCTAGCGGAGTACGATCTGGAGCGTGGCTTGGGTCTTGTTGCTCCTCGCGCTCCTGGTCGGTCCGGTGCTGTGGGCTGTGACATTGGGACGGCGGCGCCCATCGCCTGAGGAGGATCGCCGCGGAATGAGCGGCTACGGCGACCTCATCAAGGGCGTGGCCGAGAGAGACTGGACCGGGCCGGGCACCGGCGTCTAAACACCAGACATGCGGGTCCCGCTGGTTGCGAGATGTCTGTCGCACAGAGAGCGGCGCACCGAGTGGACGCCGCTCTCTGTCCGACGCGGGATTGGCGGTTACTTGACTGACCGCGCGATTTCGTCTGCGGCAATACGCGTGAGCCCCTGGCTGAGGTTCACGTGAAGCGTATAGGAAAGGCCGTCCTTGCTCCACGCATATCCGACGTCAGTCGTGCCGTCGGAGAGCGTCTTTGTGGAGACGGATGCGGCAACACCGTTCGCCAGTGCGATTGAGTCCTGAGTATCAGCCGCCGCAAGTGCTCCCCTGAATACACGTAACAGAACGAGGTTCTTCTCCCCGATTGCGTAGGAGACGTGTACCTTCCGTGACGGTGCCCCAACGGGATCGAGGCCGATTCCCGAACGATGCAGTCCCGCGAAGGTACTGCGTACTTCCGGCAACGGCCTTCCCAGTTCCGCCGCCGCGGCTGCGGCCGTCGCATCCTGAGCACGATTGCCACCCTCGTCCGCAAGAACGATGCTCGTGACGAAACCTCCGACCAGGAGAGCAATCGCGATAATGACTAGCGGCCAGCGTTGACTAACTGCGACGCCAAAGAGGCGGTGCATCAGCTCTCTCCTCCAGTTCTCAGTACGCAATGACGGTCAGGTAGTCGGTGTAGGGGGTCGGGCTGTAGCAGTCGCCCACGAACTCGGCTGGCGTCGAGTACTGATGCCAGGTGCCTGACGTCGTGCCGTTGTTGATGCTCATCCAGATGCTGTCATCTTGGATCCACGAGACCGGTACGCAGAACCAATGATCGCTCCAGAGCAGTTGCTGGTACGGGTTGTTCTGCCAGATGTAGGTGTCTCCGAAGCGCGCAGGCTCGATTTCGTAGCCGGACGTGATCTGGACTCTCTCCCACCTGAAACTTCCGTACTGCGTCTGCGTGTAAGTTGCGCCTGTCTTGAAGCCGAAGATCACATTGCCAAGCCAGTCGCGATTGTCGTGGGACTTTGGCTGGCATGTAATCGTGTAGCCGACTGCCGTCTAGCAGTCGATGTTGTGCGCGAGCGTGAATCCCATCGGGAACGCGAGGAAGACGGCCGCAAGCACGAGCGCACGACCAAGCGTCCGCATGTGTCTCCCTTTCTCCATTCGGTTCAGTCTTGTCAGTCCGGCACCCGTTTGGTTCGCATTGCAGAGGGAACGATCTGCGCGGCCAGTTTGTTATTGGTCACGCGGTGGAGCCGTTCGCCGACGGCGACGCGCGCGCGAGGACAGCGGGCTCGTGGTCGTTCATTCGCTGTGTTCCCCAGCGCGCGCCGGCGTGCCGTTCCGCGAGGCTCACGCCGTCGTCGGCGGCCTGGTGCGCGAGCGGTTGGCCCAGGGAAAGGACCTCACCGGGCTCACGCTCGACGATCTCCGGGCCGCCCACCCGGCCTTCACGGCAGCCGCGCTCGAGGAGATGACGGTCGCGCGCTCGCTCGCGGCGCGCTCGTCGCCCGGCGGGACGGCGCCGGACCGCGTGCGTGAGGCGCTCGAGGACGCGCGCCGCGCGCTGCGCGGATGACGGCGGCGATCCGTCCGGCGCGCGCGAGCGACGTGGAGGCGATGCGCGAGCTCATCGACCGCTTCGCCGCCGAGGACCGCATGCTGTCGCGCTCGCGCGAGTTCCTCAGCGAGCACCTGCGCGACTTCGTCGTGGCGGAGGTGGACGGCGCCTTCGCTGGATGCTGCGCCCTGGCGGTGCTGACACCTGACCTCGCCGAGATCCGCTCGCTCGCGGTGAGGCCTGAGGCCGCGGGGCGGGGCGTGGGACGCGCGCTGGTGGACGCCTGCGTCGCGGAGGCGCGGCGGCTCGGCCTGCAGCGCGTGTTCGCACTGACCCTCGTACCGGAGTTCTTCGAGCGCTGCGGGTTCACGCTGACGAGCCTCGGCCGCCTGCCGGAGAAGAGCGCGTCCGAGTGTCCGGTGTGCCCCAAGCGCTTCGCCTGCGACGAGCAGGCGATGCTGCTGCACCTCGACGGGACCAGGCCGGTCCCGCTCGCGCCCGGCGAGCCATGGGGATACACGCGCATCTTCCTCGGTCAGGAGCCATAGGCAGGCCCGCTCCTTCTCGCTCGACCCCGGGGCCCGAGTGCTACCATGTGCTACATGCGGCGGCGGGTGGGCGTCAGAGAGCTCCGGCAGAACCTCAGTGTCCACCTGCGCAAGGTCAAGGCAGGGCAGGTGCTCGAGGTAACGGAGCGAGGGATACCGGTCGCGCAGCTGGGGCCGCTCCCGCCCGCCGACGATCCCCTCGCACGGCTCGAGGCCTCCGGCCTGCTCGTGCGCCGCGCCGCTCGGCGCCTGGAAGACCTTGGCCCGCCGATCCCACTGCCGCGTGGCGTGTCGATCTCCAAGATCCTCGACGAGCTTCGCGAGGACACCGCATAGCCGCGCCCGTCTACCTGGACGCATCCGCGCTCGTGAAGCTCGTCGCCGCTGAGCCGGAGAGCGACGCGCTCGTCCGGTGGCTCCGTACACGGCCGGTCCGCGTGACGAGCATCGCCGGTCGGATCGAGACGCAGCGAGCGGCGCGACGGGCGGCGGCCGCTGCGGACGACGCCGCGGTGGCCGATCGCGCATCGGAGGCGCTCGCCGTCGTTGAGACCATCGGGCTCAGCGAGGCGATCGCCGAACGGGCCGGCGTCCTTGGTCCGCCGCCGCTGCGCACGTTGGATGCGATCCACCTCGCGACCGCGATCCTCATCGGGCCGGTCGAGGCGTTCGTGACGTATGACGATCGGCTCGCGGCCGCCGCGCGCGGCGCGGGGCTCGTGCTCGCCCAGCCCGGCCGCGGTGCGGGACAATAGACGCTCCGCCCGAGGGGTGCGGGAGCGGCTTATGGATTTCCTCACAGACGGTCGCGTCGAGCTCGGTCTCGGCGCCGGCCACGCCGATGCTGAGTATCGCGAGGCAGGACTTCGGTTCGACAAGGGTGCCGTTCGGGTGAGCCGACTGGCCGAGTCGGTCGCGATCATCACGCGCTTGCTGGCCGGAGAGGCCTTGACCTTTCACGGTTCGCACTATCAGGTCGCCGGTCATCGCATCTCTCCCCTTGCAGTTCAGAAGCCGAGGCCGCCGGTCCTTCTCGGCGGCAATGGCGGCCCGATGTGAACGTTCCGCGCCGTGGCACGCGCCGAACCCTGTTGATCGTGGCGGCGATCGCGGTGCTCGGGGCCTTCGGGTTCTTGGCGTACGGGCCGCTGTCGGATCCGCCGCCGGAGTCACGGGTCAGGGTCTACCTGGAGGCGACCGCGCGTGGTGACCAGACCGGGGCCCTCGGCGTCTGGCAGACGTGCTGCCAAGCCCCGCCCGCTCTCGAGGCTCGCCGGGCGAGCCTCACTCGGGAGCTCGCCGCCGCCGGCACAGGTCAGCAGTTTCGGATCGAGCTCATCGAGTGGTGGCGCACGTGCTGTGAGCCCGGGATCATCAACGACCCGCGCAACGCCGGCCGGGCGCGCATGTTCGTCAGCGCGACCGACCGCGCCGGCGCGACGCATGAGCTGGTCTTCGAGGTGTGGGTCAAGGACGGTGCCTACTGGGGCGACGCGGCCGGTTACCCGCGGCACGATTGGACCCTGCGCGAGGTGTACTCGCGGGGTGAGCAGTCGCTACGCCGGCCGGCGATCTCGCCGCTGACGAGAGAAGACGCGATCCGCTCGATGCGTTCGCTCGTGCCCGTACCGGACAACGCCGTGATCGGCGCGAGGCGGTCGTCACTGGCCGAGCTGAGACACGTGCTCGGTCCTGCGGACTTCCTGCCTCCGGCGGATCCAACGCGATCCGTCTGGGTCGTGACCGCGATCGGGGACCTCGGCGGCGCGCCTCCGAAGGCCTCGTGGTCGGTCGTCGTCCTCGATGCGGACGAGCACATCGTTCTGGGCAGACAATTCGGCGAGCCGAATACGCAGCCCGCGTATCTCGATCGTCTCCGGAGCGGCTGAGGGGATCGGCGCGCGGCGGCCCACTCAAGGCACCGGTGCGAGACAGCGTCGATCGCGACCGTGCAGAGGCTCAGGTCACCTCGTCGAGGAAACGCCGCAGCCCCTGGCTCAGGTTCACGGGATCCGGCTGCCATCGCGGCGACTCCCGCGAGCCGGGCCTTAGTCTCATCGTCGATGGGACGCGTCGGTCGCACGTTCGTCGCGGGCTTCGACGCGGTCGTGATGGCGAGTGCGGCCTACATCCAGATGGACGGGCGCGTGACCCTGACGCCGGCCGGCATCGTCCTCTGGGGCTCCGCTGTCGCCGCCGCGCTGTGCGCGCTCGTGGTGTGGAGCGGCGGAGCGAGCCTGGTCGCGTGGGGCGCGATCGGCTTCGTCCTCTTCGGCGCCCTGCTGACGGCGGGCGGTCCACACTGGCCGCTGCTCGCGTTCGCGGTCGCGCTCATGCCGCTGGTGCCGCGCCCGCGCGGCTCGCTCTGGGTCGGCCTCGGGTTCGCCGGGCTCTTCGCGGCAGGCGCCAGCCTGGCGATCGCGGCGGTCATGTGACGACCACTAGCATTCGAATCACAGAGCGAGAGGGTCGCCGCATGACCCTCTTGACATAGGAGCATCGCATGACGACACGCCCCACCACGCGCCCGACCGTGCGGAGCGTGAACGGGCTCGTGGCGACGGACCACCACCTCGCCACCGCGGCCGGTCTCGCCGCGCTGCGCGAGGGCGGGAGCGCGGTGGATGCCGCGGTCGCCGCGGCCGCGGTGTGCGCCGTGACGCAGCCGCATCGCACGTCCATCGGCGGCGACCTCTTCGCGCTCGTGTACGACGCGACCACGCGCACGGTCCACGCGTACAACGGATCCGGCGCGGCCCCCGCGTCCCTCTCCGTCGATCGGTTCGGCACCGCGATACCGGCGGACGGCGCGCTCTCCGCGACCGTGCCCGGAGCGGTCGCGGCGTGGGGTGACCTCATCGCCGACCACGGTCGGCTGGGACTGGAGCGCGTCCTCGCGCCGGCGATCGGCTATGCCGATGACGGCTTTCCCGTCAGCGACGGGCTGGCCGCGGGCTTCGTCGCGAGCGGCGCCCGTCTGGACGCGGAGGCGGCGCGGGTCTTCGGTCCGCGCGGCCGCTTCCCGCATGCCGGCGAGATCCTCCAGCAGCCCGAGCTCGCGGCGACGCTCCGTGAGATCGCCCGCGGCGGCGCCATGGCCTTCTATCAGGGGCCGCTCGCCGAGCGTCTCGCGAGCGGCATCGCCGGAGCGGGCGGTGCCATCGACGCGGACGATCTCGCCGGGCATCGCACCGACCGGCCCGCGCCCACCTCCACCACGTACCGTGGCCTGACCGTCCACGGGCAGCCGCCGGTCTCGCAGGGGCACATCCTGCTCGAGGAGCTCGCCATCGCCGCGGCCCTCGACATGAGCGAGCTCGAGTGGGGCGGCGCGGATCTGGTCCACCAGATGGTCGAGATCAAGAAGATGGCCTTCGCCGACCGCGACGCGTACAGCGGCGATCCCCGCGTCGTGTCATTCGACCCGGTCCGGCTGCTCGACGCGTCCTTCGTCGCGGCGCGGCGGCGGGCCATCCCGGCGAAGGCGAGCGACCGCACCGATCCCGGTCTCCTCGCGACGGACACGACGTATCTCGCGGTCGTCGATCGCGACGGCAACGCGGTGTCGCTCATCGAGAGCGTCTTCAGCGAGTTCGGGTCCGCGTCGATGGTGCCGGGCACCGGCGTCCTGCTGAACAACCGGCTCTGCGGCTTCTCGCTCGATCCGGCGTCGCCGAACGCGCTCGCGCCGCGCAAGCGTCCGATCCACACCCTCAACACGGTGATCGTGCTCGACGGCCAGACCCTGCGCTTCGTGTTCGGCACCCCGGGCCGCCACGCCCAGGTGCAGACGAACTTCCAGCTCGCGGTGGGCCTCATCGACCACGGCTTCGACGTGCAGCGGGCCATCGAGGAGCCGCGCTGGTACCACGAGTCCGGTCGCGCGCTGCAGCTGGAGAGCCGCTTCTCCGAGGCGACGCGGCGCGGACTCGCCGCGAAGGGACACGACGTCCAGCTCCTCGGCGACTGGGCCGAGGTGACCGGCGGCGCGCAGGCGATCGCCGTGGATCCGAACGGGGTCTTCAGCGGCGGCGCCGATCCCCGCCGCGAAGGTCACGCGGCGGGGTACTAGGGCCGCGCACCGGCCATCCGTGCGGACACTGGCGGAACGGCGTCCGCTGTGCGACGTTGTCACATCGGGATGAGATCGCTGCCGGCATTCGTCTTCGCCGCGGTGGCGGTGCTCGCCGCCTGCGAGCCGGCCCAGCCGCAGCCGGACGCGACCGCGAAGGCGTACGCCGAGGCGTGGCAGCGCTCCGACTACCGGGCGATGTGGGAGCTCCTCACCGACGAGTCGAAGGCGCGCGTGGGGACCGAGGGGTTCGTCGACCGCCTGCCGCGCATCGCCCAGGAGATGACGCTGCACTCGCTCGACGTGAAAGTGGGCCCGTCATCGCGTCCGCTCACGAACGGCTCGCCGGACCCGGCGCGGGCCAGCGTGCCGCTGGACGTGCTCTATCGCACCGACCGCGTGGGCGAGATCAAGCGCACGACGACGCTCGCGCTCGTGTACCTCGGGGAGAAGGACAAGGGCGTCTGGCGCATCGCCTGGACGCCGGAG
>DASSPF010000088.1:0-3564 GCA_035699805.1 Candidatus Limnocylindria bacterium | reverse complement strand
GTGGCCGGTGTTCATGGCCTGGAGCATGTCGAGCGCCTCACCCCCGCGGACCTCGCCCACCACGATGCGGTCGGGACGCATGCGCAGCGCAGCGCGCAGCAGCGTCCGGACGTCCACCGCGCCGGTGCCCTCGACGCTCGGTGGACGCGTCTCGAGCGCGACGACGTTCGGCTGCGGCAGCCGCAGCTCCGCGGCATCCTCGATGGTGACGATGCGCTCGCGGTCGCCGATGGCGAAGCCGAGCGCGTTGAGCGTGGTGGTCTTCCCGCTCGATGTGCCCCCGGAGACGAGGATCGACCGGCGTGCGCCGACGGCACCGACGAGCCAGCGCATCACGGCCGCATCGCACGTTCCGAGCCGCACGAGATCGTCGGGGTCGAGGGGCCGCTCGGTGAAGCGCCGGATCGTGAGCACCGGTCCGGCGAGTGAGATGGGCGGGATGACCGCGTGCACGCGGGAGCCGTCGGGGAGACGCGCGTCCACCAGCGGCGTCGCCAGATCGATCCGCCGTCCGAGCGGCGCCACCAGGCGCTCGATGATGACGAGCACCTCCTCGTCATCGGAGAAGGTGATCGCGGTCCGCTCCAGCCGGCCGTCGCGCTCCACCCACACGCCGCGCGTCCCGTTCACCATCACCTCGCTCACCCGCTCGTCGCGCAGCAGCGGCGCGAGCGGACCGAGCCCGAACAGCCGGTCCTCGAAGACGCGCTCCAGCTCGCGCAGCTCGCCCGAGGGGATGGCGACACGTTCGCTCGCGAGCGACGCGCGCAGCGCGTCGCGAAGGTGCTCCGGTCGCGGACGACCGTCGGAGACCTCGCGCAGCCGCGCGACGATCGCGCGTTCGAGCCGCGCGCGGACCGTGGGGGTGGTCATGAGCCGTCGATGAGCAGGAGCTCGGCGAAACGGTCGTACGCCGTGCCCAGCGCGCCGCCCACGGCCCAGCGTTTGGCCATGGCCTGGGCGACCGACGACTCGTCGCGCGGCAGCGAGCGGAAGACCGCGCGCTCATCGAGACGAGCGGCCTTCGACTGCGAGGCAACGAGCCAGACGTCGTCAGCGGGCGCGAGCGAGGCGAGCGTCGCGCGAGAGCAGGGGTCGTCGTACGCCAGGAGCAGGCGGCGGTCCACCTGCGCCGCGAGGTCGCGCGCGGCGGCGCTGGTCATGGGCGGCGCGTCGACGATGACCAGATCCGACTTCGCGGTGGCGGCGCGCACGGTCGCCGCAAGGAGCGCCCGGCTCGGCGCGGCGGGAGCGCCTCCGACGAGCCGGAGTCCGGCCGCCTCGGTGGCGATGACCGCGAGGTGGTCGGCGGTCAGCTCGTCCACCAGCCCCTCGAGCTCGGGCCACGGACCGGCACCGCAACCGAGCCACCAGGCCGCCGCGCCACTGCCCGTGCCGTCGATGAGACAGACCCGCCGCGTGCGGGCGAGCCGTCGGCCGAGGTTCGTCGCGAGGAGCGTCGTTCCGACGCCCCCGCGCGCGCCGGTGACGAGCACCGTTCGGGTCGGCGCCCGCGCGACGACCGGCAGCGCGGACATGAGCGCCGGACCGAGCACGGCCGGCTCCTGCGACACGACGATGCGAGATGGATCGATGCCCAGTGCGGACGCCAGATGGCGCTCCGGCTCGCCCGCGACGACCACGCGCGGCACCGCGCGATCGAGCGCCGCGGCTCGGGCCACGGCTGCCGGGTCGCGCAGATCGACGAGCGCCACCACCGCGCCGTCGTCGCACGGCTCCAGGCCGAGCGCGATGACACTCTCGCGCAGCGGCTCGCCACCGATGACTGAAACGCGGGCGGATCTCATCGCGTCGAGCGCAGCAGCGGCAGCAGTAGGAATCCCGAGCCGCGAGCGGAGCCGATGGCGATGGCATCCGCCTCATCGACCTCGAGCACGAGTCCGCGCTCGTCGCTCGAGATGACGCTCACACCGTAGGCGACCGGGGCGGCGTACGCGCGCTCTCCGTGGCGGACGAGGAGGATGTCGAGCTGGTCGCCCACGCGCAGCGGTGGCACGGGCGCCGCGAGCCAGGAGATCGGCAGCGTCATCGCCCAGGACGACGGGCGGAGCGTGTCGGCCACGCTCGCGGTGGCATCCACCTCCTCCGGCACGACGGCCACCGACGCGATCGAAGCGATGGTGAGCAGGGCCGAGCCGACGCCCAGCAGTGCACGCCGGAGCGGCACCCGCCGCCCCGACAGCGTCACCGCGGGGAGCATTCGCTCGCCGCGAAGCCCGCTCGATACGAGGCGCCGGAGAGCACCAGGCTCACCGTCACGGCGCCGTCGGCGCAGCGCACACCGATGCTCGAGACGACCGTGCCGCCGTTGCGCAGGCTGAGCTCGCTCGCCGCGGCCCGCGCGCTCTCGAGCGCGCGGCCATCACCCACGGCGCCGGCGACGTCGGGCGTGGCTGGCGGCTCCGACAGGAGGGCACGCCGCAGCTCCTCGACGTACGCGTCGGCGATGACCGCCGTCGCTGCCTCGACCGCCGCCTCACCGGCGCGGCGATGCCCAGCGACCGACGCGATGCGATCTTGGGCCGCGCGCAGACCCACGATCGCCACCGCCGCGACCGCCAGAAAGAGGACGGCGACGACGAGCGCCTGGCCGCGCTCGTCGCTCATGGCGTCCACTCGATGCGCCGTACGGCGCGCGCGCTCACGACGACGTGTGACAGGCCGACGAAGCCGGTGGGCAGCGGCACCTCGTACGTGGCGCGGACGGTGAGGAGCGAGCCGCGCGGGGCGGCGTTGCGTGGCGGCTCGTCCGCGCGAGGCGCGATCGTGGTCACCACGCGCTCTGCTGCGAGTGGCGCGACCGCAGCCGCGACCGTCTCGCGGACCGCGACGTCGTCGTTCGTGAGCGCCCCAGCTCGTGCGCCCTCCGCGGTCGCGTGCTGCAGCGCGAGCCGTGCGACGCCGACCTCGGCGACGAGGACGATGGCGAAGGCAGCGACGAGCAGCACCGGCAGGACGAGCGCGAACTCCACGATGGCCTGACCACGCTCGCTGCTCAACGGCCGAGCCGACGACGGAGGGCGATCCCGCGCGTGACGATGGGATCCACGAAAGGCGCGGCCGGCCGGCGACAGAGACCCCAGATGCACAGCGCCGCCGCGAGGACGCAGAGCCCGACGAGCACGGCCCCGCCGACGAGCTGAGACTTCTGCGCGGCCGCGCGCACCGTCGCCGGCGAGCGGTCCTCCTCAGGGACGCGTCGAGTCGCGATGGTACGGACAGTGAGATCGATGGCGCGCGGGTCGGTCAGGATGCCGCCGTGTCCCTCGAGCGCGCCATCGAGGACGCGTGTGGGAACGCCGGGAGCGCGGCTGTCGCGGTGCGTGACCAGCGCGTCGCTCGCCATCCGCAGGTCAAGCCGGATGACGCCAGCGGGTGCGCTGGAGGCGCGCGCGGTGCTGAGGTCGCGAACAGCGTGTGCATCGGTCGTGAAGCCAAGACCGCCGGCGGCCTCGCGGACCACGGGATCGACCCCGCCCACCACCTTCGCCGCCTCGATGACCCGTGCCGCGTCGCTCCCGTTGTGCGGCGCCGCCCAGGCGA
>DASSPF010000087.1:0-3256 GCA_035699805.1 Candidatus Limnocylindria bacterium | reverse complement strand
GGAACGATCTCCCAGCGTCGCGCGCCGATGGTCCGTCGGACGAGATCGGGCGAGCGCGGCCCCGCGTGGACGGCCGGCACCGGGTGACGGGATCGGCGAAGTACACGCACGACATCCAGCTCGTCGGGATGCTCCACTGCGCGATCCTGCGCAGCCCCTATCCCCGCGCGCGCGTCCGCGCGATCGACACGACGAAGGCCACCGCGCTCGCCGGCGTGCGCGGCGTGCTGCACCGCTTCAACGCTCCCGAGGTGGAGTTCCGCAGCGAGAAGACCGTCTTCAGGGAGGAGGTCCGCTTCGTCGGCGACGAGGTCGCCGCGGTGGTGGCGGACAGCCCCGGCCTCGCGCACCACGCGCTCTCGCTCATCACCGTCGACTACGAGATCCTGCCGCACGTCGTCGATCTCGAGGAGGCCATCCGTGCGGGCGCCCCCAAGCTCGATCCGGACGGCAACGTGCACGACGCGGGCTCGTACAAGCGCGGCGACGTGCGCAAGGCGGTCCGCGATGCCGCCACGACGATCGAGGCGACATACCGCACCTCCACGCAGATGCACAACGCTCTCGAGACGCATGGCGCGGTCGTGTCGTGGGACGGCGAGCGCCTCACGGTCTGGGAGTCCACGCAGTCGGTGTTCGGCGTCCGCAACATGCTGAAGGACGCGCTGAAGCTCGACGCGGCGCAGGTCCGCGTGCTCTGCGAGTACATGGGCGGCGGATTCGGTGCGAAGCTCGGGACGTACAAGTACGCGGTCATCGCCGCGCTCTTCTCCATGCAGCTCGGCCGGCCGGTGCGCTGCGTGCTCACGCGGCGCGAGGAGAACCTCGCCGCGGGCAACCGCTCCGCGACGCTGCAGACGCTGCGCCTCGCGGGGAAGGACGGCCGCATCACGGCCATCGAGCACGAGTCCTGGTCGAACTCGGGTCAGGGGCGCTGGGCCGCGAACCCGACCGGACCCACGAACACGCTCTACGACATCCCGAACGTCTCGAGCACGGCGCACCGCGTGACCACGAACGCCGGCGCGCTCTCCGCGTTCCGCGCGCCGGGCTACGTGGAGGGGACGCTCGCGCTCGAGTCGGCGATCGACGAGCTCGCGGTCGCGATGAAGGTCGATCCGCTCACGCTGCGGCGCCGGCACGCCCGCGGCGCCACCGATCCACGGACGGGCAACCGGTACTCGCTGAAGCGACTTCTCGACTGCTACACGATCGGCGCGAAAGAGATCGGGTGGAATAAGCGGCGCGCCGACGGCATGCGCGGATCCGCGCCCTACCGCCGGCGCGGCCTGGGGATGGCGACGCAGATCTGGGGCGGCGGCGGCGGACCGCCGGCGTACGCCACGGTCCACTTCGAGAACGACGGCACCGCGGTGCTGCGCGTGGGGGTGCAGGACATCGGGACCGGCACGCGCACCGCCGTGGCGCAGATCTGCGCCGACGAGCTCGGCCTCACGCTCGATCAGGTGACGGTGCGGCTCGGCGATACCGAAGCGCCATACGGGCCGGGCTCGGGCGGCTCGGTGACGCTCGCCTCCATCGGGCCCGCGGTCCGTCTTGCCGCGCACGAGGCCCGCGCGAAGGTCCTCGCCGCGGCGGGCGGCATCCTGGAGATGCCGGCCGGCGAGCTCCGCCTCGAGCGCGGCAGCGTGGTGAGCAAGGGCGCGCGCACGCCGCTCCGGGAGATCCTTCCCAAGCTCGACAACAGCACGATCATCGGCACCGGTCTGCGCCATCCCAATCCCGACGGTCTGGCGATCAAGACGTTCGGCGCGCACTTCGCCGACGTGGAGGTGGACGTGGGCACCGGCGAGATCTTCGTGCGCAAGATCGTCGCGGTGCACGACATCGGCCGCGTGGTGAACCCCCTCACCGCCGCGAGCCAGGTGCAGGGCGGCATCGTCCAGGCGCTCGGCTTCGCGCTGACCGAGGAGCGCATCGTGGACCGCGGCCTCGGCCGCGTCATGAACGCGAACCTGGAGTGGTACGAGATCCCCACGGTCATGGATACACCCGAGATCGTCGTGCGCTTCGTCGACGTGCCCGACCGCAAGGCGAACAACCTCGGCGCGAAGGGACTCGGCGAGCCGCCGATCATCCCCACCGCCGCGGCCGTGGCCAACGCCGTGGCCAACGCCACCGGGGCGCGCGTACGGCACACCCCCATGACGCGCGCACGCGTGATCGCGGCGCTCGCGCTGGCGGGCGCGCGATGAGTCTCTTCTCCTACACGCGTCCGCGCGCCCTTGGTGAGGCGCTCAAGCTGCTGAAGAGCGGCACCGCCGCGATCGCCGGTGGCACCGACCTCATCACGCTCGTGCGGCATGGCATCGCGCGGCCCGATGCGCTGGTGGACCTCACCGGGATCGACGGCCTGCGCGGCTGGAAGCGCGAGAAGGGCAAAGGCATCCTCATCGGCGCGCTCACCCCACTGGCGGAGCTCGAAGGGTCGCCCGAGCTCGCGAAGCTCGTCCCCATCGTGGGGCAGTCGCTGCGCGACGCCGCCACGCCGCAGATCCGCAACATGGGCACGGTCGGCGGGAACCTCCTCCAGCGCAATCGCTGCTGGTACTTCCGCGACGAAGCGGTGCCCTGCTGGCTCAAGGGCGGGACCCGCTGCTTCGCCATCGATGGCGAGAACCGCTACCACGCAGTGGTCGGCGCGCATGAGTGCTGGATGGTGTCGCCCTCCGATCTCGCGCCCGCGCTCATCGCCTGTGACGCCGAGATCGAGATCGCCTCGAGCCTGGGGAAGCGCCGCATGAAGCTGGGTGAGCTCTTCATCGCGCCGCACGGCCGCGAGCGCCGCGAGCATGCGCTGCGCACGGGCGAGCTCATCACCGGCGTGCGCATCCCTGAGAAGGCGCTCGATCGGCGCGGCACGTACCAGAAGGCGATGGAACGCAAGGCGTGGAGCTTCGCCATCGTGTCGGTCGCCGCGAGCGCGCGCATCGACGCGAAGGGCCGGGCGTCCGACGCACGCCTGGTGCTCGGCGGCGTCGCGCCGGTCCCCTGGCGTGTCCCCGCCGCGGAGAAGCTGCTCGAGGGGACGTCGCTCGACGACAACGCCTGCCTCGCGGCGGCCGATGCGGCGCTGGGTGGCGCCGAGCCGCTCCGCGACAACGGCTACAAGGTGACCCTCGCGCGCGAGTTCGTCCGCCGCGCGCTCCGCTCGCTGGTCGGCTGACGCGCGGGGAGCGCAGCCCTGAGGCTGCGCTCCCCTCGCAGGGTGATGGGAGGTGCGCTAGCTCACTCC
>DASSPF010000086.1:0-4128 GCA_035699805.1 Candidatus Limnocylindria bacterium | reverse complement strand
AGGTCGGCCCGCTCGATGGCGGTCGCCGCCTCGTTGCCGATCGCCGCGAGGAGCTCCAGGTCTCCCTCGTCGTACGCGTTCGCCCGCACGCTCTGGACCGAGATCGCGCCGATGGGACGTCCCTGGAGGCGCAGGGGCGCGACCATCAGCGAGCGCTCGACGAGCGTGCCCCAGGCGCTGCGCTCTGGCAGGCCGAGACGGGCGCGGTCACGGTCCACGTCCCGCAGGAGGAGCGGCGCATCGCGCGCGATACAGATGCCCGCGAGGGTGCCCTCGATGGGACTCTCCTCCGGCTCGATCTCGTGGCCGTTCTCGTACAGGTAGCGGAAGGAGAGCGTGCCCCGTGGCTGGTCGGCGATGGCGACGTAGAACGCGTCGACGTCGAGCGCCTTCCGGACCTGAGCGAAGACCTCGCGGAACACCGTGACCGGGTCCAGGGACATCGCGACCGCGTGGCCGATATCGACGAGGATGGCGAGAAGCCGTGCGCGCCGCTCGGCCGCGAAGCGCGCCCGGATGTCGACATACCCCGCGATGAAGATCGGGATCCCAGGGACGAGGAACCACGGCTCGATGAGGACGACCTCGAGCGTGATGATGGCGGCGAGGCTCCAGACCAGCTGTGCTCGTGCCGTCCGTGCGATCCACTGGCGCGCGCCGCGGTCGAAGGTGAATGAGCCGAGCGCGCGCTGGAGCGCGACGATCTGCAGGATGTCCAGGCCGACGAGCACCAGGACCGCGACGACCCCGGCAACGATGGTCGCCGCGGCGGCATCGCCGGCGACCGCCGCACCGTTCAGGACGAACCGATAGGCCGAGGCGGCGATGCCCGTCGCCAGCGCGACCGCCGCGGTGTTGCGCACCACCTGGATGCGACGCTTGCGCCCCACGACGTCGGTCAGGAGCCGTCCACCGGCCGCGACGAGGGCGACCGCGCCGGGCGTGAGCAGCACGATGCCGGTGAGGACGGCCACGTCCGATGGACTGAGCTCGATGGTCGGATGGACGCGGATCGGCCGGAGCGACAGGATGAACGCGAGCAGGAGGAGGACGGCCACGACCTCGACGCGGACGCGGTCGTTCGCGACGTCGATGGCCCCCACCACCAGGTACGGGAGCGCCAGAACGACGGTGACGCAGACGAGTACGACCGCGGTGCGCGGAACTGGTTTCACGTTCGCCCCTCGGGGCGGCAGCCTAGCACTCGCCGTCGCGCCTCCCGGCGTCAGGCGGGCATCAGCCGGCCCGCTCGCTACCGGGTCCGGAGCCAGCGCTCCACGAGGATGATCGCCAGGAAGATGGCGGCGACGATGACGATCTCGCCCAGTCCGCCGCGAGCCACGGCCGGCTGGATGACGAAGGCGAACAGCAGCAGCGCCATGATGATGCCGGCGACCACCTGGAACGCGTGGCGGCTGCCCCAGCCCGCGCGCTGATCTTCGCTGGAAGGCGGGTCCGGCTCGTCATGCGAGACCCGCTCCTCGCTCATCTCACGATCCGGACGGCGGCTCCGGCTCGCCGGCGCCCAAAGACGCGGGCTTTCCGCGCATGCGTCGCAGCGCCCAGCCGATGGGGTCGTAGGTGCTCGTCACCACGCGCTCTTTCAGCGGGATGATCGCGTTGTCGGTGATGTGGATGTGCTCGGGGCAGACCTCGGTGCAGCACTTGGTGATGTTGCAGAAGCCCAGGCCGTGCTTCTGCCGGATGAGCTCGGTGCGGTCGTTCGTGTCGAGGGGATGCATCTCGAGCGCGGCGAGCCGCACGAAGAAGCGCGGCCCCGCGAACGCCGCTTTGTTCTCCTCGTGGTCGCGGATGACGTGGCAGACGTCCTGGCAGAGGAAGCACTCGATGCACTTGTGGAACTCCTGCACACGCTCGATGTCCTCCTGGAACATGCGGCGCGTGCCGTCGGCCTCCTTCGGCTTTGGCCGGAAGGCGGGGATGGTCTTCGCGACCTCGTAGTTGAACGACACATCGGTCACGAGGTCGCGGATCACCGGGAAGGTCTTCATCGGCGTCACCGTGATGGGCTCGCCCTCCGCGAACGTGTCCATCCGCGTCATGCACATGAGCTTCGGCGCGCCGTTCACCTCAGCGCTGCACGATCCGCATTTCCCCGCCTTGCAGTTCCATCGCACCGCGAGGTCCGGAGCCTCGGTCGCCTGGATCCGGTGCACCACGTCGAGCACGACCATGCCCGGATCGGTCGGGACCGTGTACTCGACGATCTCGCCGCCGTCCTGGTCGCCGCGGAAGATGCGCATGGTCACATCACCCATGTCCATCCACCCCCGCCGCCGCCGGAACGGCGACCGACCCCGTCGGCTTGTCCTCGCCCAGCAGCACCTGCAGCTCCTCGGGGACCACGGGGATCGGCTCCGTGCGCAGATCGAGCGCCCCGTCGCGCAGCCGCGTGACCACGTTCTTCTTCCCCCACTCGCCGTCCGGCTTGGGGAAGTCGTCGCGGGTGTGCCCGCCCCGGCTCTCCTCGCGCATGAGCGCCGACCGCGCCACCGCTTCAGCGACACGGAGCATCGTGCGCAGGTCGATCGCGAGGTGCCAGGAGGGGTTGTAGGTGCGCCCGCCGCTCACGGCCGCACGCTCCGCACGACCGCGAAGGGCGTCGATCCGTACGAGCGCCTGTGCGAGCTCATCCCGGGTGCGGATGATGCCGACCAGCTCCTGCATCGTCTCGGTGAGCTCGGTGTGCAGGGCGTAGGCGTTCTCACCCTCGCGGCGCTCGAGGGGCGCCGTGATGTCCGTGGCCAGCCGCTCGACCTCGGTCTCATCGAGGGCGGGCATGCGCGCAAGACGCTTGGCGTACTCGGCCGCATAGAGGCCGGCACGACGCCCGAAGACAAGGAGATCGGAGAGCGAGTTGCCGCCCAGCCGGTTGGCCCCATGCATGCCGGCGGCGACCTCGCCTGCGGCAAAGAGCCCGGGCACGCTCGACTGGGTGGAGTCGGCGTCGACGCGGACGCCGCCCATGATGTAGTGCAGGGTGGGACCCACCTCCATCGCCGTCTTGGTGATGTCCACGCCGGCGAGCTGCATGAATTGGTGGTACATCGACGGCAGCCGGCGCTTGATGTAGTCCGCCGACCGGCGCGTGGCGATGTCCAGGAACACGCCGCCATGCGGGCTCCCGCGGCCGGCCTTCACCTCGGCGTTGATCGCCCGCGCGACCTCGTCGCGGGGCAGCAGATCCGGGGTGCGGCGGTTGTTCTTCTTGTCCTCGTACCAGCGGTCGGCCTCCGCCTCGGTGTCAGCGGTCTCGGCGCGGAAGAACGCCGGGATGTAGTTGAACATGAAGCGCTCGCCGCTCGCGTTCCGGAGCGTGCCACCGTCGCCGCGCACGCCTTCGGTCACCAGCAGGCCGCGGACGCTCGTGGGCCAGACCATCCCGGTCGGATGGAACTGGGTCATCTCGAGGTCCATGAGATCCGCCCCGGCGTCGAGCGCCATGCCGAAGCCATCGCCGGTGTACTCCCACGAGTTGGAGGTGATCTTCCAGGCCTTCCCCACTCCGCCGGTCGCGAGCACGACCGCCTTGGCGCGGAACAGCACGAGCGCACCACTCTGACGCTCATACCCGATCACGCCCGAGACGCGGCCGTCCTCCTTGAGCAGCCGGTACATCGTCGTCTCCATGAAGACGTCGATGCCCTGGTGGACGGCGTGCTGCTGGAGCGTGCGGATCATCTCCAGGCCGGTGCGGTCGCCGACGTGCGCGAGACGCGCGTAGCGATGACCGCCGAAGTCCCGTTGGAGGATGAGCCCGTCGTTCGTGCGGTCGAAGAGCGCGCCCCACTCCTCGAGCTCCAGGACGCGGTCGGGCGCCTCCTGCGCGTGGATCTGCGCCATGCGCCAGTTGTTCAGGAGCTTGCCGCCGCGCATGGTGTCGCGGAAGTGGACCTTCCAGTTGTCCTCCTTCCACACGTTCCCCATCGCCGCGGCGATGCCACCCTCGGCCATGACGGTGTGCGCTTTCCCGAGGAGCGACTTGCAGATGAGCGCGGTGCGGACGCCCATGGTCTTCGCCTCGATCGCGGCGCGCAGCCCCGCGCCGCCCGCACCGATGACGACGACGTCATATTCGTACCGCCGGATGCTCTCGGCCACTAGAAC
>DASSPF010000085.1:0-13141 GCA_035699805.1 Candidatus Limnocylindria bacterium | reverse complement strand
CAGACCGATGATCTCCCCGTCCCGCGTGGAGACCTCCTCGCCGACGATGACGCGCAGGCCCGGCACCGCCATGTCGCGCAGCCGCAGCGCCCCCTCGATGGTGTTGTGGTCGGTGGCGCAGACCACGTCGATCCCCGCCGCAACGAGCGCCGCCGCCTGATCCGCGAGCGGCGTGCGGCTATCGGGCGAGTACTCGCTGTGGGTGTGCATATCGAGGCGCACGCGGCGCGGCGCGGGGCCGTCGCCGTCCTGTCGTTCGCTCAACGCACCGGACGATACGACGGCGCCGACGATGGCACTATCGCGAGCGTCAGGTGAGACGCTCGCCCGCGCGCCCGATCATGGTGGTGGCAGCGACGATCACGCTGCTCGTCTTCGCGTTCCCCGTCCCCCTCGCGGACCTCGGACCAGGGCCCACCTTCTACTACCGGCTGATCGTGTACCCGGCCGACGTGACCCTCACGGTCGCCGCGCTCGCGGCGATCGCGGCGCTCCTCGCACGCGGTCCGCGTCCCGGAACCGGAACGACACTGCTCTTCGCCCTCACGGCGAGCCTCGCGGTGGCGCTCGTGTTCCATCCGTCGGCACAGGGCCTCCAGACGGTCGCCCGCTTCGCCGGCGCCACCGCACTCAGCTACGGCCTGTCGCGGCTGGGGCGCGACGAGCGCATCCTCCCCGCGGCGATGCTCGGGCTCGTGTCGCTCGCCGAGGTGGGACTCGGGCTTGGTCAGATGGTCCGGGGTGCGCCACTCGGCCTGCCGAGCTTCGGCGAGGTCGCCGACCCGCTCCTGCTCTATGGCAGCGTCGCGAGTCCGCGCGGCACACTGCACGCGCTCCCGCTCCTGGCCGGCCTGGGCCTGGTGGCCGCCCCACTGCTGGTGCGCGAGGGGCTCGAGCGCGTCCGCGCGACCGTGTTCTTCGCGGCCGGCGGCCTGGCCGCGGCGCTCGTCGGGATGACCTTCTCGCGCGGCGCGGCCCTCGGGCTCGCGCTCGCCGTCGCCGCGCTGGTCGCGGGTCTCGGCACCGACCGCCGCCGGGTCATGCGTGCCGCGGCCTGCCTCGTCATCGGCGCGGCGATCCCGGCCGCCCTGTTCTTCGACGGATGGCAGCACCGCGCCACCCTTTCGGTGAGCGGGCGGGACACCATCACCGAACAGGCCTGGACGCTCATCGCCGAGGCGCCGCTCACCGGCGTCGGACCCGGCCGCTCGGTCTTCGCGCTGGCAGAGCGCTTTCCCGATCCGCCGCGCTTCGGGTACCAGCCCGGTCACGCGCTCCCCCTGGTGGCCGCGGTCGAGGGCGGCGTGATCGGCGGCGCGCTCGCGGTCGCGCTGCTGGTCACACTTGGCTGGCGTGCGCGCCGCGATCTGCGCGCGGTCGCGATCTTCGTCGCGTTCCTGCCCGCCGTGCTCACCGACCACTACACGTACACGTATCTGCAGGGCCAGGTGCTGCTCGCGATCTGGGTCGGCACGCTGGACGGCCTGGCCGCCGATCCGAGCGCGGCCCTCGGTCTCGACCCCCGCCTACGCCGTCTGCTCCCGCGCGCGTGAGCCGAGCTCCCGCCACATCGCCAGCAGCGCGACGTGGCGCAGCACCACGCACGCGCCGAGCGCACCGAGGAGCGCGGCGCCGACCGCATCGGTCGCGTCGCGCGGGACGAGCGTGAGGGGATAGATCGTGATGAAGACGCCGACATCGGCCGCCGCGAGCAGCGCGTACGTCCGCCGGCGCAGGCCGAGCAGTACGAAGAGCGGCAGCACCCAGAGCGAGTACTGGGGCGAGAAGAGGCGTGACCAGAGCAGCAGGGCGACCGTGGCCATCCCGATGCCGATCGCCGGATCGGACGCTCGCAGCGCCGCGGGGAGCACGCGCCCGACATAGGTGAGCGCCAGGCCCGCGAGCGTGATCGCCAGCACCACGAGCCCCGCGTTCGAGACGCCGACCACGTCGAGCAGACGCTCGGCGAGGCCCCAGATCGAGTCGAGGTTCGAGCGGATGCCGACGGCGTAGAAGCCGATGCCCGCGGCGCTGGGGTGTGGCTGCAGGGCGGTCGGCAGGTAGAACAGCGCCGCGACGACCGTGAAGATGACGGCCGCGCGCAGCCGATCGCTCGCGCGCAGGAGGAGGATCGGCGCGGAGGCCGCCGGGAACAGCTTCGCGACCGCTCCCACGGCCAGGGCGAGCATCGCCAGCGCGTCACGCCGTGACCGTGCGAGCACGATCGCGGCGACGAGGAGCGCCGTGGGCACGAGGTCGAAGTTCACCGTGCCGAGCAGCACGAGCTGCGGCGCGAGCACCCACCACCAGACACGACCTCCGCCGCTCGCGCGCGCGAGCAGCGTGCCGGCACATCCCGCGGCGACCGCGACGATGGCGACCCACGCGGCGACGAACGGCACCGGGCCGCTGGAGACCAGCGACAGCACCCCTGAGACGAGACCGATGAGCGGTGGGTATTCGAAGGGCGTGTCGACATACGGCAGCCGCCCACCGGAGAGGCCGCGCAGATACACGAACAGGGCGTCACTCCAGATGAACGGGCGGAGGACCTCCGGCAGCGCTCCCGCGGCGAGGAGGATGCGCGGGACGCCACCAAGCGCGACGAGCAGCCCGGCAGCGAGCCCGGCGAAGAGCGCGCGCCGGCCCGGGACCGGATCCTCGGGTCGCGCACGGTGTGCCGGCGTCACCGTCCGCATCGTGCCACAACGCCCTCTGCGCTCGCCGATCGCGCCGACGCCTCCTCGCTACCCGCACCCGGTAGCCTGTCGCCAGTGAGCGACCTCGAGCTCCTCCGTACGCGCATCGCCGAGAAGCAGGCGCGCATCGTCGTCGTCGGCCTCGGCTACGTCGGCGTGCCCGTCGCCGTCTCGTTCGCAGCCGCGGGCTTCGAGGTCGTGGGGCTCGATCCCCAGCGCGCTCGCGTCGACGCGCTCCAGCGGGGCGAGCTGCCGCTCGCGACGAGCGAGCCCGGGCTCGAGGCGCTGCTGCGCGCCGCCCTCTCCAGCGGCCGCTTCACGGTGACGACGGAGACGGCTCTGGCGTCCGGGCGGGACATCGCGATCGTCGCCGTGGACACCCCGCTGCAGGGGCACGCGCCGGACACGCGGCAGCTCCAGGGCGCGTGCCGAACGATCTCGGGTCACCTCGCGCGGCCCGGTCTGGTGGTCATCGAGTCCACGGTCGCGCCGCGGACCATGCGCGAGATCGTCGCGCCGCTCTTCGCTCCGGATGTCGCGGTCGTGCATTGTCCCGAACGCGTCCGTCCGGGCCGCCTGCTCCGCAACCTCCGCGGGATGTCGCGGCTCATCGGGGTCGCCGATCCGCGGGTCGGCGCGCTCGCCACGGAGCTGTACGCGAACGTGGTGCAGGCCGACCTGGTGGTCACGGATTGGGAGACGGCGGAGGTCATCAAGACCGCGGAGAACGCCGCGCGCGACGTGCAGATCGCGCTCGCGAACCAGCTCGCGGTGATCAGCGACCACGCGGGTGTGGACGTACGCAAGGTCCGCGATCAGATCAACCGTCTCTGGGCCGACCAGCCGCTCATCCTCGATCCCGGCGCCGGCGTCGGCGGCCATTGCCTGCCCAAGGATCCGTGGCTCCTCGTCTCCACGCTCCCCGCGGATGCGTCGCGCGCGCTCATCGAAGGCGCGCGCGCGCTCAACGAATCCATGCCGGCCCACGCCGCGCGGATCACACTGCAGGCCCTGAGCGACGACGGCGTGGCCGCGCGCGGCGCCACGGTCGCCGTGCTCGGCCTGACATATGAGGCCAGCTCGGATGACGAGCGCAACGCGCCGGGCCCACGCGTGGCCGCCGAGCTCGAGCGTGCGGGTGCGGTCGTCGCGCGCCACGACCCTTTCGTCACGCGCGACGCACTGGCCGAGGCGATCCGCGGCGCCGACGCGGTCGTGGTGGTGATCCCGCACGGCGAATATCGCGACGCCGATTGGGCCGCGCTCGGTGGACAGATGCGCCGGCGCGTATTCGTCGACTGCCGGAGGGCCTTCGAGGCCGACGCGCTGCGGACGCTCGGCTTCAGCTACCGCGGGCTCGGCGTGGCAGCGCTGCGCTGAGGCTCTCGAACCAACGCCGCACCAAGGCGGTGAAGTCGAACTCCCGTAATGCCCATGCTCGCCCACGCTCACCCATCGCGCGCGCCTCGGCCGGAGCGGCCGCGAGCGATCGCACCGCCGCAGCGAGCGCGGTGGCGTCCTCCGGCGGCACGACCAGCCCGGCGCGCTCGCGTTCGAGCAGCGCGGCCATCTCGCCGCGGCCGCAGAAGACCACCGGCCTGGCGCACGCGAGCGACGGAAGGATCTTCGCCGGCCGCGTCGCTTCGAACAGCGCGACGTCCCGCAGGGGCGCGATGCTCGCGCGGGCCAGGGCGAGATAGCGAGCGACCTGCTCAGGCGGGACCGCCCCAAGGAAGCGCACGTTCCCCAGACCGGCCGCGCTCGCACGCGCCTCGAGGCGCGCGCGCTCGGGACCGTCACCAAGGAGCGCGAAGCCGATCTCGGGCTGGTCGCGCAGCAGGATCGCGCAGTCGAGGATGGTGTCGAGCGCCTGGGCATGGCCGATGGTGCCGGCGTAGATGAAGAGCGCGCGGTCGGCGAGGTCGCCGAGCGCGGCCCGTTCCTCACCGCACTCCGCCGGGTCGACGGGGTGGAAGATGCCGTGGTCGACGCCATTCGGGAGGAGCAGCGTCTTGGCCGCACCGCCGGCGGGGTGTGCCGCGATCTTCGCGTAGAGCCCGTCCGTGGGTACGGTGATGCGCCATGCGGCACGGTACGCCGCCGACTCGAGCGAGCGCAGACGATCCGCGAGCCAGCCCTCGCGCAGCGCGCCCATCGCGATCGCGACATCGGGCCACGCGTCCGCGACGTAGAGGACCATCGGCGCGCGGCCGCGGCGAGCGATCGCCGCGCCGCCGAGGGCGAGCGGGAGCGGCGGCGATTCGGTGATGACGAGATCCACCGGATGGGCGCGCATCGCGCTGAGGAGCACCGACGTGGCGAAGGATCCGTGGTTGGCGAGACGCAGCCACTTGTTCTGCCCGCCGTATGGAAGGAGCGGGAGACGCTGGATGCGCGCCCCGTCGTGCTCCTCGGTCATGGGTCGAAGTGCGGCATAGCCGGGCGCGACGCGCCCGGTCGGATAGCTCGGGATGCCGGTCAGCACCGTCACGTCGACACCGAGCGATACGAGCGTGCGCACGATGGCCGCGTAGCGCACCGACGGCGCGCCCGGCTCGGGCCAGAAGTACTGCGTGACGATGCGCACGCGGCGCGGGTAGTCTGCCGACGGTGACACGGCCGAACTCTATGGCAGAGGAGCGCGCGCGGATCCAGGAGGAGTATCGGCGCCGCGACGCCGACGCGGCCATCCGCCTGCGCTACCACCCCGACGCGCCCGAGGAGCGCGGCGCGCGCGAGCGTCTTCGCATGGAGCTTCGTGACGCGTTTGCGGCCGCGGGGCTGCTCCCCCTGTCCGGCAGGACGATCCTCGAGGTGGGCTGCGGGCGCGGTGCGATCCTCGAGGATCTCGCGATCCTCGGCGCACGACCCGATCGCATGCGCGGGGTGGACATCTCGGCGGAGCGGCTGTCGCACGTGCCGGAGCCACTTCGCTCGAGCGTCATCCTCGCCGACGCATCCGCGCTGCCCTTCGCCGACCGGTCGTTCGACATCGTGGGGCAGTTCACGACCTTCTCGTCGATGCTCGACGGCGCGATGCGCGCCGCGGCCGCTCGGGAGATGGCGCGCGTCGTGCGCCCCGGCGGCGCGATCGTGTGGTACGACATGCGCCGCACCTCTCGCCGCAGCCGCACGGTGGCGCTGGGTGGTGAGGATGTGCGGGCGCTGTTCCCCCGCTTCTCCCTCGATGTGCGGACGGTGACGCTCGCGCCCCCGCTCGCGCGGCGGATCGGCCCGCGCCTCGCGGCGCTGTCACGGGCGCTGGAGGCCATCCCGCCCCTGCGGACGCATCTCCTCGTCGTGCTCCGGGAAGCACGGTGAAGGTCCCGTTCGCGCGCCCCGATCTGACGGATCGCGAGATCGACGCCGTCGTGGCGGTGCTGCGCTCCGGCTGGCTGACGACGGGTCCGGAGGCGAAGGCCTTCGAGCGGGAGTTCGCGTCGTACGTCGGTGCGGCACGTGCGATCGGGGTGAACTCAGGGACCGCGGCGCTGCACCTGGCCCTCGAGGCCATCGGCGTCGGTCCAGGCGACGAGGTCATCGTACCGACCTGGACCTTCACCGCATCGGCCGAGGTCGTGCGCTACCTGGGGGCGCGGCCGGTCTTCGTGGATGTGCGGCCGGACGACCTCAACATCGACGTACTGCTGGTGGAGCGTGCGCTCACGGAGCGCACCAAGGCGATCATCGGCGTGGACATCGGCGGCCGTCCCTGCGACTGGCGCGGGCTGCGTGACCTCGTGGGCTCCCGCGGCGTCGTGCTCGTCGACGATGCGGCGCACGCGCTTCCCGCAGACCTCCATGGCAGACGCATCGGGACGTGGGCCGACATCACGGCGTTCTCCTTCTATGCGACGAAGACGCTGACGACGGGTGAGGGCGGCATGCTCGTGACGGATGCGGCGCGCTGGGCAGACCGGGCCGAGGTCATGTCCCTGCACGGGATCAGCCACGACGCGTGGAAGCGATACACCGCCGAGGGCTCGTGGCGCTATGAGGTCATCGCCCCGGGGTACAAGTACAACCTCACCGACATCGCCGCGGCGCTCGGCCGCGTCCAGCTCGCGCGTGTGGATGAGATGCAGCGCCGCCGCGCGGCCGTGGCCTCGCGGTATCGCGAGGCGCTGGCAGACGTGGTGGAGATCGAGCTCCCTGCGGCGGACGACGGCGCGCACCGCTCGGCATGGCAGCTGTTCGTCATCCGCCTGCGACCCGAGCGCCTCGTCTCCGACCGCGCCGCGTTCATCACCGCGCTCGGCGAGCGCGGTGTCGGCGCGAGCGTGCACTTCATCCCGCTGCACCTGCACCCGTATTGGCGCGAGACGTACCGGCTCGAGGAGGCGTCGTTCCCGGTCGCCTCGGCCGAGTATCCCCGGGTGCTGTCACTGCCGATCTACTCCGCGCTCACCGACGCCGACGTCGCGCACGTGATCGACGCGGTCCGGGACACGGCGCGGGCGCTCCGGCGGTGAAGCGCGCGCTCGACCTGGCCCTCGCCCTGCCGATCCTCGTCGTCTCGGCGCCGCTGATCGCAGCCCTGATGGTCGCGGTGCGCCTCACCTCGCGCGGCCCGGCGCTGCACCGCGCGACGCGCGTTGGGCGCACCGGAGCGGTGTTCACGATGTACAAGCTCCGGTCGATGCGCGCGGACGCGTCAACTGGTTCGGCGATCACCGCCCGCGGTGACCAGCGCGTCACCGGTCTGGGCCGCGCGCTCCGTCGAACACGCCTCGACGAGCTGCCGCAGCTCTGGAACGTGATCCGCGGCGACATGAGCCTGGTGGGTCCGCGGCCCGAGGACCCCAGAGTCGTCGCTCACTACTCGGAGGGCGAGCGTGCCGTCCTCACGGTGCGGCCGGGGATCACGGGTCCGGCGCAGCTCGCGTTCCGCGACGAGGATCGGATGCTCGATCCGCGCGACCCCGAGGGCTCGTACCTCCGTGAGGTGCTGCCGCGCAAGCTCGCCATAGACCAGGCCTACGTCCGCGAGCGCTCCCTCGCCGGGGACCTCGCGATCATCGCCCGCACGATCGCGTCGCTCGTTCGTCGCTGAGTCAGCGCTCCCCCGCGGCGAGCGCTATGGCAGCCACGAGGAACCCCGCCGACGTCGCCGCGGCCGCACCGTCGATCGCGGCGGCCCGCGTGAGCACGACCGCGAGCGACGCGCCCGCGAGGGCCGCGACCGCGAGGGCGGCCAGACTGGCGCGCTCGCGGCCACGGGCGTTGAGGTCGGTGGTGATGACGCGCGCGACGCCCGCGGCGACGATGCCGGGCAAGAGCCACCGGACCGCGGAGGCCGCGCCGGCGTATTCGTGGCCGAACAGGACCGGGACGATCGCGTCGGCGAGCACGAAGAGGACGATCGCGCCGGCCGCGGATACCGCGACGACCGCGCGGAGCGCTGCCCCGGTCGCGCGGAACGGCAGCCCGCCGGTGGCGGCGGCATGCGGCGCGAGCGCGAACGCGACGGAGTCAGCCGCGTAGAGCAGCACGTCCACCAGCGTGAGCGCCACCGCCAGGCGGCCGACCTCGTCCGGGGCGAGGAGCGCACCGCTGACGGCCAGACCCGCGCGCGACAGCACGAGCCAGGCGAGCGTGCCGGCGTACGTGACGGCGCCGAACGCGAGCTGCTCGCGGAAGAGGGTCGGGTCCGGGCGCGCGAGCGGCGATCGCCGCACCGCCACGGCCAGGGCGACGCCCACCAGCAGACCGTGGGCGATCACGAACCCCCACACCGCGCCGTCGAGACCGAAGCCCGCGATCACCACGAGGCCGACCTGGACGATCAGCTGCAGGACGTAGGAGAACAGGATGAGCGCGGAGGTGGTGCCGAACGCGCGTCGGCCCTGGATGGCCGACATCACCATCCCGTAGAGGAGCAGCGCGGGGACGGCGCCGAGCGCGACGAGCAGAAGGCCCGCGGACGGGCTGGAGACGGCGCCGCGCCACAGCGGCAGCGTCGCGAGCGCCCCGATCCAACCGGCGACGCTCGCGACGGCGCTGAAGATCACCGCGTGCGTCAGCGACGAGCCCGCGCGGCGCTCGTCTCGGCCCACCGTCATCACGATCGCCGTGCCGAATCCGGCGTTGACGATGGTCACCACGGCCGTCGGGATGAGGATCAGCAGCGCGTACTCGCCGCGCGCCGCCGGGCCGAGCGCTCGCGCGAGCACGACCGCGGTGACCGCGGTGATCACGAACGTGGCGAGCTTCGTCGCGAACGTGAGCGTCGCGGCGGGTGCGAACAGCATCCGCCGGTAGAGTAGTCGCGTGCCGCTGCCGCCTCGCCCATCGCATCTGGGCGACCTCGAGTTCACGCGTGTCCTCACCACCTATGTGTCCTCCGCACGCCTCGCGCGCGACCGCGCCGTGCTCGACGCCGGATGCGGGAGCGGCCACGGCGCCTGGCTCTTCCGCGCTGCCGGTGCGGCACGTGTGGTCGCCGTCGACCTGGACCCGGGAGCCCTGCGCGAGGTGGCGACGACCGACGCCGAGGTGCGCTGGGCGGCGATGGACGTCGAGAACCTCGCCCTCCGTGACGGTCTGTTCGATCTGCTCGCCTGTTTCGAGGTCATCGAGCACGTGCCGCATCCGTCGCGGCTCCTCGCGGAGCTCCGGCGGGTCGCAGGCCCGCATGCGCTCACGCTCATCTCCACACCAAATCGCGTGAACCGGCTGCGCCCCGGCCAGAAGCCGTGGAACCCCGATCACTTCCGCGAGTACGACCACGCCGGCCTGGCCGCCGAGCTCAGCGCGGCGTACCCGGCGGTGGTCATCATGGGCACGCATGGCCGGCCCGACCTCCACGAGCGGTACCTGCGCGAGTGGGCCGTCGGGATCGGCGAATCGCGCGCCCGCGCCGCCGGCCGACGCCTGCTCCCGCACGGCCTGCGCGCCGCGCTGCGGAGCCTGATCGCGCGACGCACGAGCGACGGACCGGGCGTGCCCGAGCCCGATGCGGCGAGCTGGCCGTTCTTCCTGGGCGACGCGAGCGAGCGCTGTCTGAACTTCTTCGCCGTCTGCGGTGACGATCCGGCGGCCGTCAACGCCGCGGCGGCGAGCCTCCGTCGAGGAGACTGAAGAGCAGCTCCGGCAGCAGCTGGGCGCGGCGCTCGAGCGGGTACTCAGTGCGGATGCGCGCCGCGATCGCGCTCCGGCGATCGGGTGGGGCGTCGCGCGCGCGCCGCACCGCGGCGGCCGCCTCCTCGGGTGATGCGACGTATTCGCCAAGGTCGCCGACCAGCTCGGGCAGCGACCCGACCCGCGTCACCACCGGCACGCAGCCGGCGCGCATCGCTTCCGCGACGGACATGCCGAAGCCCTCGTGCCGTGAGAGCTGCAGGTACGCCGCCGCCCGTGCGTACAGTGCCGCGAGCTCGGCGTCGCTCACCCGGCCGGCGAGCCGCAGCGTCGATCCGCCGAGGGCGCGCAGCCGGGCCGCGACGGCCGCGTCGGCGATCTCGCCGGCGATCACGGTCTCGGCCGGAGCGAGGAGCCGCGCGGTGCGCGCCGTCTCGTCCAGGCCCTTGCGCGTCAGATTGCTCTCGTCCACGCGGGCGACGCTCAGGGCGATGTCGCGCGTCCCGAGCGGCACCGCACCGGTGTCCGCGACCCCGAGCGGCACCAGCGCGAGCTTGCCCTCGGGCACCCCGGCGTTGGCCCGAGCCTCGCCGAGCGCGGCGCGCGAGAACGGGACGACACGGGCCGCCGCGCGCAGCGCCAGTCGCGAGAGCGCCCGCGACGCTCCCCCACGCTGGAGCCCATAGCCGATCTCCGGCATCGCGGCGACGTCGTATCCACCGACGATGACCACGCCCGGCCGCCCGAGGGCACGCGCCAGCAGGAGCGGCACGACCGCGTGCCACGACGCGAACCAGCACAGCACGATGTCCGCCCGTGCGACGGCCCGCACGATGGTCCATGGCGCGGGGGTAAGCGGCGCGCGCGCTTCGAGCTCGATCACCTCGAAGTGACGGCGGAGGATCTCGACGTCGTCACGGACGAATGATGAGCGGGCGCGATGGACGAGCAGGAGCCGCGGCGTCACCTCGCCGGTCGCTCGGCCTCGTGCTCCAGCATCACCGGGATCCCATCGCGGACCGGATAGCGCCGACCGCACGTCGCGCAGATCAGGCGCTCGCCGTCCTCGCGGATGCTCCCGCGATCGACGGGGCAGAGCAGATCCCTGAGCAGATCCGGCGCGACGCCCACGGGCAGATTAGACAACGCCCACGACGGCGGTGCTAGGTGGCGCGGCCCGCCGCGCCGACGACCGCGCGGAGCTCCGCGAGCGCGCGCGCCGCGTCGCCCTCCCGCGCCGCGTCCGCGATGCGGCGCGTGGCGGCGTGCAGGTCGTCGAGCGGAGGCGCCTCGAGGCGGCCGGTCGCCCGCAGGACGCGAGGATGTGACGTGGGCCGCGGCTCTTCGCTCGGCAGCCAGAGCTCTTCATGCAGCTTCTCACCGGGCCGCAGACCGGTGACAGCGATCTCGATGTCCTCGGGCGTGCGCAGCCCGCGCAGCCAGATCATCTGCCGCGCGAGATCGAGGATCTTCACCGGAGCGCCCATGTCGAGCAGCAGCAGGTCGCCCGGCCGCGCGTCCGAGGCCGCCTGGATGACCAGGCCGACAGCCTCGGGGATGGTCATGAAATAGCGCGTCGCCGCGGCATCGGTCACCGTCACCGGACCGCCGTCGTCGATCTGGCGCGTGAACACCGGGACGACGCTGCCCGAGGATCCGAGGACGTTGCCGAAGCGCACGACCGACCAGCGCCGTCCGGTCGCGCGGGCGTAGGCCAGGGTCAGCAGCTCGCCGAATCGCTTCGTGAGACCGAGGACGCTGGATGGCGCGACGGCCTTGTCGCTCGAGACGAAGACGACCGCCTCCACCCCGGCGTCGTCGAACGCCGCGAACGCCGACGCGGTCCCGAGCACGTTCGTCACGATGCCCGCGAGCGGCGCGCTCTCGAGGATCGGGACATGCTTGTACGCGGCGGCATGGAATACGACGTCGGGCCGGATGAGCGCGACGGCGCGCGCGATATCCATCCGATCGCGTACGTCGCCGAGGACCAAGCGGGTCGGCGATGCTGGGGGCAGGCCCGCCATGACGTCATGCAGGCCGCTCTCGTTCTGATCGAGGAGCGCGACCTCGGCCGGCGACACCTCCAGCGCACGGCGCGCGAGCACGCTGCCGATCGATCCGGCGGCGCCGGTGACAAGCACCCGCTTGCCTTCGAGGAACGAGCGCGTGCCGGCGCTGTCGAGGCGGACGGGGTCGCGCTGCAGCAGCTCGTCGATGTCGATCGGGCGGAGCGGGCTGCGATCGGCGGTGCTGATGCGGAACCCGCCGACCCGACGCACCCGCACGCTGCTGTTGCGCGACGCTTCGAGCACCCGCCTGACCAGATCCGCCGGCGGATCGGCGATGGCGATCACGACCACCGCCGGCGCATGGCGGGCGATGAGCGCGGGCAGGTCCGCGACGGTGCCCTCCACCCGCGCTCCGCGCACGTACGTGCCGTGCTTGTGTGGATCGTCGTCAACGAAGCAGATCACGCGGGTGCCACGGCTGCCGTCCGACAGATCGCGCGCCAGGAGCGCGCCGGTGTGACCGGCGCCCACGATGATGGCGCCGTCCTTGCCACGGGTACCGCCGAACGCGGCGCCGGCGATCTGGCGCCAGCGCGGGCGGATCTTGATCGCCCCCTCGGCCAGGATGACCAGGCCGAGGCCGGGAAGGATGGCGGTCATGGGGATCGGATGCTCGGCGGTGACGAGATTGAACAGGAGGAGCCCGGCCGCCACGACCACGCTCGCCTTCGCGATCGCCACGAGGTCCTCGAGCGCGGCCACCGCCCAGTCGCGCCAGTACACGTCGAAGACGATGTTCGCGGCGACCTGCAGCGCGCCGGCACCGAGCGCCACGAGCACGGCGGAGGTGTGCTCCGGCGCGTCGATGCGACCACCCAGTCGGACGCCGGTCACCAGCAGGTAGCAGAGCGCGACGACCGCCGCGTCGAGCGCGGCCTCCAGGGCGTGCTTTCGCGCGCCGCGCAGGAGGCGCCCGGGCGTCCAGCCGGCCATCAGCGCGACCGCCCGTCGGCCGCGGCTCGCGCCGTGATCGCCGCGAGCCGGTCGCGGAAGCGCGCGACATCGAAGCGCCGCGCCGACGTCCGCAGCGCCTCGCGGTCCCATCTCGCCGCCTCGATCTGCTCGACCGCGGCCGCGAACCGGTCCGGGTCGGGCTCGTCGACGAGGGCGCCATCGACGCCGTCGCGCACGATCTCCCGCGCGCCGCCCTTGCCGAGCGCGACGACGGGCGCGCCCGACGCGAGCGCCTCCACGCAGACGATCCCGAAGTCGTCCTCGGCCGGGAAGATGAGACCGCGGGCCGAGGCGAGCAGCTGCCGCTTGGTGGCCTCATCGACCCGTCCGGTGAAC